>JAAFJL010000089.1 GCA_013298865.1 Cytophagales bacterium | reverse complement strand
CGTAAATTTACAAGATGTTTCTGAAACATTCTACTTTGTTTTGAAAACTCAATTTTTTAGAGAATCTTTGTGTTAGCTACTAATTATCAGGCGTTTAAAATGAAAAAAATATTTCTATTACTACTCGTTGTGGCGGCAAATACCGCTTGCAACGCACAACAAACTTCTACTCAGGATCATCCCGTTGTTGCAGAAGTTGCCAAAAATAATGACCCACACAAGATTCATTGGATGTCTCTTGAGGAAGCATATACTGCTACCCAAAAAGAACCCCGCAAAATCGTGATTGATGTTTTCACGGGTTGGTGCGGTTGGTGCAAGGTAATGGATCAAAAAACTTTTTCGGAATCTAAAGTTGCAGATTACGTAAATAAAAACTTCTATGCGGTGAAATTAGACGCAGAACAGAAAGAAGACATTACCTTGGGTAGCCAAAAATATAGTTTTGTCGTACAAGGACAAGGTGGGTATCATCAGGCTGCGGCAGGATTGATGGGAGGTAAAATGAGTTATCCTACCATTGTATATTTGGACGAAAAATTCAATTTGATTCAAGCAGTACCAGGGTATCAGGACGCAAAACAGTTTCATCAAATCATTACTTTTTTTGGAGATAATTTCTACAAAAAAGAAGATTGGAATAAATACAGTCAGGAAACTTATCAAAAGCAATTTGGCAGTCAGAACAATTTAGCATCAGGTACAAAACAGTAATTGTTTAACTATCAGATGGTTATGAAAAGCCACATTGCCCAATATACTGGTAATGTGGCTTTTTGACTTTAAGATTTAGAAGTATTCTTACGCATAAGAAAAGCTTTGTAATAAAAAACTTTATCAATGAAAAAACCACTCCACGTATTAGTAACAGTAATAATCCTTGCTTCGTTAACAGCCGCATATTCTCCTAAAGAAATTGATACAGAAGAATATGTTGAGACCTTCAAACAAATCAATGAGGACGTTCTCAAAAACGGTAAGGCTTATGAAACTTTAGGAGAAGCCTGTCGTACCATCGGACATCGCCTCACGGGTAGCGGCAATGGAAAACTCGCCGAGGAATTTGCTCATACATTACTAAAATCTTACGAAATCAGGGATGTAAAATACCAACCTTTTCAGGTAGAGGCTTGGTCGAGAGATACTGTTTCTTTGTCAATCGCTCCTCGTAAAAGTGACAACTTTATAGATGTAGAGGTGGTTTCTTTGGCAATGACTCCAGTAGAATCAAACGTTACTGCTGAAATTGTGGATGTTGGCAATGGACTTGAACCTGATTTTCAGGCAGTTAAAGAGAAACTCTCAGGTAAAGTTGCGATGGTCAATATCGGACTTTTACCTCCCATCAAAGGAACTCGTAATCTTCACCGTTCCGAAAAAACAGCTCTTGCCATTCAGTACGGAGCAACGGGAGTAATCTTCGTGAATACTGTAAAAGGAAATGTACTTCTGACTGGAACTGCCTCAGTAACAGGAGGTTTGATTGCTATTCCTGCGGTTTGTATCTCACTCGAAAGTGGAGACCAAATCAGAAAATGGATGTCCGAAGAACCCAATTTGGTAAGTATTATCAATATGCGAAATTTCAGTAAAATGATAAAAGCTCGTAATGTTGTAGCGACAATCAAGGGAGATAGTAAAAAATATCGTAACGAAAAAATTATCATTGGAGGGCATTTAGATTCTTGGGATTTGGCACATGGAGCATTGGATAATGGCATAGGTTCATTCTCGATTCTGGATATTGCACGGGTTTTCAAAGCATTAAATCTCAAACCAAAACGTACCATTGAGTTTGTTATGTTTATGGGAGAAGAGGAAGGTTTGCTGGGGTCAAAAGCCATGATAGAACGTTATACCAGAAATAATTCGATTGATAATGTTGTCTTTATGATGAACCTCGACATGGCAAATAATGCCAACGGGTTCAACGCTTCTGGACGAACAGAGATGGTTGACCTCATGACAAAAATCGGAGAATGTATTAAGAAAGTAGATGGCAATTTCAAGAATACCATGATTAATCAGGCAGGCCTACACTCTGACCATCAGAGTTTTATGCTTGAAGGAATCCCGACGGCATCACCAATTGGGAGTATCGCCCCAGATGCTTTAGGATGTTACCATGCCAACTGTGATAAATTTGATTTGGTCAAAAAAGACGAAATGCTCAATACTGTTCGTTATACTGCTATGATGCTCTACGGGTTGGCAAATGCCCCCGAAATTCCCGCCAAAAAGTTAGATTTTTATGCCACTCGTGATTTTTTCATTAAACAAAATCTAAAAAAAGAACTTGAACTCGGTCGTCAATGGCGTTGGGGTGCAGAAGAATAGTCTTGTAAGATGCTTTAGAATCAGGAAAGTTCAAGTAACTCGACTAACATACTTGTCTGATTTACAATGATTTAATAAAATCTTACGCTTCTCACTTAAATTTTACCATAAAATAAGTTTTTAGAAAATTGTGGATAACTTTTCTGCGGAAAAGTTCATATTTTGGAAAAGAATTTTCAATTTTGAGTAGATAAATTATAGGCGAAGAGTTATAATCCTTGCTTTCGCCCCATTCAAACTTTGTAAGTATTCTTTCCGTGATATTGCCGCAAACCCAAATTGCAGTAATATCACGGATATTTGTTGTTTATTAAACTCTTCGATTCAATTAAATCCTTCCTTTAAAATTATGGCATTCTTTGAACACAATATCGAAATTAATCCCGAAAGTCATTTCAAGAATATCATCAAAGTCATCGGTGTAGGTGGCGGTGGTAGCAATGCTGTGCGTCACATGTACGAACATGGTATTAAAGACGTTGACTTTGTAATTAGTAATACTGACATTCAGGCACTTAACGATAATTCAGTGCCGAATAAGTTGCAATTAGGAGCTGTACTGACCGAAGGACTCGGAGCAGGAACAGAACCCGAACAAGGTCGTTTAGCGGCTTTAGAAAGCGAAGCAGCAATCAAAGCACTTTTGGCAGATAATACCAAAATGGTCTTTATTACGGCTGGTATGGGAGGAGGAACGGGTACAGGGGCAGCTCCAGAAATTGCCAGGGTTGCTCGTGAATTAGACATCCTTACAGTTGCCATCGTGACAGCCCCTTATTCTTGGGAAGGTACAGAAAAGATTGATGCTGCCTTGGAAGGTATCGAGAAATTAAAACGTTCTTGTGATACTGTCTTGGTAGTTTTAAATGATAAATTATTAGAGATTTTTGAGGATTTGAATATCCTTGAAGCCTTCGCTCATGCAGATGATGTCTTGATGAATGCCGCAAAATCAGTAGCAGAAGTTATTACGAAATCTGGTAAAATCAACGCTGATTTTAAGGATGTTAGAAAGGTTTTGAGCAATGCAGGACAAGCCGTAATGAGTACTGCCGCAGCCAAAGGGGCGAATCGTGCTGAGGAGGTTATCAAAAGGGCGTTGGATTCTCCTTTATTGAACAACAAGGATATTAAGGGGGCAAAACGTATTTTGGTTACTGTTGCCACAAGTACCAGTAAAGTCATGGGCGTGAAGGAACAACAAGCCATCACGGATTATATCATGAAACAAATTGGCGAAGCACCAGCAGGTTTCAAGTTAGGTTTTATCTTGGATGATGACTTGGGCGAAGAAATGAGAATCACAGTAATTGCCGCAGGTTTTGATTTATTAGACGAAGTGAAACCGTCAAGATTAAAATTTGTGAAGGAAGAAGAAGTAGCAGAAGTAGTGGATGAAACTTCGGCAGAAGAAGAAATACCAGAAGAAGTTGTTGCCGAGGTAGAAGTGAAAGAAGAAAAGAAACCAACTTTTGTGTATAAAAGAGAAGATGATACTTTGCGTTTGAGAAAAATGATTGATACTTTTTGCCAAAGAATGCCAACCGAAAACGAACTCGAAACGCCAGCTTATCAACGTCATGGAGTCAATTTGGTTGATATTACGCAAATTCCAGAAGTAGAATTATTTGAACAACCGCTTTATGGTTAAGGAATTAATTTGAAAATTTGGAAATGTGATAATTTGAAAATTAATATTGAATTTCAAATCAATAATTAGACCAACGAACAAATATTTTATAATCGACATTTTTAGTTGGATAAACTTTTGATTTTAAGGCTAATAGCCAACAGCCAAATGCCGACAGTTACTAAGCAAACCCCGAAAGATTTGTACCCATGCGGAACGAATCTTTCGGGGTTTTCATTTACTTTGCATTTTTAATAAACTTAACGGTCTCATTCCCTTCTGGGGGTTAGGGGCTAAAATTCAATGCCATTAAATAAAGAACAGGTTCTCAAACAATATTTTGGTTATGACAAATTCAGACCGCTTCAAGCTGACATAATAGACTGGGTTTTGTACGGACAGGATTGTATGGTACTTATGCCCACAGGAGGCGGTAAGTCTATTTGTTTTCAAGTTCCAGCTTTGATTTTTCAGGGGCTAACTGTCGTGATTTCGCCTCTGATTGCCCTCATGCACGACCAAGTGCAGGCACTCCAAGCCAACGGAGTTTCGGCTGCTTATATCAACTCAACTTTAGGGTATTCAGAACAACAACAAATCGAAAAATCTTGTAGGGATGGCTCTCTGAAATTGCTCTATATTTCACCAGAAAAATTATTTGCTCCAGGTTATCTTGATTTTATCAAATCACTGACTATCAGTATGTTTGCCATAGATGAATCTCATTGTGTATCTACTTGGGGGCATGATTTTCGTCCAGAATATACGCAACTTCATGTACTAAAAAATGCTTTTCCGAATGTACCAGTAATTGCCCTTACTGCCACTGCAGACAAGGTTACTCGGAAGGATATTTTAACCCAATTAGGCATTCCAGAAGCAAAGACTTTCATCAGTTCTTTCGACAGACCCAATCTTTCTTTGGCGGTTTTGCCAGGAAGAAATCGTTTGCAAATTATTCATCGTTTTATTGCTGACCGTCCCCGTCAGATTGGGATAATTTATTGTTTAAGTCGAAAAAATACTGAGACAGTTGCGGAGGCTTTGCAAAAATTAGGGGTGAAAGCAAAGCATTATCATGCAGGAATGCCCGCTGCCGAACGGGCGAAAGTTCAAAATGATTTTATTCGGGATGAATTGGACGTAATTGTTGCCACAATTGCTTTCGGAATGGGAATTGATAAATCCAATGTTCGTTGGGTAATTCATTATTCTATGCCTTCTAATGTGGAAAGTTTTTATCAAGAAATTGGTCGTGCAGGACGAGACGGACTCAAATCAGATACACTACTCTTTTATAGTTATAGCGATATTATTGTCAGGAAAGACATGATTGGCAGTTCTGACCTTCCACCAGAAATGAAAGAAGTTCAGTTGGCAAAATTGGACAGAATTAAACAGTATTCAGAAGCAGAGATTTGTCGAAGGAGGATTTTATTGAGTTATTTCAATGAAGAAATTACTCAAGATTGTGGCAATTGTGACGTTTGTAAAAACCCTCCTGTTCGCTTTGATGCAACCCTGACTGCCCAAAAAGCACTTTCTGCTATTGCCCGTACAGGCGAACGAGTTGCCATGGGAATGTTGATTGATATTTTGAGAGGTTCAAACAATCGGAAAATCATTGAAAACAAATACCACGAAATCAAAACTTTTGGGGCAGGCAAAGATTTAAAAATGGAAGAATGGGCAGAATACCTGCAACAAATGCTTAATTCTGGTGTAATGGACATTGCTTATGACGAAGGACACAGCTACAAACTGAACAATGCTTCTTGGGCAGTCTTGAAAGAAGGTCGGAAGGTTAACTTAGTGAGATTCAGACCATTTGATGAAAAAATGGCACAAAGAGAAGAGGAAATGTCTGCTTCTAAAACGAAGCGAGAAGTTATCAAAGATGCCCTTTTTGAAAAATTAAGAGAATTACGGAAGAAATTAGCTGATGCTCAGAATATTCCTCCTTTTGTAGTTTTTTCTGATGCTACGTTATCAGATATGGCACAGAAACGACCTATCAATCGAGTTCAGATGATGGCAGTGTCGGGGATTGGTGAGCAGAAATTTAGAATGTACGGAGAACAATTTATCAATGAAATTTTAGATTTTGCACGACAGAATACTGAAACAGGCACTCGGATAGTAAAAGGAATGACCTATATTGATACCATGGATTTGTACGACAAAGGACTTTCTTTGGAAGAAATCGCTCAGGCAAGAGGTCTAAATCCAGTGACTATTCTTTCGCACTTAATAAAATCTAAAGACGAAGGACGAAACGACATAGATTTAACCAAATTTATTGCTGCCAAAGCCGTAAAAGAAATTGTAGGAGCTGCTAAAACGCTTGGTATCAAGAAAAATGATGCCCTGAAACCCCTTTTTGAAGCTATGGATGAAAAATATCAATACCATGAAATCCGCTTGGCATTGGCAATCTCAGAAGGAAAATAATGAAATTAGCTATTTATATACAAGCCATTACAGACCCAATGGAGGTCAAGTATCAAAACCCTTTGAAGGAAATTTTACAAAGTCATAAACTTAATGATGTACTATTTTTAGAGATTGATAATTTTTCAGAAACTTTTTTATTAAATGCAGTTCAACAACAAATAGGGGAAGCAACTACAATAGTTGTCTTGATTGAAGCAAAGCCTGATAGTAAATTAGGAGGAATTCTACCATTTATTTCAAGACTTTATCCTTTGGAAGCCAATAAAAAAATCAAGATATTCTATAAAGGGAATCATTCTGTTGTGGAAAAAATGCTGAAACCTTTGTCACTTGAAATTGTCACTGACGATTTTATAAGTTCAGAATTAGCAAATCGAATATTGTCTATCATTTTAGAAGACTAAAAATTTAACATTTTTTGAAAAAAAAACATTAAGACTCATTCTAAAAAAAATACATCAAAAAGATGCAATAGGCTAAATAAATATTGAGATAGTACAAAAATGAATTTGCAGATAACAATTTTTTTGGAAAAACTTAGTCATAGACTTGCATCAATTAAAAGAATTTTCTGTTAGTTTTGTTTATCTGTGAAAGTGAAGAATTTCAATATTTTATTCTGAATTCACGTCTTTTACATTATTTTTATTTTTTAAATCACCTAAAATTCATTTCGTTAACTTAAACCCAATTTCTCAAACTAATGAGTACACAACAATCAAAACCAGCTGCAAAACCAGCAGCACCAGCAAAGAAAAAATCAGGCGGAATTTCGTCAGGTTTAGTTATTTTACTTCTCGCAATCGTAGCTTTCGTATTCTTTTACGGATACTTCGGTCTTGCATCACACTTCGAGGGCGGGGATGCAGAAAAAGGACATCCACACGACTTTTTCGGTACAGTTTACAAAGGAGGATGGGTTGTGCCTATTTTAATGACTTGTTTCTTTACAGCAATGGTATTTGCAATTGAGCGTTTCTTCACAATCAGAAAAGCAAAAGGTAATGGCGATGTAAATGCTTTTGTTCGTAAGATACAAGATCTTTTGAGCAAAGATGATTTCGACGGTGCGTTGAAAGAGTGTGACAGACAAAAAGGTTCTGTAGGAAATGTAACTTTGGCAGCTATCAAGAAATACAAGCAATTGATTACTGACGGAGCTTTGGACAAAGAGCAAAAATTATCTGCATTGAGCAAAGAAGTTGAAGAAGCTACTTCATTGGAATTACCAATGTTAGAGAAAAATCTTACAATTATCGCAACATTGGCTTCGGTTTCAACACTCGTAGGTCTATTCGGAACGGTAATGGGTATGATTCGTGCCTTTGCTTCATTGGGTCAGTCGGGTGGTTCAACAGATTCATCTGCTTTGGCAAATGGTATCTCTGAAGCCCTAATCAACACGGCATTAGGTATTGGTACATCGGCAATCTGTATTGTAGGTTATAACTTCTTTACTTCAAGTATTGATGAGTTAACTTACAGCATTGACGAAATCGGTTTGAGCGTTAACCAAAACTACGCAACTCATCATAATTAATATGAAATCAAAATTGAATCCTGAAAAGGTTTTCAACCAAATTTTCAAATTAATTAGTTTTCAAATTTTCAAACCAGAAAAGATATGCCAAAGGTTAGCATAAAACGGAAAAGTGTGTCTCTGGATATGACGGCAATGTGTGACGTGGCTTTTTTGTTACTAACTTTCTTCATGTTAACGGCAAAGTTTCGCCCAGATGAAGCAGTAACAATCTTACCACCAACATCAGTTTCCGAAAGACCTGTCAACACTCAAACTGGAACAATTACGATTTCAGTAGCAAATGACGGTAAGATATTCATGTCAACAGACAATAAGGAAGCTCAGCAATCAATGTTAGATCGTATGGCGAATCGTTATGGAGTTGCTCTTTCTGAAAAACAGAAGAACAATTTTATGGCGTCAGAAATCGTGGGTTATCCCGCAGGAGCAATGCGTCAAGTACTTGATTTGAGTAAGACTGAAGTAAAAGCAAAAGGATTATATCAAGGAATTCCTTGTGATTCGGCTGATAATCAGTTGTACCTCTGGGTAAGCTATGCAAAATTGGCTGCTCCGAGTTTGAGCGTAGTAATTAAAGGTGATGCAGAATCAAACTACAAAGTATTCAACCAAGTAGTAGGAACATTGCAGAGCCAAAATATTAATGTTTTCCAGCTTGTAACAGGACCAGAAAACAAACCAAAATAAATAAGTTGTACTCAGTAGTTTATTCACCCTGCCCCGCACTTGTAGGGCAGGGTACTATAAAACTCTGATTTGACGAATTTATTATCACATTTTAAAACTCCAATACAATGGCAGAAATAGCTCAGGACGGTGGGGGCAAAGGTGGTAAAAAGAGAGCCAAAAAAATGTCAACCAAAATTGACATGACACCAATGGTGGATTTGGGTTTCTTGTTAATTACCTTCTTTATGTTGACAACCACGTTGTCGAAGCCCGTAACTATGCAACTAAGTATGCCTGACAAGACTGATACAAAGGAAACTTCACCAGTTAAGTTATCGGAAACACTCACGGTAAGCCCAGATGAAAAAAAGATTTATTATTATCAAGGCATTCCAGGAGCACCCGATACGAAATTAGAAGTAACCGATTACTCAGCTACGGGCATAAGACAAATTTTATTTGATTACAAAAAAAGAATTGGAACAAACTTTACTATTGTAGTAAAACCAACCAAAGGTGCAAAATACAGAAACATGGTTGATTTTCTGGATGAATGTTCTATTACAGAGAATAAGCGTTATGCGTTGCTCGAAATGGATCCACTCACAGAAAAGATGATTAAAGATTCTGGTAAGTAATAAAATTACAAGAAAACTAAAAAAATAGTTGCAAAACTAAAAAAATAGTTTTATCTTCGGTACAGATTCGGTAACGTAATTTAGATTAAGAAGGAAATTCAGCTCCTTTTAAAAGTTAAATCGAAAATCATTCAATAATATGTCACAAACAATAAGTCCAAATGCTACGCTGGATGACATAATTTTCAAAGATAAGAACAAAGAGTATGGTGCTTATGACTTGAGAAAAAATTATCAGCGTATCGTGACTCGTTCAATATTGATTGGTACAGCTACCATTGTTGGAGCCTTTTTGATTTCTGTTGTTTCACAAGTAATTAGTGAAACTTTGAAAAAGCAGAAAAAAGAGGTTATCATTGAGGCAATGAAAATTGACCAACCCAAAGCAGAACAGGTGAAGCCACCGCCACCACCACCACCGCCGCCACCACCACCGAAAGAAATTCCGAAGGTGACGACAACAAAATTCTTGCCACCAGAAATTAAGCGTGACGAGGAAGTACAAAAGCCTGAGCCACCACCAGAAGAAGTAAAAGGTAATACAGCATCTGAAACTGTAAAAGGAGAAACTGAAACTTACGAGCCACCAGTTGACCCAGATGCAAAACCAGAAAAAGTAGAAGCCCCAGTTGAACCACCAAAACCAGTTGAAGAGGAAATCTTTACGGCGGTAGAACAACAAGCAGAATTCCCTGGCGGTTTGTCAGCTTTTGCTAACTTTTTACGTAAAAACTTAAAGTACCCTGCTGCTGCACAACGTGCCAATGTTTCGGGAAAAGTATATGTGCAGTTCGTTGTAAATACGGATGGTTCAATACAAAATGTTGAAACTTTGAAATCAGTTGGTTTTGGTTGCGACGAAGAGGCTATTCGTGTAATCAAATCAGTAGGAAAATGGACTCCTGGTAAACAATCTGGACGTGCAGTACGTTCAAGATTTACTGTACCGATTAACTTCGTGTTGTCGGAATAGTAGGTATTGTCCTCAATAAAATTTCGGAACCTGTCAGTCTAACTGGCAGGTTTCATTTTTCTAAGCAATACTTAGCTTTGAGCAATGAGCTTTGATATTGTACGAATGAAAGTAAAAGTCTTAGTAAATAAATAAAAAAATGTCTGATAAAGTAAATGGTTTGATGGGTGCATTTGTAGCATTGGCTTATTGCTTCATGGGTGGATATTTGATTTTGAATCCACTTTCAAATATTGCACAAATGATTTTTGCTGATGCCAATTGGGTGATTGCACTCGGAGTATTGGTTTTTGCATACGGTTCTTTCAGAGGTTACAGAGCATATCAGAAACTAAAAAGTGAAGCAAAAGATGATGATGATAAGGAGTCGTACCAGTATTATGATGAATCTAAAAAATAAATACTGTGAAAAATGAAAAAGATAAATTTTTTAATAATCCTGTTATGTTCAGCCAGTTTTTTATTGGTGTCTTGTGATGATAAGAAAGACGAAAAGAAAAGTAATGCTGATGACCCAACAAAAGGTGAAATAACAATTGCCGTTGATGAGTCATTTGCCCCAATTCTTGAAGCAGAAGTGTATGCTTTTATGCAGTCTTATAAAGGAACAAAAGTAAACATTGTGTCGAAACCAGAAGCTGAAGCCATCGGAATGATGCTGAATGGGAAAGCTCGTTTTGCAACCGTAGCCAGAGAATTGACCAATGATGAGAAAGAGATATTCAAGCAAGAAGATATTCAGTACAGAAGTTTCAAATTTGCGGCTGATGGTTTGGCATTGATTATCAATAAAGAAAATAGAGATACACTCATAAAAATGTCAGATTTGAAAGACCTCATGACAGGTAAAAAATCTAAATGGAACGAGATAGGAGGAAAGACATCTGGAAAAGTGACGCTGGTTTTTGATAATCCGAATTCGAGTAACCTGCGTTTTTTGATGGACAGATTCAATCTTGATAGAAAAACAAAAGTGCCATTCTTCGCCTTAAAAAATAATAAAGAAGTAATCGAATATGTGAAAACGCATAAAGATGCTTTAGGGGTGATTGGCGTGAACTGGATAAGCGACGGTGAAGATACGTCTGCCCTTAATTTTATCAGAAGTATCAGGGTTATGGCAGTTGCTGAAGTCGAGAATCCTTCAAAAGATGATTATTATGAGCCTTTCGGCTATAACATTGCTCTGAAAAAATATCCACTCAGAAGAGAAATAAAAATTATATTAAAAGAAGCACATTGGGGTTTAGGAACAGGTTTAATCAACTACATGACTGGCGACAATGGGCAATTAATTGTTTTAAAAAGTGGTTTGATTCCGATGACTCGTCAGATTCAGATTCGCCAAGTTAAGACCAATAACGATGCTCCTTAGTAGGTTTGAGAACCCACTATAAAATGATTATGACGCATTGATGGAAATTACGTCACACCAAAGATAATTTTGTACTTAGCTTACAATTTTTTATATTAATTTTGTGTTTTATGTTCAATTCAAAACAATAGTGATATTTATTGGTTGAAACGTACAAAAAAGAATTTACTTAGTATAACTTAAAAATTTACAAACTAACCGAATACAAAAATGAAAGTGAAGATGAAATCTCTGTTGGTTGCCATGGGCTTGTTGATTGCAAGTGTGGCAAATGGACAAACAGTTCAGGATGGTATGGCACAGTTGGATGGAGATAAACCAGGAAAAGCAAAAGCTACTTTTGAAGGTCTGGTTGCATCTGCTCCCACAGCCGATAACTATTTTTATTTGGGTTATTATAACCTCCGTTCTGGAAACTTCGATGCCGCAAAAGCTGCATTTGAAAAAGGTGCAACAGTTGACCCTAAAAATCCAATGAATGCTGTTGGACAAGGTGCTATCTTGGTTGCTAACAAAAATTTGACAGGAGCTAAAGCTATTTTTGACAAAATCATTTTGGATACAAAATCAAAAAATGCTGATGTATTATTTCGTATTGCTGAGGCTTACACAATGTTTTACGATGTAAACAAGCCAGAGGAGTTTAACAGAGGAAACAATGACCCAGGTGAGGCAATTCGTATTATTGAGACTATCGTTGAAAAAACTAAGAAGCCGCTTACGGTTGAGATGAACATTGTTAAAGGTGATGCCTTTTTGATTAAAAATGACGGTGGTCCTGCGGTAACAGCTTATGAGCAATCTATTTTGGTAAACAAAACTGCAAAGGCTTACACAAGAATTGGTGTAGTTTATTTGAGAGGTAAAAACTACCAACAGACTGTAAATAGCTACAAAACTGCGATGGATACTGATTCTAACTTCGCTCCAATCTATAAGCGTATGGGTGAGTATTTTATCATCTTTAGCCAGTACAAGAATGCGTCGAAGCAATTCAGAAAGTATGTTGAGAAGGCAGAAGCTACGCCAAAAGTTTTATTGGAAACTGCGAAATTGTTGTTCCTTTCTAAGGATTATACAGGTTCAATGGAATTTACTAAGCAAGCAGAAGCAGGTGGTATCAAGGATAATGACATCATGAGAATGAAAGGTTGGTCTAATGTTGAATTAGGTTCACCACAATTAGGTGTTGAAAGTCTTGAGCAATTGCTTAAATCTGGGGTGAAACCAATTTTGTTGGATTATGTCTATCTTGGAAGAGGTTACCAAGCATTGAAGAAAGATTCATTGGCAATTATGAATTATGAAATTGCAGCCCCACAAGATACAAACAACAATCATTACAACTCAATTCATGACTTGCTTTTCACTGCAAAAAAATATGAAACGGCTGCAACTTATGGTTTAAAATCTATTGATTGGAAAAAAACTAAGAAACAGCAAATCAGTAGTGGAGACTGGAGTAAAGTAGCAACTGATTATTACTATACGGCGGCTTACATGGCAAAAGATACCATTAATCGTCCTGCAATGGCTGTGAAGGCAGATTCTACTTTTGCAAAAGCAATTGCTATTAATGCTAACTGGCCTGTATTCCAGTTGTTCCGTGCAAGAAATAATACGATGATTGATTACAATGGTACGCTTTGGTTGGCTGCTCCGCATTATGAGAAATTCTTGGCGGCGGTTGATTTCCAGAAAGCTGATGCAAAATCTCAGTACAAAGAGAACAAAGAGAATAATTACGAGGCATTGAAGTATTTGGTAGGTTACAACGTGTATTTGACCAAAGATTTGGTGAAAGCACAAGAATATGCCAACAAGGCAGTAGAGATTAAAGTAGATGATCCTGACCAGTTGAAAGCACTGCTTACAGTTGGAACTACTCCGACGACAACTACTACTACAACGCCAGCAACAGGTGGAACGAAGCCTCCTAAAAAGTAAGAGTTTAGGAATTTCTAAATAAATCCAAAGAAAAGCCCTGCTATTAGTGGGGCTTTTTCTTTGGATTAGGGAACGGTAAAACAATAACTTATCATTTTTATGCTATTCTTTTAAAGCTATTTTCATCAACTTTTTCATTAAATAGCAATGCTATTCGCTTCAAAAATTGATAAAACTATCTTTAAAATAATTATCCTAAAATTTTATAAGTTATTATTTTACCGTTCCTAAGTGTAAATTTGTAGAAGAAGATGAGCGTAGAAAGCTCGGAACTATTAATCTTTAAATTTTGAGAAAGCTCAACGCTTACAGCTCAAAGCTCATGACTAAAAAAAACCAAAAATCATGTCATACGCATTAGTAACAGGTGCCAGTAAAGGAATCGGGAAAGAAATAGCCTTAGAATTGGCTGGAAGAAAATACAATTTGATTTTAGTGGCTCGCTCAGAAGAAATACTTGCTGATTTAGCTCAGGAAATACAAAAACACTCAGGCGTAAAAGTAGTCTATATGGCAGCAGATTTAGCCGAAACAGGTGTTGCCAAGAAAGTTTTAGTTTGGTGCGAAAGCCAAAATTTGGAAGTTTCTGTTCTGGTAAATAATGCAGGTTATGGACTGAGTGGGGCTTTGGAAAAATATTCTGTCGAAGAAAATAGAGCTATGATGACCCTCAATATGCTCACACTTACAGAAATGTGTCAGGAGTTTTTACCAATGCTAAAACGCCAAAAAGAGGCTTTTATATTGAATATTGCCAGTTCTACGGCGTATCAGGCAATGCCATTGATGAGTATCTATGCGGCATCGAAGGTATTTGTGTTAAACTTTTCAAGAGGTTTAAAGCATGAATTAAAAGATACTTCTGTGTCGGTAACAGTAGTTTGTCCAGGAGCAACCACAACGGGTTTCAACGACCGTGCAGACATAGGAGCAAAAGCACGTAAGGCAGCAGCCAGAGTGACCATGACTCCGCAAGACGTTGCACAACAAGCAGTTGAGGGAATGTTTATAGGCAAGACAGAGGTTATTACAGGTTTTATTAATAAAGCAGGAGCATTTTTGGCTTGGCTTTTACCAAAAAATATCATCGAGAAATCAGCAGCGAGTATTTATGAATAAGTTTTGAGTTGGTAAGTTTCTAATTAATCTTTTCAAAACTTAGAGACTTACCAACTTAATCTCTACTGTAACAAATCCCACTTAATTCCCCATTTGGCGAGGCGATATTTCAAGGAAACCCTCAATACACCCAAACCATATTTTGAACTTCTTGCAAAATTGATAGAAGAGGCTTCTTCAAAATATTTTGTCGGACAGGTAACTTCGGCAATATCAAAACCTTTCCAAAAGATTTGAGCAATCATTTCGTTATCAAAAACAAAGTCATCATCACATTTAGTAAAAGGTACAGCTTGTAACACTTCTTTCGAGAATGCTCTGTAACCCGTGTGATATTCAGAGAGTTTCTGACTGAGCATGATATTTTGGAAAAGTGTCAGGAAACGATTGGCAATATACTTATACATTGGCATTCCGCCTTTCAATGCACCTTTGCCCAAAATCCTTGAACCAAAAACCACAGGATACAAATCATTCCCAATAATAGAAATCATTGCAACCAAAAGTAGTGGCGTATATTGATAGTCTGGATGAAGCATAATCACGATGTCCCCACCTAATTCTAAAGCTTTGCTATAACAAGTTTTCTGATTTCCACCATAACCTTTATTTTTGTCATGTCTGATTACGTGCTTGATTCCCAGAGCTTTAGCAACTTCTGATGTATTGTCTGGACTGTGGTCATCAACCAAAATTACTTCGTCCACCAAATCAAAAGGGATTTCTCGGTACGTACGCTCAAGAGTAAGAGCCGCTTTGTAGGCGGGCATCACAACGATTACTTTTTTGTTATTATACATTTATTAATTTGGAAATTTGAAAATGGGCTAATTTGAAAATAGATTTTCTACACGATTTATATGAAAAACGAGTGCTTCATTCAACAAATCAATTAGTGATTCTAAAAAGACTTTCCGAACTTTATAGCGAGAAAAGACTATCTCTTTGTATTTTAGCAATATTCATGCAAACTTATCATTTTTTAACTGACTTATTTCAAAATGTTATCAAACGAATCTATTTTTTTTACGTGTTTTATCGTTTTTGTAGTTGTAATTATGCTTGTTGACTTGGGGGCATTTTCCAAACGGCAAAGTCATATTGTTAGTTTCAAAGAAGCAGGAATCTGGTCGGCTATTTGGGTGGTACTGGCAATTAGTTTTTATTTTTTTCTGAAAAACTATGGTTATTTAGTTCACGGAATCAATGATAATTACGCACATTTAGAAAATGCTAAGAATCTGTATGCCAAACACTTAACACTTTTTCCTGATGACTTCAATAAAAGCCTTCAGATATTTCAGGACAATATGGCTCTGGAATATATCACTGGTTATTTGGTCGAATATTCGCTTTCGGCAGATAATATTTTTGTCTTTATTCTGATTTTTAGCTCCTTCGGAATTCATGAAAAATTCTATAAAAAAATCTTAGTTTGGGGAATTTCTGGGGCAGTAATTTTACGATTTGTCTTCATTTTTGTAGGTTCAGCTTTACTACAAAGATTTGAATGGATTGTCTATATTTTCGGAGCATTCTTGGTTTATACGGGCGGAAAACTTTTCTTTGGTAATGATGAAGACGAAAAAATAGAACCAGCGAATCATCCCGTGGTGAAGTTTGTTTCTAAGTATATGTCGGTTTATAAACGTAATGTGATTGACCATTTTTTTGTAAGAAGAAAAACCGATAAAAAACTTTTTGTAACCCCGCTTTTTGTGGTGGTTGTAGTAGTTGCAGTTACAGATTTAATCTTTGCAGTTGACTCAATTCCTGCAATTTTCTCCATCACGAAAGACCCGTATATTGTATTTTTCTCTAATGTTTTTGCCATTATGGGACTTCGTTCAATGTTCTTTTTCCTGAGTTCAATCATGGGAATGTTCCGTTTCTTGAAATACGGATTGGCAGTTTTACTCACATTTATTGGTGTAAAAATGCTTGCACATCACTATTTAGAGGCTTGGGGCTTTACCACAATGGATTCTTTATATGTAATCATCGGAATATTGGGCGTAGCCATCGGGGCAAGTTTATTATTTCCGAAGAAAGAGGTTGAAGTTGTAGGATAGATAGCGTAAAATAACCATTCATACTAAATCAGTTGAATATAACAACGGTGGTTTTTAACTTATTATCATGAATCAATTTTTTTCCTTTTTAACTCTTAGAACAGTGTCTGATGGATTTGGGAAGATTGATAGTTGCCGTGTATTGTCATTAGAAAAACGAAGAAAACGCAGACACTTACATACAATTTTGACCAAAAAATAGAGCAGTCTATTTTAACACTCCGCAAGCAAAAACACCTTGCTGGCTTTCCGTTTATGATTGATGATAGCGAAGAATTACCAAGCAATCAAGCCTACATGGAATATGCAGATGGCATAATTGAGATAGTGCAGATTACCGTGATTATTTCTTAGTTAGAAGACTGACAAAATCCGAAGTTTCAAAAATTCAAGAAAAACATCATTTGACTAATGCCTAATTTTTTAGTTAATATTCTCAAAAATGAATTTTAATCAACTCATAAATTCCATTGAATCAACGCACGAACAGCTATCTTCCCAAGCTGTCAAGCAAGTGAATTATCTACAAACCATTCGTAATTGGCTGATTGGCTACTATATCGTTGAGTTTGAACAAAATGGAGAAGATAGGGCAGAGTATGGAAAACGATTGCTCATAAATATTTCAGAACAAATGAAATTAAAGGGCAATATTGGCTTTTCAGATCGTAATCTTCGACAATTTAGACAGTTTTATTTGACATATCCTCAAATTTGGCAGACAGTGTCTGCCAAATTCAAAACTCTTTCAATTGGTTATACAGTATCTGACCAATTGAAACAAAAAGTAGAGAAATCATATCAGGAATTAATGTTACCTGTCGAAACCCTGATAAATACCTTGTCATTCTCTCATTTCATAGAACTTTCACGTCTTGATTCTGATTTAAAAAGACGTTTTTATGAAATTGAGTCGGTAAAAAATGCTTGGAAGGTTAGAGAGTTAGAACGGGCTATAAATACTTTACTTTTTGAGAGAACAGGACTATCAACTGATAAACCAGGGGTTATTTCAAAAATCAAAGATTCAAAACCTTTTGAACCCAGAGAGCTTATAAAAAACCCTTATTTTTTAGAGTTTTTGGGATTAGAAGAGAAAACGCAATACTCTGAAAATGATCTCGAAACGGCGATTATTGACCATTTGCAAATGTTTTTATCAGAATTAGGTAGAGGCTTCTGTTTTGAATCAAGACAAAAACGTATAACCTTTGGTAATACGCACTATCGGATTGATTTGGTTTTTTATCATCGAATTCTGAAATGTCACGTATTGATAGATTTAAAATTAGGGAAATTCGACCATGCAGATTCTGGGCAAATGTTATTGTATTTAAACTATTTTAGGAAAAACGAAATGACCGAAGGCGACAATCCTCCTGTGGGTATCATCTTATGTGCAGACAAAGATGATTCATTAGTTGAATATGCTACGGCTGGGCTTGAAAATGAATTATTTATTTCAAAATATATGCTCCAACTACCCGACAAACAAACTTTGCTAAACTTCATAGACTCAGAACTGAAAAATCACAACCCCAAATGAACAAATATCTCCAAATTTTTAAACCCTACGGCAAAACCGATAAATCCACCATTGGTATCATGGTTTTGTTCCAAATCATCGTTATAGCTTTGATTTGGCTGTTTTCCTCTTCGCCACTTTTGCCAAAACCTACCGAGATTTTTAGTAGTTTGGGTAAGTTAATTTCCGAAGATAACCTCATCCAAGAACTCTGGACGAGTATGGCTTTGAGTATCAAATCTATGCTCATTGCCATCGTCATTTCCCTACTGATTTCTTACGCTACGGTTGTTCCATTTTTCAGACCGTTGGCGTTTATGGTGAGCAAATTTCGCTTTTTGACTTTGGTTGGACTTTCGTTTGTCTTCACGATGATGACGCATTCGGGGCATAGTCTGAAAGTCTCTTTGATGGTTTTTGGCATAACGGTTTTCTTCGTAACCAACATGGTTGCAGAAATAGAAAACGTAACCAAAAACGAACTCAATCACGCCCGTACGTTACGTATGCCTGAATGGCAGGTTGTTTGGGAAGTAATTATTCTCGGAAAAATGGACGTAGTTTTTGAGATTATCCGTCAGAATTTTGCCATTTCTTGGATGATGCTCACGATGGTAGAAGGTATTTCAAGAACAGAAGGCGGTATCGGAACGATGCTTTTGAACCAAAACAAACACTTTCATTTAGAGGCAGTTTTTGCCATCCAAATCGTGATTTTACTTGTCGGAATCTGTATGGATTATGGCATTGGAATATTGAAAAACTTGTTTTGCCCCTATGCGGCTTTGACTTTAGAAAAGAGATAAGTAATTAGCTACAAAGGCACTAAGAATTTTTTTTAAAATAAAACTTGGAGACTTCGTGCCTTAGTGGCATTGGCTAAGTTCTATAAAAAGATACAAAAATGAACGCTCAAAAAACAAATACCATTCTTAAAGCTGAAAATATTTCGCTAAATATTGGCGGAAATCAGATATTACAAGACATCAATATCGAAATCAAAGATATTGTTCGTCCTAATGTAACCACAGGTCAAATTGTGGGTTTTCTTGGTCCTTCGGGCGTGGGGAAAACCAAATTCTTTGAAATCCTTTCGGGATTACTTGAACCTACTACGGGTACAGTTATGTTGGGTGACCCACTCGAACCCGTACAAGCAGGTATGGTAGGCGTGGTGCAACAGAATTATCCCCTTTTCAGTCATAGAACTGTTGAAGGAAACCTCTTGGTAGCTGCTAAAAAACTCTATCCCAACGAAAAAGAAGCCAAAGAAAAAATGGCTTTGATGCTCGACCGTTTCAAATTATCGGATAAAGCAAAACTCTATCCTGCCCAGTTATCGGGTGGACAAAAACAAAGAATTGCCATTGCCCAACAATTGCTTTGCTCAAAACATTTCTTGCTTTTGGACGAACCTTTTAGTGGTCTGGACATCAACATGATTCAGGAAGTACAGGAACTGATTACAGAAATTGCTAATTTCAATGAGTTGAATACGGTCATTATTGTATCGCATGATATTGTTTCAACTGCTTCAATATCAGATACTTTATGGCTCATGGGACGTGACCACGACAGTAAGGGAAACGTGACATCTGGAGGGAAAATCAAACATACTTACGACCTGATTGATATGGATTTATGTTATGAAAAAGACATTCTAAGCAAACCTAAATTCCAAGATTTATTGAAAGAAATTCGTGGGCTTTTTCCGAAATTGTAAGAAAAAAAGTGTACGTTCTTTTGAATTTGTAATTTCTTCTAACACAAAAAAGCCTGTGAGAAATGGAATCCTCACAGGCTTTTTTATTGAACTCAGTAATTATAAATTCTTCTTCTTCAATTCTTCTACGGCGAAATTTGCTGCACGAGCTGTAAGTGCCATATACGTAAGCGAAGGATTTACACAAGAAGCCGAAGTCATGGCTGCACCGTCTGTCACGAAGACATTTTTTACACTATGCACTTGGTTATGTTTGTTCAAAACCGAAGTTTTAGGGTCACGTCCCATACGGGCAGTTCCCATTTCGTGAATACCCAAACCAATATGTGTTTTATCACTATTGTAAGTATTGACGTTTTTAGCACCTGCGGCTTCTAACATTTCTGCCATATCGTTTGCCATGTCTTTACGCATTTTTAGTTCGTTTTCACCAAATTGCGTTTCAAAAACCAACTGAGGTAAACCCCATCTATCTTTTTGGTCTGGACTAAGCGTAAACCTATTGTTTGGATTTGGTAAAATTTCACCGAAGCCTCCAAAACCAATACTCCAATTACCAGGATGTGTAAGACTTTCTTTGAAATCTGCCCCGAAACCGTCCATTCCAACGCCTCTGTTCCAACCTGCACGGCTTGCACCACCCTGATACCCAAAACCACGGAGATAATCACGTTTGTCATTGCCCCAGTTTCTGAAACGTGGAATGTACAAACCATTTGGACGATTTCCGAAAACATAATCACTGTCAAATCCTTCCATTGTACCACCTGCACCTACACCCAAATGGTGATCCATGATATTGCGACCCAATTGGTCAGAATCATTACCCAAACCATTCTGAAAACGATTCGATTTTGATTGCATCAAGATTGATGTTGAACCAAAAGCACCAGCGTTCAAGAAGATGATTTTTGCGTAATATTCAGTAACTGCCATTGTGTTTTGGTCAATTACTCTTACGCCTTTTGCCTTTTGTGTTTTTTCGTCATAAATCAATTCCGAAACAATCGCATTATGTACCATCACGAGGCGTTTTGTTCTTGCTGCTGCTGGTAATGTTGCAGACAACGAACTGAAATATCCCCCGTACGGACAACCACGCATACATTTGTTACGGAACTGGCACGAGCCACGACCAATACCAATTTGTTGCTGAGTTGGTTTCGTAAGATGAGCAACCCGACCAATAGTAACAGGGCGATTCATTTTAGAAGCCAATCCTTTCTTGAAAGCAAGCTCAGGAGCAGACATTGCCATAGCTGGTAAGAAGTGGCTATCTGGCAAAACATCAAGCCCTTCAGCTGTGCCTGAAATTCCTGCAAATTTCTCTACATACGTGTACCACGGAGCTAAATCTTCGTAACGAATAGGCCAATCTATTGCTGTTCCATCTTTAAGGTTTGCCTCGAAATCCGCTTTGTTCCAACGGTAACTCTGGCGACCCCACAACAAAGATTTTCCACCTGTATGGTAGGCACGAATCCAGTCCATACCACCGCTTTTTTCGATGTATGGGTTTTGTTTATCATTCTCGAAAAGATAACGATGTTCTTCATTAGCAGTGTAGCCAGTACGCATACCTGCCCAATATTCTTCGGCGGCTACATTGTCTGGGCGACCTCTGTGAAGAAATTCCCACGGTGCTTTGGTGGCAGTTTCGTAGCCTTCTACGTGTTTGATTTCTCGTCCACGTTCCAAAACAGCAACCCGAAGACCCTTTTCAGTTAATTCTTTGGCAGCCCAGCCACCAGATATACCAGACCCTACCACAATGGCATCAAAGGTTTGGTTTTTTACAGCATCTATATTTAAGTTCATGTAATACACAATGAATGAATGAGTGAATGATAGAATGAGTGAATATTTCACCATTCCTTAACAAGTATCAAATATTTTAAAATCGACACTTTTAATTGGATAAACTTCCGATTTTAAGGCTAATAGCCAACAGCCAAATGCCGACAGCTACTTATTAATAAGCAAAAGCCTTTTGTCCTGGTTTCAATTTGATGGCTTCAAACTTGCCTGGTACTTCTTCATAGACAAAAGAGGCTTTGATACCTGCTTCAGAAGTGAAGTAACCCGAAAGCGTCAGTTCCTTCATTAAACGCCAGAATGGAACTCCCTTTTTCTTAGCATCCATTGATTCCTTATCGACATTATCACCCACTTTTACTGCCTTTACATTGTAGGTTTTCATCAATTCGTTGGTTTCTGCTTCTAATTTTTTCAGCACAGCTACTTGTTCAGTAGCACTGAGTCCCAAGAAATTGCTTTTTTCTAAGTTTGTTACACCTTCCAAGAAACTTTCGTGTTCTGGTTGTTTGTAACAATCCTTGAGCATCAATTCAATAAAAGCAGGTACGCCAGCATCTTTTGCACCAGCAGTTGTTGTCTTCGGAATGATATGTTCTGCTACTTCCGCAACGATTTTTCGTTGAGTGTCCGTTAGGCTAAAATCGGCAATTCCAGCCACTGATGCTGGTTTTT
This sequence comes from Cytophagales bacterium, assembly GCA_013298865.1. Classification (GTDB taxonomy): domain Bacteria; phylum Bacteroidota; class Bacteroidia; order Cytophagales; family Spirosomataceae; genus JAAFJL01. The sequence goes on along the minus strand of JAAFJL010000089.1, from coordinate 1,740 downwards.
CACCAACTCTACTCATTGCCATCAAGGTCGGAGCGGTCAGTGTTCCTCCCATCAAAATGGCTACTTTCGAGAGTGCGTCTCTTCTATTCATTTTTTAGAATTTATTAGTAGGAAAATTGTTTGTAACGAGAATTTAAAGAGTAAACTTATTGAATTCTCTTTACTTTATTTCTTTTGTCTCAAAAAGATACAATAGCATAACAAAGTAAAGAAAAATATAGACTCATTTAACGTAGTGTGTTAATTTTTATTGAATTTGTCAAGAATTATATCTGACAATGAAGATAACAAACAAAGCCGTAATATGTATTAGGTTTTGGAGGGAAATAAAAAATCCCCACAACAATTTGTTATGAGGATTTATTTCCTATCATTATTTTACATCTATACCTCCACCAACATTGCCCCATAAGAATAACCACCGCCAAAAACGGTGATAATTATCTTTTCTCCTTTCTGAAAAAGATTCTTGTTTTCGTCCATTGCAATGGCACAACCTGCACAGCCTGTATTGCCGAGGTACTGGATATTTGAAATCATTTTTTCTTCGGGTACGCCCAAAGTTCCTGCTACATTTTTGGTAATTCTCAGGTTGGCTTGGTGCGGAATGATGTAGGCGATGTCATCAACCGAGAGCTTATTTCGTTCCAAAATCTGATTGCTCACTTTGGGCATATAGGTACAAGCATTGATAAAGACATCTTTACCAAAGGGCATAATCAGACCTTTTTCCAAAGGTTTCAAGGTCACGCTTTCGGTGGCTTTGCCTACGGTTGCTGCCCCGCCCGTAATGAGGTCATGGATTTGCCAGTCGTTTTCTGTAATTTTTTCTTTGGAAATAAAAATTGCGGCTGCACCGTCGCCCCAGAGGTGTCCTGCTTTGGTATCGTCTTCGTTATTATAAATGGTATTGTGTTCTGAAACCACTACTAATGCTTTGCTTGCCTTGTTTATGGCAAAATATCCTTCTACAATTTCGATGGCATTCAACAAAGATGAACAAGCCGCCGAGATAGTGACAACAGGAATTTCGGGAATATCAATGGCGTGCTGAACCGCATGGGCGAGCGTCACGATTACGTCATGAGGTGTATAAGTTGCCCCCACGATAAGGTCAATTTCGGTATAATCATAAGGGAGAATTGCTAAGCCTTTTTTAACAGCTTCTATGCCCATGGTGTGAGTATTCTCGTCAGAAGATGCCTTGCGACGCTCCCTGATTCCAGTTCTTTCAATAATCCACTCTTCGGTCAGTCCGTTCAATTCTTCAAAATAAGCATTCGTAATGACTTGTTCGGGCAAATAACTGGCAATCGTATTAATGTACATGGGAGTAAGGAAAATGGCTAATTTGAGCAATCAAAAACAATATTTTGATTTATTTACAAAATAAACCAATCTTTTAGAATAGTACAACGCCATAGGAGTATAGTACAATTCATTCTTTTTATTCTACTAAAAATTTGTACTATTTTTATTTTTTTTGTACAATACTAATATAAATCATTGCAAATGTCAGGTGTTTTAGTAATTATTGGTTTGTTGAAGTTTGAATTGGTAAAATAAGAGAGATAATTTTCACCAATTCAAACTTCAATAATTGCCCGTAAGCAAGGCAACCTTAGTATATTTTTTTTCGTGTAAAAAATCAATGATATTGAGTAATTTTGTGAATTATTCTTTTCAAGAAAAACAATCCATTTTTATAGATTTGAGGTTGTGTAAAAAGTTAAAAGTTCA
>JAAFJL010000088.1 GCA_013298865.1 Cytophagales bacterium | reverse complement strand
TCGTTTTTTTGATGTAACCATCATACCAAGGGATTTTTTGGTAATCATTAATCATCGTACCATTGAATTTGAATTCGACTGGACCTCCAAAAGTTACGCCAATGGTTTGACCAGCCCAACCGCCCATGATTTTATCCTTCAACTGGCTTTTTGTTAAAGAAATTTCCTTTTGAGCAAAAGACACAAAACTGATGAGTGACAAAACTAATACATTGATTTTCATTGATTTATGAATTTGAAAAGTTTACAAAACTTCCTCCCGAGTAGGTGCTGATGCCTGAGCTCCCATACGTGTAACCGAAATGGATGCTGCCTTGCAAGCAAACGCAATGGCATCTTCAATGGCTTGACCTTCTGAAATGGCAACGCATAAAGCTCCGTTGAAAACATCACCAGCGGCAGTTGAATCAACGGCAACAACTTTGGGACTTGGAATTAAGATTTGTTTATCTTGATTACTATAAAATGCCCCTTTTGACCCCAGCGTAATGATAACTTCCTGAATTCCTTTACTGTGAAAATCATTAGCTGCTTGTTTGGCAGTTTCTAAATCAGTTACTTTTATGCCCGTCAAAATTTCTGCCTCGGTTTCATTGGGCGTAATCATACTCAAATATTTAAAATACGATTCATCTAATTTTTGAGCTGGGGCAGGATTCAGAATTACTTTTGCTCCTTTTTCTGAACACTTTTTAATGGTTTCTGTAACAGTTTGTAAAGGAATTTCTAATTGCAAAAGGACAGTATCTCCCGACTGAACTTTGTCGATGGCTTGTTGAACTTCCGAAATTTGTAGATTTCCATTTGCCCCTGATGCCACAGAAATACTATTTTCTCCGTGACCATCCACCAAAATCAAAGCAACGCCCGAAGGATTTTCGGAATCTGTAAAAACGAAATCGGTATTAATGCCAAGATTTTTGAAACCTTCTACGGCTTGTTTCCCGAAAATATCATTGCCTACTTTACTGACAAAAATAACCTCAGCCCCCAATTTTGCTGCCGCAACCGCTTGATTAGCCCCTTTTCCACCTGCATTCATTAAAAAAACTCCTCCGATTACCGTTTCGCCTGGGGCAGGAAGTTTCTCCGACTTAATCACCATATCAGTGTTTGAGCTACCGATGACATAGATTTTTGATTTCATTTTTACTGGGAAAGGGTTTTTATTAAATTTAGCTAAAAATAATTACAAACCTCGCAGTAATTGTCCTAATCTATAAGGATTTTACTCATAAAAAAACCTTGCAAATTTAGAGTTTACAAGGTTTTTTCAAATTTGGAGCGAGCAAGAGCATGATTTCACATATCAAGCTCTGCTTCTTCTAAATGTATATTATTGAATACCCGCATTAGTTCTGTGTCATTGTTGAAGAGTGTGTTTCTACTATTTTTCCAAATATCAACATTTGTCTGTCCATACATTTCCACAAGCCTTTCTCTGCTGACTAATGAATTTTTAGACCAATGCAGCGTGTATTTAACATTTGCATTTCTTAATTGATCAATTAACATTTGTTCAAATTCTGGGTATGTTGAATCGTTTACGATACCAAACTCAAATACCACGGCTTTAGGCAAAAGATTGGTAAATCCAAAAGTTGCTTTTCCTGGTTTAACTACCCTTGCTTGAATCACAAGCGGTAATTTCATTGCTCTGGTTATTTGCTTTAATATTGAAATCGTTGTGATGGCATCATCAATCGAAACTGCAAATGCTGTTTCATTATAACCTTCTAAGTACGTTATGGTTGCAGTGTAAAGCTGACCAGAAGTGCCTCTTACGTTGCTCAGGACGGCATTTTTTAAATACTCTTTGAACTGAACATTTGATTTGAATTTTCCAGAAACAAATGGAAGTTTTAATAAAATTTTTGTTGTCCAGTCGCCTGGGGCGTATCCCAGTTTATTAGTAATTATCCATAATGGGGCTGGTATGGGATGCCCCGTTTCATACTTTACTTTCGTTCCTGCAATAAGATAAAAGCTATCATCTTCGTAAGGATTGAAGACAAACTCAAGGTGATGTAACCCACTATAAAAGTCTGGAGAACCAAGTAATGAACCAAGTTTATTTTGGGAAACTTCTTCAATTTTGGGAAACGTAAGCTGATACAAAGGTTCGGTTTCTATGGCGAAGGCGGTAATAACACCAAATGCCCCAAAACCAACTAAAACAGCATTGAAAATATCCGAGTTTTGTATCAATTTTGAATTTACTCTATCCACAAATACTTGATTCATCACATGGTAATCACTCCGTTCTATCCAGATTGGGCTGTCTGTACCATTGCATAGTTGAATTGCCACAACGAAGTCGGGAACAGCACCAAAATTCACGGCTGCACCATGGGTATTTCCAGAAACAGCCCCAACAATAGTTTGTCCAGCCCCAATTCCTGTTGTTTTTAATGAACGAGCTATTTGGTTGGCACTCTTTGGCAGTTCTAAGTAAACGTTTAGTTCAGCAACGGATACTCCGCATTGGGCAATTACAAGCAAAGGTTTTTTGTCGGTAGGATAATCAACATGAAAACAGTCGCTTTCTACTTCAATACATTTGTTCAGTAATTTGGTATTGATTAACCAGTTTTCAGTAGTTTGAACTTTCGACAATGCCCATGCTGCCCCAATTGCTCGGATATGTTTATTATTCAATTTTGCTTCTTTGATAAGGCTATTTATATCGTCCGAAGTTTGGTTTAAAATTTCATAATTACTTACCGAGTGCCCCTGAGCATTTGAATTGTCAACATCAATTAAGTCTTCAAGTTCTAATTTGGTAGTAACATGAATATTTTTCCATGTTTTTGCACCGTTTCTTCTAATCATGACTTTAGTTTTTTGGTTTAGCACATCTCCAACTAATTTTTGCAGGCTCCCAAATCCCTAATGTTAGAATATTAGCCAAGATAGATCCAAAGTTTTTCTCAATTTTAAACTCCTCAATATTTAGCCGAGAGCCATCTCCTAACGAACAATTTTTGATTTGCACATCCTGTCTAACCGCACCCCACAAGAAGGTATTTGTTCTTTTACTTTCCCATTCAGTTCCAGGTTGATTGCCCATCTCTCTCCCTTGTGGACCACCTACTTGATAGGCATGAATAGTAGTACAAGCATTGCTTGAAAATATTAAAACACACAACACAATGATAATTACGGGCTTGGGAAGGATTAAGTATTTTTTCATAGTATTTGCTTATTTTCTGTACAATATTAAAATCGTATCAAATATATAGAAAATAACAAATAGCTATGTGTAATACTTAGTTTACGGTTAAGGCTTGTTTATAATTGAAGATTATGATGGGCTAAAGCATTGATTATCAGAAATGTAAAGAAGTTAATGCGTCAAATTGGGGTTTGGAGAGAGAGGGAGAAATCTTTAGTAAATATTCTCAGGTGTTGAAAAATAAAAACTCATAAGCGAAAGAAGAACTTCCATCGCCAAAGAAGGTTGCGATGGTTTTTATATGGCTTTACTGGAGAAATTTTAGCTGGGCTTAATTTTTAAATTTTGAGTTGATAAGTTACTGGTTTGGCAACTTATCAACTTAAAACTTATCAATTTTTACTTCCGAATTCCTCTTTCTTTCAACATTTCTCCTATTTTATTGGTCATAAAAATAGAGGCTTCGATTTCGTCTTTTCTGATGGCAACGCTTTCGATATTGAAACCAAATGGTACGCCTTTGGCTGAACAATAGTTAATCAGTTCTTCGGCAATCGTGATACAGACATCAACCGATTTTTCTAAAATATTTTCTGAAGCCCTAAACTCGGCTTTCAATTCTTCTGGAATATGAATACCCAACCACTCCATAAAATGAAGTGTTTTGATTGAACCACAGGCAGTTAGCGTAAAAATAATAGTAGGTAATTCAATATTTTTTTCGGTACAAGTTTTTGTCAAATCATCAATTACCCGTTTGGCGTAGTCAACATTAAAAACGCACTGAGAAATAAAATAACTTACACCAGAAGACATTTTATCTAGAATTCTTTGGTCTTCATCATTCAAAACTGCGTGGCGTTCTGGAATCATGACCGCCCCAACGGCAGAGTTTTCTTGGTGATTACGCCAAATTGCGTACGCCTCTGGTAAACTCGTGATTGGCACAAAATCTGGAGCAGGAACGCCTACAAATACAGGAAAAAATCCATGAGACACCAAGTCATCTATCCAAATACTGAGTTCGTCTTGGGTAAATTTTCCTGCTGGTCTATAAATAATTTTGGGGATTTCGAGCGAATGAAGATGGTCTTTAGCGAATTCAAAAGGGTCGTGGGCACTCAGAAAAGGGAAAGGTCTTTCTTCGGTTGTGCGGGCAGATTCGTCCTGAACATCATAAACGACTAAGGCATCAATATCAAGGTCGTATAAACGTGCCAAAGTTTTTTCGGCAATTTCAATGACTCTTTGTGCTTCTACCTGAATTTTTGGTGGCGTAATACCATACAATAAAATACCTGATTCTTTCGACTTTATTCTATTTAAAAACATAAATTCTATAAATATTAATTGGGCTACAAAGGTAACGGTTTTTTAGTTTTGGGCAATTGATGTAAGAGAGAACTATTCTCTCACAAAATCTCCCCAGCAATTTTAAAAGGTTTCTTTTCTCCTAAAATCACTTTCTGAAAACCTTCTATTTGATACGACTTTAATTTCTTATCCTTGAAAACAGCCTGTAAGTTTTTCTCTGATTCATAGAGATAATTACGCTCGCTGATTTGAGCAGAAATTTCTTCCTTACCATCAAGTTTTTGTTTGATAATCAGATACTTAACTAAGTTTTTTCCTGAAGATTTTAACTGATAACTTTTCAAAGAATCATTTTCTACAATATCATAACTACCCACAAATGCAGGTTTATTGAGGTCGCTTTCCACAAAAAACTCTAATTCTTTCGCCCAATCAATGCCACTAATTACTTTGGTTTCTATTTTATCGCCAACGGTGACGGTCTTAGAAACCTTTGGTTTTGAGATATTTAGCAGATTTATTTGATTAGCGATATAACCTTTCATATCAAAATAAAGGCTAATTTTTGTGGTTTCTTGGCTTTGACAAGATTGAAGAAATATCAAGGAAAATAAAAGAATCGTTTGTCTCATAAAATAATTTAATTGAATACCTAATTGAATGACAAGTTACGGCGTTTTTCCGTTCCTTGTTGAACAAAATATTTGAGAGATGGTTGTAGTAGAAAAACAAATTCATGGAAGAAACATCATTAAAACCAACAGAAACTCCTTCAAAACCAGTACTTTCTGAGGTTGATATAGACCGAATCATTGAAATGGCTTGGGAAGACCGTACGCCTTTTGATGCAATTTTGGCACAATTTGGGCTGAAAGAACAACAAGTAATTGAGTTAATGCGACGAGAAATGAAACCATCCTCTTGGCGAATGTGGCGTGAACGTGTGCAAGGGCGAGCAACCAAACATAAGAAAAAAAGTGCCGTTGATGATGGTCGTTTCAAGTGCAGTCGCCAGAAGGGAATCTCTTTGAATAAAGTCTCAAAGCGGTGAGTTTTGAGCAGTGAGCAATGAGCTGTGAGTTCAAATTATATAGCTCATAGCTCACAACTCATTGCTCATCGCTTAAAATTTAAAATTCCGTCTATCACAAAATATTATTACTTTTTTTACTTCAAATTGCCATTAAATAAAAATATTATTTTCCAAATCACGATTTTTACAATATTTCTTAGATATTTCCCCCAAAGTGCGTAATTTTGTTGTATTGCTTCATACCAACCTAAAATATCTATTTTACTGTTAGCAAAACAATCTAAATCCGTACAAAATGAGTACAATGAAATTAGACTTGATTGACCATAAAGTCTTGGAAATTTTACAACAGAATGCCAAGATTACGAATGCTCAATTATCAAAAGAAATCGGACTTTCACCTGCTCCCACACTTGAACGTGTAAAGAAATTAGAAACTTCAGGGATTATTCAGAGTTATCATGCACAATTGAATCGTGATAGAGTTGGTTTAGGTGTGACGACCTTCGTTACAATTACCTTGACGGGACACAAAAAACAAGTTACAGAATCATTTGTGTCTCAGATTAATGCCATTCCAGAAGTAATTGAGTGTCATCACGTTACGGGTTCGGGTGATTTTTTACTGAAAATTATCGCACAAGATATTGCTTCTTACCAGAAACTGATGCTTGAAAAAATCAATGAAATTGAAGAAGTAGCATCTACTCAGACAATGGTAATTCTCTCGACATTCAAGGAAAGCAAAGTTTTACCAATACCTTGATTCTTGGGTCGATTTTCGTTAATTGTTGTTCGATGTTTGGTAGTACATTCAAATAAAAACCTCTCAAAATCATTGATTTTGAGAGGTTTTTATTTTGTTAACGACTGAATTCTTCAACGATTCAAACATCAACAGTTTAAGGTTACTCCACTACAATTCTACGAACTGCTCCGTCTTCACCTTGTGTAACTGTTACAAACAATGTTCCTTTTACATCAGATTTCAGATTGATTTGTCCCATGTATTCTCCTTGAAAATCTTTTACTTTTTCAGAACCAACTTCTTTCCCCTTAACGTCTGTTACTGAGATAGTTATGTCTCCTTTTTCTGGTGAATAAAATCTAACATTAAGCTTATTATTTGATGGTTTATTGGGATATGCCTTCAAACTTTTTACAGTTTTAGATTCATTAAAAGGCATAAAATCACCGTCATTGAAAGAGAAAGTTCCTTTTAATTGCTTCATCATTGGTCGTAACGAACTCATCAATTCGTCTTGACTTGGTAGATTATCGCCAAAATTCTTAAATTCTTTTGAAATATCTTTTCCCATTTTCTCCAACTCTCGGTCATCGAAACCAAAAACATGAACGTCTACATCGGTCTCCACTTCTACTTCTTCATCTTTCCAGACACCATTTTTATCCTTGAAGTATTTTTTAACTTTCGCTTTAGGTTTCTTTTTTGATTTAAAAACCTGAATATCCATGTTGTCATTGTCTGAATCAATACGATTATCGTTACGGTTTATCTTGATTTTGATACGTTTACGCCCATTGTCACCAGTAGAGACAGAATCTGTAATGCGGTCAATGAGAGCCTGACGGTCTTGTTCAGACATTCCTTTGGTGTCATAAGAACGGTCAAAAACATTCTTTTTCCCATTCTCTTCAGATTCAATGTGGATTTTAATTTTTCCATCCTCATTCTGAATATCTTGCGAAATACTACGTTGTGCAACTACAGCACCACTGAGGGTACTGAGTGCCAAAAAGCTGAAAATTTTGATTGATGTTTTCATTGGAATTTTTCGTTATTTCTTTGTGTAAAATTAGTAAAGGTATTCATTATCAATGCGTTAAAATTTGTTAAATGAACTTGTAGCAATTTCTTTTTTGAAATCCTGAAAGGATTGAATTTGATTAGCCCTGAGTATAGCTAATCATGTTTAATCTCTCACGAGATTTTTTTCCAAAAAAGAAATTATGGATGAATCTGACATTACTTTTAAGTTAGTAGAAAGAAACCTAAAAATTAAGAATGTTGCATATTTTAGAAAACGATGTAGTTAAAATTTAGAGTTAAAATTGTAATCTTCTGATTATCAATAATTTATATTTTAAAACTTCTAATAACTCAAGACTATTTTTCATATTTTTTATTGATGTTTTCGTACAAATTTGCAGGAACTTTTGAAGTGAAATCTTGTGTCTGAATCTTTGGACGAACCCATTCTAAATGTCCTTTTACCCAAGCATAAGCAAGCCCCAGTGCGAGTGTACCTACAAAAATGAGCATTTCCGCCAGTGCAAACCAGCCCCAAAGTCCGTTGGTGACTTCTATTAAATGTTTGTTGCCAAAAACAGTAGCCCAAGGAAATAGAAAGACGAGTTCAACTTCAAACAACACAAAAATTAGGGCTATTACGTAGAAACGGATATTGAACCGCACATTGGCATTGCCTTCGGGAGCTTCGCCAGATTCGTAGGTACTCAGTTTTTCCTCATTTGGACGACTGGGACGAAGGAGTTTTCCAACAAATAAAATCACAAAACAGAAGACAATCCCTGTGATGATAAAAAGTAAAATATAGCCAAAATCTGTAAGCATCTTTTTTTCAGTGAGCAGTTATCAGTGAGCAGCTATCAGTGAGCAGTTATCATCTTATCTGATACCTATTTACTGACAAACACTCATTGAAGTAGTGCAATCATTTTTAATTCATAACTTTTATTTTAATTTATTCGTCCTTCTTTTTCCTCAAATTAAAATACCCTCTAACTACCGTGAATGTGGTTACTGCCAAGAAAAACAAGATTACGTAATGAACATAATTGATAATCCAGGGGTATTTTTCTCCGAGAAAAAAGCCACTTCCAACCAATGAGAATACCCAAAGAAAACCTCCTAACACATTGAGAAACAAATATTTAGGGTATTTCATTTTGCTGATGCCTGCCAAAATGGGAGCGAACGTACGTACATAAGGCAAGAACCTACTAATGATAAGCGCCATGTTGCCGTTTTTCTCAAAAAAATCACGGGTTGATTCCAAATGTTTTCTTTTGAAATACCAAGTATCTTTTGTGCGGTTTTCGAGATTACTTCCAAAATATCTTCCAAACAAAAAGCCCGTCAACGAACCTACAACTGCCGCCACAAAGAGTGTCAGTAAGACTACAATGATAGGGTATTTCAGTACGCCAGTTCCAACAAAAATGCCTGTCAGGAAGAGCAAATAGTCCCCAGGGAGAAAGAATGCAAAGAAAATCCCGTTTTCAGCATAAACTACAACGGCAATCGTGATGAGTCCTGCCCGAATAATTTCTTTAGAATCAGAGACGTATTTTATCAAATCTGTTATATCCATCTTTGGGTTTTGGAGGTAAATAATATAATGATAGAATGAGTGAATGAAAGAATGGACGAATAGCATTCTTTTACAGCTGTCAGAATCAGGGAGCCAACATTTTTAATTCTTAATTCCTCATTTTTAATTAATCCCTATTTCTTCTTTTCGTAAACGATTTTTCCGTCAAAAATAGTCATCAAAACTTTAACTTTAATAATGTCTTCTGGCTTGATGGTGAGAATATCTTCTGAAAGCACCACAAAATCTGCCATTTTCCCAATTTCGATTGAGCCTTTTTCTTTTTCCTCGAAAGCAGCGTAAGCATTATTAATTGTATAACCCCTGATAGCTTCTGAAACTGGAATTTTTTGCTTCGGAATCCAGCCCATCGGATTGGCGTCGTCAACTGTTCTGCGAGTAACGGCGGCATAAATTCCATAAATTGCATTAAGCGGTGCAACCGACCAATCAGAACCCATGCAGAGTTTTACGCCAGCATCCAAAAACGATTTATACGGGTGTGTGTAGTCTATACGTGTGCCTATTCGCTTGGCTGCCCAAACGCCATCGTCGATACAATGATAAGGTTGCACTGAAGCAATTACGCCTAATTTTGCAAACAAAGGAATGTCTTCAAACCTAACGTGTTGAGCGTGTTCGATTCTGAAACGTCTATCCCATTTTGGATTTACCCGAGCAATTTCTTCAAAAATCTTTAATGTCATGTAATTTGCAGAGTCGCCGATGGCATGGACAGAAAGTTGCAAATGTTCGTTATCTGCCTCTAATGCCCATTTTCTGAGATTTCCATTATTCAAAATATCAGACCCTAAACCTCTGGTATTAGGATTTTGGTCGTAGGGCTTAAACATTAAAGCTGTGCTACTGCCCAACGAACCATCGGCATAAGCCTTTAGTGAACCTAATCTGATTTTTTCAGAACCAAAACCTACTCTTATGCCTGCCGTAACCAAACTTTGATAAGTACTGATGGGTAAACGAGTATAAAAACGACAAGTTAATTTGCCTTCTTTTTCTAATTGTTGATACGCAATTAAATCTGGTTGAAAAGTAATATCTTGTACAGACGTAATACCGTTCTCACGAGCTTCCTGCAAAGCACGATTCACGAATTTAATTTTTTGCTCTGGGCTAATTGGCGGAATCATATTATAAACCAATACCATAGCGGCATCTTTTAGTACGCCCGTTGGTTCGCCAGTTTTGGGGTCTTTCACGATTTCGCCACCGTCTGGAGATTTTGTATCTTTTGTAATACCCGCCAAAGCCAAAGCCTTTGAATTCGCCAAAGCCATGTGACCATCAAAACGATCAATAAAAATGGGAGTATCTTTTGAAAAATCATCAATCATTTCTTTGGTTGGCAATTCTTTTACCTCCCAAGCCTCATGATCCCAATTACCAGATTTTATCCATTCGCCCCGATGAGATTCCACGTACAGTTTCAGAATGTTTTTGAATTCTCTTGTAGATTTTGCTCCACGCAAATCCACACCGAGTAAATACATACCGCCATCAGCAAAATGCGTATGATTATCAATAAACCCAGGCAGCATCAATTTGCCTTCCAAATTAATCATTCTGGTACGGCTATCAGACCAACTGGTACGAGCCTCAGAAGAATTTCCGACAAAAAGAATCTTGCCATTTTCTACTACCACTGCCTCAGCAACGGCATTCCGAGCATCCACGGTATAGACTTTACCATTGTAGAAACAAATTTTCTGAGCTTCCAGACAAAATGATTGTACGATACAGAGCGATAAAATAAGTAATGTTGCTTTCATTGACATTGCGTTGATGATTAATGGTTTTTGGAGATTTAATTACTAAAAGTACAGATTTTTGTACATATCCTAAAATTGTGTTGGTTTACTCTATCGTATCATCATTAACTGCCTAAATTTTCTGGTTACATTTCAAATAAATTATTCAAATCTGTTTTCAGGAAATCTTGCCAAGAAATACCGCTATTGCCTACTAATAGAAGTTTGTCGTGGCGTACTTTTTTCTGAAAAGCAATCATTCCTTTGGCACTTTGGGTTCGTCCGCTTTTTACTTCTAAACCAATTACTTTGTTACCTTTTTTCAAGACAAAATCTATTTCGTCATTGCCTTCACGCCAGTAACTTACACTCATTTTTTCTAATCGTTCAGCTCTGGACAGATACACACCAATGGCAGTTTCTACGTATCTTCCCCAAATATCGGGTTTTTGAAGTACTTCTGTGAAATTTTGAGGATTATAAACTGTCGAAAAAGCGGAATTTTGTACTTGCCATTTGGGAATAGACATTCGTTGACGTGCTATGTCAGGAGCATATTTTTCGAGACCTTTTAAAAGTCCTGCCGAATCTAATAATTCAAGATAATAAGAAAGTGTGATAGTATTTCCTTTGTCTTGGAGTTGTCCCAGAATTTTTGTCATGGATAAAATTTGACCAGAATACCCGCAGCCTAATTCAAATAATCGCCTCAATAAAGACGGTTTATCGACCCTGCTCATCATCAAAATGTCTTTTGATAATGTAGTTTCGATTAAACTGTGCAAAATATATTCTCGCCATCGGTTTTCGTCTCGAATCAATGAAGCTGCCCCAGGATAGCCCCCAAAATAGACAAATTCTTCCACCGTAAAATCGAAAGCCTCTTGCATTTCTGAAAATGACCAATGTGTCATCTGGATTACTTCAAATCTGCCTGCCAATGATTCCCCCAATCCCCTTTGCAATAATAACCTTGCAGAACCCAGTAAAATTACCTTGATTGGTTTGTTGTTAAAGGTATCTTTATCCCACTCGGCTTTCACGATTTCAGCCCAATTTTCAATTTTCTGAATTTCGTCAAACACTAATATCAATTCTTTTGCTCCGCTATTCATCCATTGAAAACGGGCTGCTTCCCATTGTTGGCTTATCCATGCACCGTTGGCAGAAATCACACCATCTGCTGCTACAAATAATACTGGTACTTCAATATTTTGGATTAATTGCCTAACTAAAGTTGTTTTTCCTATCTGCCGAGGACCCATTATTACTTGAATAAACCTTCTTGAATCATTGATTCGAGCTTGTAGGATTGACATTTCGGGTTTTATGAACATGATTTTATTTTACTAATTATTTTTAGTAAAAATACTCATTATAATTAGTAAAATAAAAAACACTAAAAATTTATTTCTTTTCTTACTCTTTTTTCACACCCCAAGCCAAAACCTCCACTCATGCCAAACAAAAACCATTCTTCACAATTTGGAATAGATCTGTTGGCAACTCGCAATATTTGGCTCATTAATTCAACCAAAACAATAAAAACAATGGCACTTCCTATCACCACAATCGTCAGTATTGGCGTAGTATTATTACTCCTAATTTTTTACAAATTTTTGTTCCGCTTGTTAGGTATTATTATCATTCCCGAAAACCGTATTGGTCTGGTTACTAAGAAATTCGTACTCTTCGGGGAAAAGAAATCCCTGCCAGAAGGTCGTATTATTGCCACCGAAGGCGAAGCTGGTTATCAGGCAAGACCTTTAGCTCCTGGTATTTATTTCTGGTATTGGATTTGGCAGTATGACATTACACTTCAACCACTCACAATTATTCCTACTGGTAAAATTGGAATTGTCCTTGCCAAAGACGGTAAGGAATCTGAGACGGGATTTATCTTGGGGCGTAAGGTAGAATGTGATGGTTTCCAAGACACCGAAGCATTTTTGAAAAATGGTGGACGAAAAGGACGGCAGTCGGCAGTAATTACGGCGGGTTCGTACAGAATCAATACTTTCTTGTTTGAAGTAGAAGTTACGGATATGTTTGAAATCCACGAAAATATGGTCGGAATTGTCACAACGATGGACGGTGCTTCGATTGACCCTGGGCAGATTGCTGGAAAGCTCATCGAAGGACATAACAACTTCCAAGATGCGGATGCCTTCCTGAGTAAAGGAGGAAATAAAGGACTTCAACAACAAGTGATTTTAGCGGGTTCGTACAACTTGAATCCGTGGTTTATCAAGATTGAGGAAATCGAAATGACTGAAATTCATATTGGTAACGTGGGCGTAGTCATCTCCTTCGTAGGTGAGGATGGCGTGGACGTGAGCGGAACAGAATTTAAACACGGTAATATTTTTACGAAAGGATTTAAAGGTGTTTGGGCTGAACCTCTCGGACCTGGGAAATACCCAATCAATACCTACATCCAACGAATTGAGGTAGTGCCAACAACAAACTTGGTCTTAAACTGGGCGAGTGCAAGGTCTGAATCTCATCAATTAGATAAAAACCTTTCGACGATTACTGTTCGTTCAAAAGATGGTTTCCCATTCAATTTGGACGTTTCCCAGATTATTCATATTCCGAATTACGAAGCTCCGAAAGTGATTGCGAGATTCGGGAATATGCACAACTTAGTAAGCCAAGTCCTTGAACCAACGATTGGTAACTATTTCCGTAACTCCGCCCAAGATTCGGATGTAATTTCATTCTTAGGTTCACGTAAAGAAAGACAAGAAATGGCTCGTAAATACATTTCAGAAGTGCTTTCGCAGTATAATGTCAATGCCGTTGATACTCTGATTGGGGACATTGTTCCACCAGAATCTTTGATGAAAACGCTGACTGATCGTAAAATTGCGGAGGAACAAAAAGTAACCTACGAAACCCAAAAGATGGCTCAGGAGACTCGTCAGGCTTTGGAAAAAGAGACGGCGATTGCTGAAATCCAAAAGGACATCGTGAAGGCAGACCAAGGCGTAGTCATTGCCGAACGTGTAGCGGATGCCTCCGTGAAAAAAGCTCAAGGTGAAGCACAAAGTTTGAAATTACAGGCAGGTGCAGAAGCCGAGCGTGTGAAGCTCCAAGCGGGTGCGGAGTCTGAACGAATTAAGTTGATTGCCAATGCCGAAGCCGAAAAAATTAGTAAAATTGGTGCTGCCGAAGCAGAGAAGATTTTAGCAATTGGTAAAGCCGATGCCGAAGCCTATCAATTAGCCGTTTCGGCGATGGGAGAAAGTAATTTTACCCAATTAAAAATCACCGAAAGCATTGGTAAAGAGAAGATTAAAGTAATGCCAGATATTTTGATAACAGGAGGTTCAAACGACCAAAACGGTGCATTGAGTGGACTTTTGGGTATGAAATTGATGGACGAAATCGGTAAAAAATCTGATAAACCACAGGGGCAAATTCAGCCAAAGGTTCAGAAGAAAGAAGACAGTAAGTAAAAGTTCTTATCTATGAATGATAAGCCCACAGGTGAAGGTCTGTGGGCTTTTTTGTTGGTATTGTATAGCCATTTCATGAAACGAAACTGATTAACCCGAGTAATTATTTTGAGTTTGTGATGTAAAAACTTTACTATTTAGTGATTCAATTCACGAATTATTGTACTATTTAGTGATTCAATTCACAAATTATTATATATTTGTTAAATAAATACAAAATAATGATAGTAAGAAGTTTAGAAAATCAGATAAAAGAAAAACTGTTTAAGAGAAAAGCGATTCTACTTTTTGGTCCAAGACAGGTAGGTAAAACAACGCTAATCAAAAAGATTGTAGCTGAAATGAGTGTACCTATTAGGTGGTTCAATGGTGATGAACCTGATATGCGTCTGGCGTTGACCAACATAACTTCAACGCAATTTGGGGCTTTGATAGGTGATGCTAAAATTGTGGTAATTGATGAAGCCCAACGTATTGAAAATATTGGAATTACTCTAAAATTAGCAATTGATAATTTCCCTGGTGTTCAAGTAATAGCCACAGGTTCTTCGGCTTTTGAATTAGCCAACAAAATAAACGAACCACTCACAGGACGTAAATATGAATTTCATTTGTATCCATTTTCATTTGAAGAACTTGCTAAAAACCAAGGATTGATTGAAGAGAAGAGGATGTTGGAACATCGTCTAATTTATGGCTCATATCCAGAGGTAATTAACAATATAGGCAACGAAAGGGAAGGGCTTATCTTACTGACAGACAGTTATTTATATAAAGACTTGTTGATGTATGAGGGTCTGAAAAAATCCTCTTTACTACATAAATTATTAGTCGCCTTAGCCTTACAATTAGGTAGTGAAGTTTCATATCAAAACTTAGGACAAGTGTTAGGAGTTGATAAAAACACCGTTGAAAAATACATTGATTTATTGGAACAAGTATTTGTCGTGTTTAGGTTAAATTCGTTTAGTCGAAACATGAGAAATGAATTGAAGAAAACCAAAAAGGTATTTTTTTATGATAATGGTGTAAGAAATGCTATCATTGGTAATTTCCAACCCATTGCCAGTAGAACGGATATTGGAGCACTGTGGGAGAATTATTTGATTGCCGAACGTGTTAAATACTTCAAATACAAGCAACTATACGGCGGTCAATACTTTTGGAGAACAGCCCAGCAACAAGAAATAGATTATTTGGAAGAAAGAGACGGACAAATAGATACTTTCGAGTTTAAATGGAGCGAAAAAAAACTACCCCATTTACCAAAATCATTTCAAGAGGCTTATCCAGATTCAACTTTTAAAGTTGTGAATCCTGGTAATTATCAGGAGTTTTTGTGTTGAAAAAATCAAAGTAAAGAATCCAATAAATAGTTTTTAAACTAAGTAAAAATACCCATAGGCAAAAGTCTATGGGTATTGTGTGTTTTTTAGCCTAAAAAAGTATTTTTCAGCGAAGCATTTATTACATTTGTGCCTGATTTTTTCAGAAACACATTCCCTAATCTTATAAAACGAGAATAACTATAAGGTATTGATAATCAAATCATTAATTTCCCAATTAGCCGATTCTCCAATTAATTAATTGCTATGATTTATATTGGATCTATTGATCAGGGTACGACCAGTACTCGATTTGTCGTCTTTAATAGAAAAGGCGAAATGATTTCTCTCGGACAGAAAGAACACACACAGATTTACCCACAAGCAGGTTGGGTAGAACATGACCCCGAAGAAATCTGGAGAAATACACAAGAAGTAATAGGTATTTCTTTGGGGAAAGCCAATCTTTCGCCAGTTGCGTTGGTTGCCACAGGTATTACTAATCAAAGAGAAACTACTGTCGTTTGGAACAAACACACAGGTAAACCCTACTACAATGCCATCGTTTGGCAAGACACACGGGTAGGCGATATGGTTATTGAATTAGAGAAGGACGGTGGTATTGATAGGTTCAGGAAAAAGACAGGTTTGCCTTTGGCTACTTATTTTAGTGGTCTGAAAATCAAATGGTTACTCGAAAATGTAGAAGGACTGAGAGCCGATGCTGAAAAAGGAGATGCCATTTTTGGTAATATGGACACCTATATTATTTGGAATTTGACGGGTGGAATCGATGGTGGTATCCATATTACAGATGTCACAAATGCAAGCCGTACGCAATTGATGAATTTGAAAACAGTAGCTTGGGATGATGAGATGTTAGAGATTTTTAATATTCCAAGAGCGATGTTACCCGAAATTAAGTCAAGCAGTGAAGTTTATGGTGAAGCAAAAGGTGTTTTAGAGGGTGTAAGAATTGCAGGAGATTTGGGCGACCAACAAGCGGCTTTAGTCGGACAAACTTGTTTTAAAGTTGGCGAAGCTAAAAATACGTATGGCACGGGTTGTTTCATGCTCATGAATACTGGAATTCACCAGTATTATTCAACTTTTGGTTTGCTCACTACGGTGGCTTATCAGTTTGGTAATCAGCCAGTTCACTATGCTTTGGAGGGTTCGGTTGCTATTACGGGGGCATTGGTGCAATGGCTGAGGGATAATCTCGGAATCATCAAGAAAAGCTCTGATATTGAAAAACTCGCCATGTCCGTACGTGACAACGGTGGGTGTTATTTTGTTCCAGCGTTTTCGGGCTTGTACGCTCCGTATTGGAAGTCCGATGCAAGGGGAGTAATTGTAGGTTTAACTCGTTACGTAAACAAAGCCCACGTAGCACGGGCTGCTTTGGAAGCCACTGCTTTTCAGACACTTGAGGTACTGGAAGCCATGCAAAAAGATACCAGAATCAAGATAGAATCTCTCAGAGTTGATGGTGGAATGACAGTAAATGATATGCTGATGCAGTTTCAGTCGGATATGATTAGAGCGGAGGTTGTTCGTCCAAAAATGATAGAAACTACTGCTTTGGGTGCTGCTTATGCGGCAGGTTTAGCAGTTGGTTATTGGTCAGACATTGAAGATTTGAAACAAAATTGGGGTATAGACTGTAAATGGAAACCAGAAATGGACCCCGATGACCGTTCAAGAACCTATCATTTCTGGAAAAAAGCCGTTGCGAGAAGTTTAGATTGGCACGAATAGGATAGCAATTACTGTCACTTAATTTTCGTTGATTCCGAATATTTTAAAAGAAAAACCCCATTGGTCAAAGACTGATGGGGTTATTTTTTTGCTTTATTAACAATTGTTGACCAAACAATTAATGCAACAATGTTGCAAATATATAAATAATTCTTTTATATTTGCAACAGTATTACATAAAATGATTCAATAGCTTGGTCATTTAGATGAAAGAAGTTATTTTTGCAACAGTATTACAAAAAAGAAAATGAGCAAAGTTTCAACACATACACATTTTGCAACTGATAAAATCGAAAAGGTTGGTTTTTACCTTTCTGTTTTGTGTGCTATTCATTGTGCTGCTACACCCGTTGTGCTTACGCTAATGCCAGTTTTTGGAGGAAGTCTTTTCAGAAATCATTCTTGGGAAATCGCCTTTGTTGGTATCAGTTTAATTCTTGCAGTTGTTTTATTAGCAAGAGATTTCAAGAAACATTTCAATAAAATCCCTCTTCTTTTGCTTGGTGCAGGTGCTTTCGTGAAAGTATCAGAAGTTTTATTTTTGGGTGAAAAAACTGAATTCATCACGGGAAGCCTCACTGCAATACTCATCGCATCGGCTTATTGGATTAACTGGCAAAGCAAACCTAAGTGCGATTGTTAGGTTCT
Organism: Cytophagales bacterium; assembly: GCA_013298865.1. Lineage (GTDB taxonomy): Bacteria > Bacteroidota > Bacteroidia > Cytophagales > Spirosomataceae > JAAFJL01. Next base: position 6,412 of record JAAFJL010000088.1, on the reverse strand, counting down.
AAGTTGTTAAGGGATAAGTTATCACAATTCAAACATAGAGATTTAGAGGAATAGAGTCAGTATTTTGTCTTTTCTCTAATCCTCTACACCTCTAAGTTTTAAGTCAGTAAGTTGATAATTCTAAAAGTCTCCATTTACTCAACAACCAAAATTATTTTAGGCTCTATTGTTCCTTTTGGTATTTCGGGATAAGGACTTACTTCAACCAACGTGATTTTATACTTGTTTCCAATGGTTTTATTCGTAGGAATATTCATTGTAGCATCACAAGCCAAGCATAGTTCAAGTCCTTTGTCGGCAACTCCATTTACATTCACATCCAATTTTACTTTAGCCTCTCCTCCACGAACACAATTAGCATTTACTGGGCATCGACTATCATTTACTTGAACCAATTTTACCAAAATTACTACTGAACCATCCTTGATTTGGATACTCTCATTAGGCTTCATTTCGATTCTATTTTTCAAAGTAGCCGAAGAAACTGGAGTAGCTGTATCTTCTTTTTTACAGCCTATCAGTATCACTAAGGCTGCCACTATTTGAATGATTGTTTTCATTTTTTTAGCTTATTAACTTAAAACTTAACAACTTCTTTCTCAGAAACTTACACCTAATCTTATCGACATTCTTTTGTAAATATCTTCTCTGAGAATCGTTGTTCCATAGACAAAATCGGTATCTTGGAAAGACGACAATGACGTATATTTATAACCTGCACTAAGTGTTAGAGATGAACCTGATTTCATCGGAATCAGTAAACCTACTGATGGATTAAAGGTAAGTCCACCTTTGATGGTTTGAAGATTGGCTTCGTCATTCAACCAAACAAAACCCTTGCCAACGTCCATTCCGAAATACATCCTGGTTTTGTCTTTATTACTGCCCAAAATACTACGAACTCCTGCCATAATTGGTACAACCTGAAATGTCTGGTACCAGTCAACCCCAACTGTTGCCCCAACAATCAAGTGAGGATTGAGTTTTATGCCGTTGAAAGTCTGAGCTGTTAGCGACTGATAACCTTTTTGTTGAACTCCTACCCAATTTTGATTATTAATTTGCCCTTGTCTTCCCAACAAAAACCCTATTTCTGTTTGATTGACGTAGTTTTCTCTTAAAAATTTGCCCAACGGCTTTTTATCTTGGGCAATGCCTGTGTAACCCATCATGAGCAACAGCAGGAGAGTGAATTTATTTTTCATAAAATTATTTTTTATAAAGTATTGTGTACTGGTTCTGGCAGACAAACTATCATTATTCAGAATAAATTCGGGCTAAATTTTTGATACTTTGTACTTGAGACTTAATACACAACCCTTACTTTACAAGTTATTTTTTACAGGAATAATACTCAGCAACTTCAAATTATCAGGATTTGAATAGTCGTATTGATAGAGTCCGTCTCGCCCAATCATCATCAGATTTTTACTAATCGGAATCACATCGTAGGCATTCATATCTTTGAAATGTTGCGTCAATTTTATGTCCATCGGGTCATTAGCGTTGAAGGTCTTCAAACCACCTTTTCCTTCGCAGAGAAACAAACGTCCTTTGTCGATTCCCAGACCGTAAGGGCTTTGCATTGGGTAAGTTTTTCTTAGTACTGGAAATGCTGGAACTCTCACATCAATTACATCTAACTGATTAGTTTGTGCTGCACCACAACGCCCCCAATTGTCTGTGGATCTGAGCGTTACGTAAGCAACGTCGTTTTCAACCACCACGGGGTCACAGGCACGAAAATGGTCAATTCTGGAAAGGAAAGTTGGTTTTTCGGGATTAACATTATCCCAAATTTGCATACCCGTAGTTGTACCAATAAAGAGTTTGTCTTTGTAAGGAAAGATAGTTTCGATACCAAAACCCATGCTAATATTCTTCTTGAATTTGGGATTTTGTGGACTTTCTAACCCAAAAAGTATCATGTCGCTTTGCGAAACCGCATAGAGATTTTTATCAACAATTGTAAAACGAGCCATTGACCCACCCGTACCTGCTCCAGTACTTGAGCCTGGGGCAGCTGTAGCCCCAACCGCCTTGCTGTCAAAAGCTACACCACCTCCCCACCAATTATTTGTGGTAGTGGTCGAAGCATTTTCACAACTAATTTCTTGTGTAGTCGTAACTAACTGACGGTCAGTATCAAAAACCTGTTTAGTATTGGCATTGTAGCTCCACCAAAGCCCATCAATGATACCAGAAGGGAAAACAGCTTCCACTCTACTTACTTGTTTTGGGGCTTTCGGGTCAGTAATATCAAATGCCAAAATATCCATGTAACTATCAGCGTAGAGGGTATTTCCTAACACGGCAATATCCACATTACCAGGGATTCTAACGAAAGAAATTTTCTTCGGAACAGCAGGATTTGAATTGTCAATAATATGAAAACCTTTCTTTACTTCATTGATAAACAGGTAGTTACCTTTAATATAGATTTTGCCAGGGCTTTCCAAATCCTTCGGAGCTTGGGCTTCTACACCTGCCCGAACCTGCGTCGCAGCATATACCGCCGAGCGTGACTGCCAAGATTTGATAGTTTGGGTACATTTGTCGTTGCAGGACATAGTAATTCCTGCCAGCACCGAAAGACTCAGTGCGATTTGTAATAACCGTTTCATAATGTTGTGATTTTTTATTTTGAAATTACGCTTAAAACTTAAAGTGCATTAAGTAGGTATTCTGAATTTTAATTATCTGATTGCTTGGTTCTAAAGCCTATTGCTTAAAGCCAATTGCCAAAAGCTATCAACTCCTATTTTGCCGTACAAACTCCGTTGAGACAATTGACTGTTGGGGCTACAACCAATGAACAATCGGAAATTTTATTCGTGGCTAAATTAATTTTCTTCTGTAAATCTGTATAAACTTTTACTTTTTCGGTAAGCTGTTTTTCATCTACTTTTGAAAGTGCATAAACCAAATATTTCGTTGGTCCACCGCAGGCTTTTGCTCCCATTGGCATAGTTCTACAATCATCGCCAGAGCAAGATTTATTTTTGGCAAATTCTTCGATTTCTTTGCCCAAAGTTTCTAATTTTTGTTCGTCTGCTAAGGCAATATCATCACTTTTAGAACAAGCAAAAAAGAATAAACTTATAGCTAAATATTTGATTATCAGTTTCATATAATTATTTTTAAAGTATTTCCAAAACTTTCTTTACTTCCTTTGCGTAGCTCGACAGGTAGCTTGGGATTGGTTGATTATTGGTATCCAGTTCTTTATAAAAAACAGCATCGTCGATTCTCCAACGTTGGATTTTATTGTCTTTTTTGATTTCTAAATACAGCATTCCGCCATCCGCACAACCTGGGCAACCGATGGTTTCACGAGTATCTTCCAATAGTTTTGCAGGAAAAAGTTTGAGGATATTTTCTGCATTTTTAAACTTATTATCTTCCAAAACATTTCCTTTAAAGACATAATCTTTGGCTTCAACTTTACAAAAACCACCAGATTCATCAAGGTATAATTTCTGATTTTCAATCTTGTAAACTTTGGCGGCTTTGCAACCCCACCCTAAGTTGACATTAGAAAAAATAATGTAATCTGCATTGGAAATAGGTACTTCCGTAGCTGCAACTTCTACTTTCTTACAGCCTGATACAATAGAAAGTAGGAATATGAAAAGGGCAAGTGTTTTGATTTTCATGATTTTTAATTTTGATGATAAACCCCAACACCACCAGATACTTTTACATTTTTCTTGACCTTCTCCCAAATTGTCTCTTTTTTAGGTTGGGGCTTTGATTTTACGTAATACGCCGTAGTGTCTTTTGGTTGAATTTCGACTTGTTCCATCGGTTTAATTTCATAAGTTTTGATAGATTTAGAGGTTAAAGGTTCAATACTTTCAGGTAGTTCTTTTTTAGATTCAACTATTTGATTATCAGAAATTTGCACTTCTTCTTCGATATTTTCTATCACTGGATTTGCTTCTAAGCGTTGCTTTATTTTTGGTTGAACAATATTGGGTCTAACAGCCTTTTCTGTAGGAATCAATACCTTTTGTTCAGGTACAACTTCTGGTATTTTTTCCAATTTTTGTTCGATGATTTGCACCGTTTTTTGCTCAGGATTCACAGCCTCTTTTTCCCCAAAAAAGAAATATGCTCCAATTCCCAACAACAAAACGCCTGCTAAACCTCCGATATAATAAAAGGGCAATCCACTGCCTGTCGGTGGCAATGGGGCGGTATCACCCAATTGTGCTTCTATACCTCCCCAAACCGAATCTGGGGGAGTCATGGAGGCATCATCAAAGGCGTTTCGCCATTGTTCCTCGAAGCTATGTAATTGATTTTCCTTCATTTATAAAACTTACTACTTCACTACAAGTATCTGATAATTAATAATTTATGAGTTTTTATTTGATAATTTATTAACTTAAAACTCAATGACTTCCTATTTTACTACTTATCATTCCTTGCAATAAAGTCTTTGCTCTTGAATACTGTGATTTTGAAGTTCCTACTGAAATTTCAAGCAATTCTGCGATTTCGTTATGCTGAAAACCTTCGATGGCGTACAAGTTAAAAACCGCCTGACACCCCGCAGGAAGTTGCTGAATAATTGCTAAAAGTTCTTGGTAATGAATGTTTTCGATACTACTATTACTGTCCGAAAAATCATTGGCAAAAACTGTCATATCATCATGAAACTGCAGTTCGTCTCTGGCACGCACAAATTTTATGGCGGTATTCACCACGATTCGTTTTATCCAAGCCCCAATCGTACTTTCGCCCCTGAAAGTATGTAGGTACTTGAAAATTTTCACGAAAGCCTCCTGCAAAATATCTTCGCCTTCTTCACGAGATTGGGCGTAGCGATTCGCCACCACCAACATCCTACCAGCGTAAGCCTTATAAAGCTCTCGCTGTGCGATTCGGTCGTTCTGGAGACAGGCTTTTATGAGGTCGGCTTCAGACAATTTTAAGGTTTTCTTTTTTGATATTGACAGATGCCCGAAAAATTATTTACTTTCATCTCTACGGGAATAATCTAAAATAATGAGTCTATACACATTAGACTTCATTCCTAACGAAACTACAATAAAGAGAATTGTTTCTGGCAAAAGGTTGGAACAGTCAGGAAAAAAAAATAAAATTTACAGAAAAAAAATCTCAATGAAAAAAGTAATCACTTTTGGTGAAGTAATGATGCGGCTAAGTACGCCAAATTATAGTAGATTTTCGCAATCTCAACAGTTTGACATCAACTTTGGCGGTGGTGAGGCTAACGTCTCGGCATCTTTAGCATTTTTGGGTGTTCCCGCTGCCCATGTTACTTGTTTCCCAGATAATGATTTGGGTAAAAGTGCTACGGCTATCTTTCAGAAATACGGTGTGGATACTCAATATATTACTTTTGGAGGCAATAGAATCGGGATTTATTTTGTGGAGAAAGGTTCGGCAATGCGTCCGAGTAAGGTAGTTTATGACCGTGCGGATTCTTCTTTTGCCCATCTAAACCCAGCAGATTTTAATTGGGAAGAAATCCTGAAAGATGCTCAATGGTTTCATTTTACAGGAATCACTCCAGCCATTTCTGAAGGTGCGGCGAAGGCTTGTTTAGAAGCTGTCAAAACTGCTAATCGTCTGGGAATCAGAGTCTCAGCAGATGTAGGATATAGAAGCAATCTTTGGCAATGGGGCAAAAGACCCAATGAAATTATGCCAGAATTAGTAGAAAATTGTGATGTAATTGTTTGTAGTAAAGGCGATGCTGCCGATATGTTTGGGATTTTGCCCAATGATGCAAGAGAAAGTTTTAAATCCGTTTGTCAGCAATTGATGGTTCGTTTTCCGAAGTTAAAAAACATCATGACTACCAAACGTGGACAAATTTCTGCCTCGCACAATACCCTCACAGGAAAGCTATGGAATGGTACAGAAATGTTGCTGACGGAAACCATCGATATTCCAGATATTGTGGATAGAATTGGAGGCGGAGATGCCTTCATGGCAGGGTATATTTACGGAAAAGTCAATAATCAAGATGACCTGCAAGCCCTTCGTTTTGGCGTAGCAGCATCTGCATTGAAACATACAATAGAGGGAGATTTTAATTTAGTGACAGTCAGCGAAGTGGAAACAGTTTTAGCAGGAGATACCAGTGGAAGGTTGAAGCGGTAGGGGAAAGTAAACCGCTCGCCCTAAACTGTGATTTTGGGCGAGCGGAATTTCATAGAAAAATTCAGAAATTAATCCCTACTAAAATCTCTCCAGCAAAGCCATATAAAAACCATCGTAACCTTCTTTGGCGATGGAAGTTCTTCTTTCACTGATGAGTTTCCATTCTGAACCAAATTTTGTGATAAATTTCTTTACTTGCTCTTCTGATTCTGAGGGTAACAAACTACAAGTGGCATAAACCATTTTACCGCCCCTTTTCAACATCTGAGAATAT
>JAAFJL010000087.1 GCA_013298865.1 Cytophagales bacterium | reverse complement strand
TGATTCAGAGTAATTCATCGACGGTTAAGCAAAAACTGCCAATCACATGGAAATTCAACACGGGTTCGGCTGCCTTCGGGATTTATATTGATGCCAAAAGTTGTTGGGCTGGCAACGAAGACGGTGACGTTTTCCGCCTAAGTCATGCGGGCGAAGTAGAACTTCACCAACGCCTCCCAGATGGCGTAAAATGTATTGTGGCAGATAACGACTGGATATATGTAGGTTGCGACGATGGCAATGTGTATGACCTCACGGGCAAGCGTCCACGTTTGTCTTATGAAATTTCTGACAAAATCGAAATCTATTGGATTGACATCAATGACGGAATTTTGGGCGTATCAGATGCGGGCGGAAATGCCACAGTAATCAACTACGAAGACGAAGAACAATGGACTAACAAACAGAAAGGCACGGCAGCATGGATGATGCGTTGCGATGATTATGGAAAAGTTTTTTGTGGAGATTCAAAAGGAATTGTTGCCTACAATGGTCCCGATGGAAAAATAGAATGGGAAGCGAAAACCAATGATGCTGTCCTTTTTGGGTGGATGGAAAACGATAAAGTTTATGCCGCCACAGGAGCAAATTCTGTTCAGGCATTTTCAAAAACGGGTACTTTGGTCAATACTTATAAAACAGACCATACTGTTTTTTCATGTGCGACATCGCCCAATGGTGAGTTTGTTTTTGCAGGAGATAATTACTCGTCAATCTACTGTTTTGATGCAGACGGAACTCGTCGTTGGAAATTTGCAACGGGTTGCGGTTCAGCATTTTCGATGCAATATTTCGATGAAAAATTGTACATCGTGACCACAGACGGCGTAATGGCGTGTATTGATGCCAAGCAAGAAGCCATCACTCAGGCACAAGAGGGCATTGTACCTACGATTAAAGACGTAAAAATTGCCTCTTCTCAACGCACACAATCATTGACAGTCAGCGATACGGTAGTCTTGGAAACAGCTTCCGTCAATGCCATAGGCGTACGAGTACAATGTGTAAAAGAAGGCAGTAAATTAAGGGTAAAAGTTCTCTCGGACGGTTATCACAAAGATTGGCACGTACAATTTCCTAAAAACCTAAGAGAAGAAGGCACAATCTATATCGTAGATGAAATCCGTAAAGCCGCTCAGACAGGTTTTTATCGGGTGTTTGGGAATATTTTGAAGGGGAGTTGAGGTTTGATTTATAGAAGTGAGTGATAAAACTATTTTTTATAAATCAAAAAATAGCTATATTTGAGTTATAAAAACAAAATTTATCACTCATGCAATGGATTTGGCAAGATAATAATTTTCCTAATTTTGAATATGACACCTCTCTTTTCATAGAATTTGAACAAAACTTCCATCGTAATACAGGAATAATTATTGGTACTTTAAATCATTTAGAGGCTGATAATTTAGAAAATTTAAGAATTGAGATTCTCACACAAGAAGCCGTTTCTACCTCAAATATTGAAGGTGAAATACTAAAACGGGAGTCCGTCCAAAGTTCTATTAGGAAGCATTTAGGGCTAAAAACAGATAATCGAAAAGTTCAGGCTAATGAAGCGGGTATTTCGGAAATGATGGTGGATGTTTATCTCAATTTTGACAAAAAACTATCACATCAAACTTTCTTTTTATGGCACGAGATGCTCATGAATGGCAGACGAGATATTGATGTTATTGGTAATTATCGGGTTCATGCCGAACCCATGCAAATTATTTCTGGAAGTTTATCTGCCCCAAAAGTATTTTATGAAGCTCCTCCATCTGGTAAAGTTTCAGCATTAATGGTACAATTGATAGATTGGTATAACGACCAAATTTATGATTCAAAAAGTATTCCTACTATTATTTTAGCGGGAATTGCTCATTTATATTTTGAGGTGATTCATCCTTTTGAAGATGGTAATGGTCGGCTTGGCAGGGCTTTGGTTGAAAAAATTATTTCTCAAAAAATGAATGCTCCTGCACTCAATTCGTTCGCAAAAATCATTGAATCACGTAAAAAAGAATATTACAATGCTTTACAAACGTGTAATCATAGCCTGAATATTAATAAGTGGCTACTCTTCTTTGCCGAGGCATTGCTTGATTCTCAACAATATACTATCAAATTAGTCAATTTCTTAGTGGCCAAAAGTAAGTTTTTTATCAAATACAATGAGCAAATGAACGAAAGACAAACAAAAGTCTTGCTAAGGGTTTTTGAAGAAGGAATTGAAGGTTTTAGGGGAGGGCTGAGTGCCAATAATTATAAAACTATTAGCGGTACTTCCTCAGCAACCGTTACCAGGGATTTGCAAGAATTAGTAAATATAAATGCACTTTACAAAACAGGCGAGTTAAAAAGTACTCGATATTTTTTGAATTTGAGTTAAAAATAATCACAACTCTATGCTATTCAACTACAAATACGGTGGCAGTAGCTCCATCACCAGCAATGCCAACTCCGTTGGAATGTCCTTTGCTCCCGATACGCTTCGTGAGCCTACTTTTTTCGTGGGTAAACTCCATAAAAAATTGGCTTTCCGTGAGGCGATGTCTGCCCTGCATGATGTCGTAGTGTCGGATATGCGGTTCAAACCCAAAGACAAAACTGCCTATAAAGAATGGGCAGCACAGCAAGAAAAAATCTGGCTTTCTGAGTATATGGCTGAGTATGATATTCAATCTGTCAAAGACCGCATGGGGGCGATTCGTGAAGAATTGCAAGGAATTTATAAAGAAAAAAATCGTGTTTTGAGTCCGTATTACAAATCTCAAAGAAAATATTTTGATTATCTCTACGAAAAAGACCGAGACGCTTGGTTTGTCCTTGACCCCGTGATTACGGTGCATCCTGACGAAGTATTTTTTGAGTGTTTTAGTCAGGATGAATCTACTTATGGCAAATTAGAGTCTAATTACAACGTTTTCAAAGAAATCAACGAGTTTGAATGTGGCACTACCAACATTGATTATTCACAAAATTTGTACAATGAATTTCAAAAAATAAGAGATTACAAAGAAACAGATTTCAAGATTGACCCTTCTGGTTTTGAAGTGAAAACTACCAACGAAGACGATTATAAAGAAGTAAAAATCGACCTGCCAGATAGTTGGGTGCGTGGTTTTTTGCAAGTAAGTTCCGCCATGACCTTACCCATGACCACTTTTGATTTGCATCCGATGGATATTTACAACATCTGTCTGTTAATGAGGCGATTCAAGGAAAAAGAAGGTCCACGTTCGATTAAATTTATCCTGAAACCCAACGAGCCAATCACGCTACTTTTTGAACCTTTCAATAAAGAAATTATTTGTTCTCGTTCAATTTACCAAGGAAACGAAGCAAAAACCATTAGAATTTGGGGACGTAGAAGGCTGTTGATTTTAGAAAGATTAATTCCGATGGCGAAGAAGTTTACGGTTCATCTTTCAGGTTCTGGATTACCCTCTTTTTATGTGGCAGACTTGGGCGACATGACCTTCACACTCGGACTTTCGGGCTGGTCTGCCAATGACTGGTCGAGGTCAGGTAATTTTGATTTAATGGCTCCTCGGGCAGAAGTAGATGGTTTTACGGCTCAAAATATTTACAATGCCCTTCGGGAAAATTGGTTTGAAAAGCCCGAATCACTCGCCAAAAGATTGAACACTGACACCAAAACCGTTTTGGGTGCATTGGGTACATTCACACAGGCAGGCAAGACGATTTTCGACCTCAATCAAGGCGTTTATCGTATTCGTGAACTATCAAGAGAGCCTTTACCAATTCATAAATTGCGTTTTGACAATCCACGAGAGGAAGCAGCAAATAAATTTATTTTGGAGAAAAAAGTAAATCTTATTTCAGAAAAAACAGCGAACGGATTACGATTATCAGGCACTGTAAAATCGCCTAATAGAGTTTTTAATCCAACCGTTATTATAGACAATGACGAAAGAATCGCCCAAGCCACTTGCGACTGTGATTATTACATTCAGAACAAACTTTTCAAAGGACCTTGCGAGCATATAATTGCTTTGAAGATTGAGTTTAGGGAACGGAATAACTAATAAATTGTGGAAAAGAAAATAACAAAAAAGCAAACAAGTCAGTACGATAAAATCTTTAAGGAAAATATTGAAGCCGTTATTCCAAGTTTGATGTTAAATGTTCTTGGAATAAGTGCAATTGCTATTGAAGAATTACCAGATGATATACAACACACAAAGGAACGCAAACCCGATGTTTTGAAGAAAATAACTGATAATCAGGCTAATACCTTTGTTTTGCAAATAGAATTTCAAGTGGCAGATGAACAAGAAATGGTTTATCGAATGGCAGAATACAATGTTATGCTTGCGAGAAAATACAAATTACCCATTCGTCAATATGTCATTTTTCTTGGGAAAGACGAACCTAAAATGCCTCAAATTCTTCAAAATACGCACCTAAGATATGAGTTTACTTTAATACGACTTTCGGAATTAGACTATCATATTTTCTTAAACTCGAATAACCCCGAAGAAATTATTTTAAGCGTTTTAGCGAATTTTCAACAAGAAAATGAAGAAGATATTTTGAAACAAATTATTAGCCGAATTGATGAAAATACGGAGAGTGATTTGTCGTTAAAAAGGTATTTCAATCAATTGCGAATATTAGCACAATTACGTAACTTAGACATAAAATTTGAAAATGCTATGGAAAGTATTGCAAAATATATCAACGAAGAACGAGATGTTCTTTATTTGAGAGGACAGAAAAAAGCCGAAGAAAGATTTGTCAAGAATCTTCTTGATAAAATGACGTTTACACTTGAACAGATTGCGGATATTGCAGGAGTTTCTGTTGAATTTGTAAAGAACGTTAAAAACAAACGATAATATCAGCATCTTGCAATCGCAAAGCGAAAAACACAAAGACCTTGCATTCCGAAAGGAAGGAACGATGTTTCGTCGTTCGTGAAACATGACTATACCAGCATCACTAACTCAATCTTTACTGTGAGGGCAAGTTACCAGTACGCTCTTTTACAGTGAAATCTCCAGGAAATTAAAAGAGCGTACTGGTAACGCCCTCTTGGAGTTGATTGATTTAGTCACGAGTACATTCGAAGGTGTTTTTTTGCTTTGCATTTTTTAGAAAGTCCTAAGTATTATGTCCTAAGTATTAAGAATTTGAACTTGATTAAAAATATGTTCTATGTCTTAATACTTAGGACTTGATACTTAATACTAACAAAAACAATCCTCCTATGTCAGAACGCCTCACTCGACAACAAATCTATGATCGTATTCGTGAAACATCGAAAGACGAATTTATCCTATCCGAAATGAAGAAATTGGGCTTTTGGAAGTCCGATGAAACTCAACCCCAAGTTTCTGAGCAATTAATTCAACGTGAAGGCGAACTTCATCGTGAGTTAAATGACCTTGCCCATAAACAGCGTCGTTTTGAAAATCAACAAGCCATGATTGCTGAAATGCGTAAATCTCGCATGGAGGCGTCTAAGAAAAAACAGCTTGAAACTAAACAAAAAAACGCTCAGAAACGCCTTGAAAAAGCTGAAAAATGGAAACAACAACAGCAAAATACAATTGTCTTTTTAGGTGAAAATGTATCGGGAGGACTGAATGATACGGAGTCTGATATTGAAAAACTCAATCGTTTTGGATTGCCTCATTTTACTGATGCTTTAGCGTTAGCTCAGGCAATGAAAATCACTTTGGGACGGCTTCGATTTTTGGCATATAATCGTAAAGTTTCTACGGTTTCGCATTACAAAAGATTTTATTTAGCCAAAAAATCTGGTGGAAAAAGATTGATTTCTGCCCCAATGCCTATCCTAAAAAATGCCCAATACTGGATTTTAGAGCATATTTTGTACAAAATTTCTCCCACAGAATCAGCCCACGGGTTTGTACCTACTCGCTCGATTGTAAGCAACGCCCAGCCCCATGTAGGAAAAGACGTTGTGATAAATATTGACCTAAAAGATTTCTTCCCAAGCCTTGATTATAAACGTGTAAAAGGACTTTTTCAGTCCTTTGGTTATTCACAACAAATTGCCACAATTTTGGCACTTATTTGTACCGAACCAGAGGTGGAACAAATTGCAATAGATGGCAAGATTTATTTTGCCGCCACTTCAGAAAGACGACTTCCGCAGGGAGCACCCAGTAGCCCCGCCATTACTAATTTAATCTGTTACGGATTAGATCATCGCTTTGTGGGAATTGCTCAGAAATTTGGTTTTCAATACAGCCGATACGCTGATGATTTGACATTTTCAGCTAAAGGAGACGGTAAAAAACTCGTTGGACAATTATTATGGTCGGTGAAACAAGTAATTGAAGATGAAGGATTTACGATACATCCAGACAAACTTTCGGTCATGCGAAAAGGCTCTCAACAGAAAGTTACGGGCATCATCGTAAATGATAAAATGGGTGTTGATAGAAATGAGTTACGAAAATTCAGGGCATTAATTCATCAAATTGGGCAAACGGGCATTGTAGGGAAAACTTTTAGACAAGGCGTTGATTTAGAGAATTCTATGCGAGGTTACGCTGAATTTATTTCGATGGTAAAACCTGAGCAAGGCAAGCAATTTAAAGCCCAGTTAGATACAATTTTTGGGGTAAAAGTGAAGACTACAAAGAAAGAAATTGTACCTCCGATTGTTCCTGAAAATATTGTCGAAAAACCGATTATTCCAGATACAAAACCAAATGATGGAGGAAAAGATTGGTGGGAGGTGATTTGAGGCAGTAAAGTCTCTTTTCAGAATAAAACATAAGTATTTGATTATCATATACTTAAAACAAATATTCTTTATACAACAAAGCCAAGTCTAACTATTTTTTGATAGTTGAACTTGGCTTATTGATTTAGGTGAGTACGTATAATATTTTTTGGGAAAGCCTATTAATCAATGCTGCATTTCTTTCAATAATTCACCCTTTCTTCTTCTCGAAATATCAGCTTCATAGCCATCAGTCAGAATTAATTGTGATGTAATTAAATTATGTCCAACAATACATTTTTGATTAACGATATACCCACGATGAACCCTAATAAATCCTTTGTTATTCAAGAGAGCCTCATAATGTTTTAAAGTCCGAGCAGATACTTTTTGCAGACCATTTTGAAGGTAAAAGCGTGTGTAATTAACAAAACCCTTCAACATAATTATTTGGTTGATGGCAATCACTTTTTTATTTTTTTGATTAATTATCAGTAAATCTTCTCTATTTTTTTTTGCTGTTTTCATAAAGTAGATGGGAAAAATAGTTTAGGACAAGAAACTCCCAGCCCTAAACTATGGTAATTATAAACCAAGTGATAGGGTGAAGTTGCCTAAAAAGTTAATTACACCACCCATATAACCTACATTTTTCGCTTGAACATTAGTAGAAATCGTAACCGTGTGCTTAATGAGAACATTATCCGTAATAGTTGGAACTGCATTCATTAGCCAAACCGTTGGGTCGCTCCAATCTCCATTTTTTACCGTTTCAAAGTTATATACAACTGGAACAATCGTGTATATAGCCGAAGTAACAGCACTGCTTGTTGAACCTGCTTTATAGGCAATCGCTTTGATAGTTGTGGTACTTGCAACGTTTATTGCTCCTGTATAAATCGTTCCAACTGTTTCTGTCGGAGTGCTTCCGTCTGTGGTATATCTGATAGTCGCCCCTGCTGTTACAGTTGCTAAACTTACATTTTGAGCTGTGGCAAATGTGCCTCCTGCGGGTGAGAAGGTTACATTGGCAACAACTGGAACAATCGTATAAGTTTCCGAAGTAACAGAACTGCTTGTCGAACCCGATTTGTAAGCAATCGCTTTGATAGTTGTGGTACTTGCAACGTTTATTGCTCCTGTATAAATCGTTCCAACCGTTTCTGTCGGAGTACTTCCGTCGGTTGTGTATCTAATGGTTGCTCCTGCCGTTGTAGTTGCTAAACTTACATTTTGTGTTGTTGTAAAAGTACCTCCTGCGGGTGAGAAAGTTACATTGGCAACAACTGGAAGGTTAATTATGTATATAGCCGAAGTAACTGCACTTTCAATCGAACCAGCTTTATAGGCAATCGCTTTAATAGTTGTGGTTGTCGCAACGTTTATTGCTCCCGTATAAACAGTTCCAACCGTTTCAGTTGGCGTACTTCCATCAGTTGTATATCTAATACTTGCCCCTGCCGTTGTGGTGGCTAAACTTACACTTTGTGCGGTAGCAAATGTGCCTCCTGCGGGTGAGAAAGTTACATTGGCAACAACTGGAACAATCGTGTAAGTTTCCGAAGTAACAGCACTGGTTGTTGAACCTGCTTTATAGGCAATGGCTTTGATAGTTGTGGTTGTCGCTACATTTATTGCTCCCGTATAAATCGTTCCTACCGTTTCTGTCGGAGTACTTCCATCGGTGGTATATCTAATGGTTGCTCCTGCCGTTACAGTTGCTAAACTTACATTTTGTGTTGTGATAAAAGTACCTCCTGCGGGTGAGAAAGTTACATTGGCAACCGTCGTTGGCGTTGTAGCTAACAACTGAATATCATCTAAATAAACTACTTGTCCTCCAACTCCACTGTTATCTTGAATAGCCAAATTTTGTACACTAAGTGGATTACCCAAATCTGCCCAAGTAACGTTTAAATAAGTCCATACTCCCACAGGTAAATCAAACTCTTTTTTAATTGATTCTGGTCCAGAGGTTGTAGGTTGTGTAAATACTTTGATTCTTACTTGGGTATTTGTTCCACTTGTTGTATTTCCGTAAGCCCAAAAACCTATTCCACCTGGGTGATTTACTGTTGAAACTACCGATGTTTTATGAAAATATGCAGCTTTGTAAGTTCCTGTAGGAGTTCCCTTAATTGACTTTGTCCCTTGTTTTACTAAGGTCGTATTATTAAAATCCCAGTCTCCTCCATCATAAGACCAGTTTTGCCAATCAACACCAAGTGCATCATCATAAATTACTTGGTTTGTGGCTGGAATCGCTGTAATTGTATAAGTTTGCGAACTTACAGCACTTGCAATAGATCCAGCTTTATAGGCAATCACTTTGATAGTCGTTGTAGTAGCAACGTTTATAGCACTTGTATAAACAGTTCCAACTGTTTCTGTCGGAGTACTTCCATCGGTTGTGTATCTTATACTTGCCCCTGCCGTTGTGGTGGCTAAACTTACACTTTGTGCGGTGGCAAATGTGCCTCCTACGGGTGAGAAAGTTACATTGGCAACCGTCGTTGGCGTTGTGGCTAATAACTGAATATCATCTAAATAAACTACTTGTCCCCCAACTCCACTATTATCTTGAATTGTCAAGTCTTGGACATTGGTTGGATTGCCTAAATCTGACCAAGTAACATTTACGTACGTCCAAGCACCTACTGTTAATTCGACATACTTTGGTGTTGATTGTATGCCACCAGTTAAAGGTTGTGTAAACACTTTTAGTCTCACTTGGGTATTAGTGCCACTTGCAGTATTACCGTAAGCCCAAAACCTATTCCTGCTGGGTGATTTACTGTTGAAATAACGGATGTTTTATGGAAAAATGCAGCTTTGTAAGTTCCTGTAGGAGTTCCCTTAATTGACTTTGTCCCTTGTTTTACTAAGGTCGTATTATTAAAATCCCAGTCTCCTCCATCATAAGACCAGTTTTGCCAATCAACACCAAGTACATCATCATAAATTACTTGGCTTGTGGCTGGAATCGCTGTAATGGTATAAGTAGCTGAACTTACAGCACTTTCAATCGAACCTGATTTATAGGCAATGGCTTTAATAGTTGTGGTTGTCGCTACGTTAATTGGAGTAGTATAAACAGTTCCAACTGTTTCTGTTGGAGTACTTCCATCAGTGGTATATCTAATACTTGCTCCTGCCGTTGTAGTTGCTAAACTTACACTTTGTGCGGTAGCAAATGTACCTCCTGCGGGTGAGAAAGTTACATTGGCAACTGTCGTTGGCGTTGCAGCTAACAACTTAATATCATCTAAATAAACTACTTGTCCTGCTGTTCCGCTATTATCTTGAATCGTCAGTTTTTGAACATCTGTTGGATTACCTAAATCAGTCCAAGGAATATTTACATAAGTCCAAGAACCCACAGGAAGCTCGATAAACTTTGGCGTAGTTTCTATTCCATTGGTGGTAGGTTGTGTAAAAACTTTGAGTCTCACTTGGGTATTTGTTCCACTAACAGTATTTCCATAAGCCCAAAATCCAATTCCCCCTGGATGATTTACCGTTAAAACTACAGATGTTTTACGAAAACTGGCTGCCCTGTAAACTGTTGTAGGATTGCCTTTAATTGATTTCGTACCTTGTTTTGCTAAGGTGGAATTATCAAAGTCCCAATCTCCTGCACCATACGAATAATTCTCCCAATTAGCTCCCAAAGCATCATCATAAATTACTTGATTTGTTGCTGGAATGGCTGTAATTGTATATGTAGCCGAAGTAACTGCACTGGTATTTGAACCAGCTTTGTAGGCAATGGCTTTGATAGTTGTCGTTGTCGCAACGTTTATTGCACTTGTATAAACCGTTCCAACTGTTTCAGTTGGCGTACTACCGTCAGTTGTATATCTGATACTTGCCCCTGCCGTTGTGGTGGCTAAACTTACACTTTGTGCGGTGGCAAATGTACCTCCTGCGGGAGAGAAAGTTACATTGGCAACTGTGGGGTCGTTCAATAAAAAACGAATATCATCGTAGTTTTTAATATTATTTGTTTTTCCAGAAAGGTCTTGAATAATTACCTTCCAAACTTGTGTCGGATTACCTAACTCTGCCCATGTAAAACGTACATAAGTCCATGCACCTGCAGGTACGAGTTTTTCAGCAATGGTTGAAGCTGTACCCGTAAAATTTTCAGTTTGTACTTTTGTATTGATTGCATCTACGCCCTCATTATACGCCCAAAAACCTATTCCATTAGGATAATCAGCCGTATTGATACCATCTAATGCTACGCCTCCTCTCAAAACTACTGCCCCATAAGCCCCCGTAGAAGTTACTTTCATGGCTTTTGCACCTACTTTGGGCGTTGGGGTTGTACTATTCAAATCTCTGGTATTAGTGTATGAATCCCAATCATTCCAATTCGTTAGAATCGCTTCATTATATAACACTTTATCTTCTGTCACTGTAACAGGTTCGTTTAATAAAAACCGAATATCATCGTAATTTTTAATGTTATCTGTTTTCCCAGATAGGTCTTGGATAATCAGTTTTCTAACCTGAGTTGGGTTTCCTAATTCAGCCCAAGTAACTCGTACATAAGTCCAAACACCCGCAGGAACAAGTTTTTGAACAATTGTTGAAGCTGTGCCAACTGAGTTTTCAGTCTGTATTTTTGTATTGATAGCATCAACTCCTTCATTAAATGCCCAAAAGCCAATTCCTTTTGGATAATCAACTGTTTTTATGGTATCAGAGCCAATTCCTCCCATCAAAACTACCGCACCATAAGCACCCGTAGCAGTTACTTTTATTGCTTTTGTTCCAACTTTGGGAGCTGGTATCGTACTATTCAAATCCCTTGTATTGGAGTATGAACCACTATTATCCCAATTCGCCAAAAGGGCATCTCCGTACACAACCGCATCCTCTGTTACTAAAACTGGGTCGTTATACAAAAATCTCATATTGTCAAAATTCACTACTCTTCCAGACGAAGTTCCATTGCCTTGTAGCCAAATTCGTTTAAGCGTTGTTGGGTTGCCAAGATCTGCCCAACTTACTTGAATATATGTCCATTTTCCTGCTGGTACAGAAAATTGCTTTTCTGGATTTTCTACTCCGTTTACATCAAATACTTTTATGTAATATCCTACATTTCCAGAGCCTTCGGCATACGCCCAAAAGCCAATTCCTTTTGGATATGATGCCGTATAAATAAAATCATTGGCAGTTGTTCCTTCAAAGCCAATTGCTTGCCAGTTGTCTGTATGTGTACTTTTTGCAGCAACATTTCCCGTTTTTTTAGGACTTGTACTGGCATAATTCACTGTTGACCATGAAACACTACTCCAACCAGATAAGATAGTTTCATCGTATAAAATTTTATCAGGACTTGGTGTGTTTGCTGTTAAAACGCTTAGTGGCGTGCTGGCGGCAGAGACATTTCCAGATGCATCTTTTGCTTTTACCGTAAAGTTGTAAGTTGTATTTGCAGTCAAACCAGTTGCTGGCATGACCAAATTTGGCGTAACTCCAATTGAAACTCCATTTTTGAAAACCTCATATTCTGTCACTCCCAAATTATCCGTTGAAGCTACCCAAGTTATGATTGTACTTACCTGTGTGGTATTTATACTTCCTAAACCCGTTGGAATCGAAGGTGCTTCGGTATCTATTTGAGGAGTTGTCACAGTGATGGTATTGCTTGCCAATGACAAATTTCCTGCACGGTCTTTTGCTTTCACAGTAAATACATAAGTAGTATTAACTGGAATATTATTAAAGTAAAAAACGTTAGTGGTGCTTTCTAATATTTTTATTCCATTACTATAAATTTCATAAGCAACAACATCCACATTGTCGGTTGATGCTCCCCAATTTAAGGTAAAACTATTAGGCAATAAATTAGCTCTTGACAACGCTGTTGGTGTACTCGGAGCAACGGCATCCGCAGGAGGGGCAGGAATTCCGCCCATGGCTTTGCTCAACATTCTGAGATATGCCGCTTGGTAATAAATGGCTGGTTCAGTGAGTGTCCAAGAATTTTCGGGCCAACTGGTGTCCCAATCCTTATAAGTTTTGGCAACTGGTTGCCCAAGTGGAGGTGTTAATGCAGCCAACGAACCTGTATATTGGGCATCGGGTTGATAGTTTTTATTTACGCCACCCACCAAATAACCTGGAGGTGTATTTCCTGAAAAACTACCCGATGCTCCAAACCAAGCATGGTACATTTTTGTAACCGAATTCTCTGCACCATAACTACCCATATTTGTTAAGAAACTGAATCCCAATGGGTTAGTACCATGAATATAATGAATATAACCAATTGAAGCCTCACGATAACGCTCTGTATTGGTTGCATCTAAGTTATTCCAAATGGCACTTCCTAAATTGTTTGAGGTTGAACTTTTGATTTTTGTACTTCCCCAGTTGTGGTCTCCGTCCTTCACAAATGAACGATAAGCGTCTTCTTGACTTTTAAATGAAGGTAAACACTCCGCCTGATTTTTAATGATATTTCCTAATCTCGTTTTGATATTTGCCGCTACGCTTGGGGTTGCACCAACTGTTTTTGCATAATACAAAACAGCATCGTTTAAATGTTGCTCGTAAGGAATCGTATAATTATTTAGAGGCTTTACACTGTTGAAAATTTCATAATTTGCATCAATGTAGGTTTTGTAAGTATTATCTCCTGTTAAAGCAAAAAGATAAACTGCTGCACACATTTTATAGATATTTTTTTCATAAGTATTAATTTCAGCATCAGCACTATCAAAATTTCCAGCATTTACAAAAAGTACGTTTGGATTTGCCACCGACCAATTCCAAGCATTGATAGCAGCCGTTTGGAGGCTATTTCCATAAGCAACCATTGCTGAATTTGAAGTCAAAGATTTATACTGAATTGCTCCCAAAGCGAAAGCCATTGCACCCGTTAAGGTTGCCGAGGTACTGGCAGCTCCGTAGTATTGTGGCACTGTAATCGTGCTTGGAGGCAAAGCATTCATAGGTTGTCCGATGGGGTTGCCAACTTTACTCATCAGAGAGCCATTAGCGTTTTGCATTTTCAGTAACCAATCCAATTCCCATTTTACTTCATCCAATAAATCTGGAACTGAATTACCCGATTCTGGAATATTTGTAGCATCAGACCATACAGAAGGCTTTTCTTCATAAGCCAAAAGCATATCAGAAAGTGGCGTGAAAGCAAAAGTTACATATTTGTTGTAATCCCCAGCATCGAACCAACCGCCCGAAACATCTTTGGCGGTGGCAGCATTTGTTTTATCTGAAACTAAACGAGCTTCTAAATCTTGACCTGCATTGTTAAAAGCAGGAGCATTATCTGCCCAAATTCCTGCATAAGTAGCTGATTTGGCAAAACCACGACGATTATAATAAAACATTTTCGTTGCCGCCTTAGCTACGTTGTCATAGACATCATCACCGATATTAAATTCATAAGATTTTACATTTTTTTCAACATCTAAAATATAGTAACTACCTGATGTTGTGAGATTTGAAAAATCGAACCACCAAACTTTATCGCCCGATTGTGTGTGTAGTACGCCACCTTTCCAAGCGGCAGGCATACCCGTATAAACCACAGAATTATCACTTACTTTTTTGACCTGATAAACAGAACCTGGCGTAAAAGTTTGCGTATTGTTGTAGCCATTAATTGGATTAGAAATAACTGCTATCTTTCGGGCATTGACAGGATACCCAAATTGGTCTAATCTGATGTTGGATGAAACTGTTTGTGCATTGGATGATAGGACAAAAAGGCTCGAAAGAAGCAACAAACAAGCAAAAAAAGTATTGGAAAGAAACTTTTGAGAAGGGAAAACGATTCTCTCGAATACAAGTAAAAAATTGTTCATTTGATTTATTTTTTAGGAAAAACAGAATATTTAATTGTACAAATTTGATATAAAGTTAAATGTATTTCATAATGGTTTTCCCTAATTTGAAGACTAAGGGTAAACCCTTAGAAAAAAATCATAAATTTTGACTATATAAAAAAACTTCTGGACTTTGAAAACCCAGAAGTTAAAACTAACAAATAAATCATTTTTATGTTTCGAAAATTACCAAATATTATGCGACAAAGAATTAGACTTCAGCTTTGAATTTCCATAATCTCCATCAACTACTTCCCAACCATGTTGAATTGAAACTAAATAGTCAGAGTTTTTTATCCACCCTCTACTTTTACAAAAATCAAAAATTGGTTTTAAGTTTTGATTGTTGACATAATTTGTAGCGTATTTCCTATGAAAACTTACAAATGGGAATTCACGATTGTTGGTTGGTTCTCTATCTTTTGAAATTACAATTGTGTATTCAACACCACCAATCGTACGATATTCTACCGTCTGGGTAGGGGTGTTCTGATTCCAGCCATTCCAATAATAATTCCAGCTTTGATTTGTTTGAATTAAGATATTGCAAGCCATTTTCCCTTTATTTCCACCTGGATTGTTATCATAACCAAAATAAATATCAAGTATCTGATTCCAACGACCCGTTGAAGGTGTTTCAGTTTGCCATGAATATTGGCATCCATTAATTAAAGAAACTTGTCGAGGCAAGCCACTATTATTAGACCAATTTCCGTACACCCAGCCCAAAACAGCCGACGGGAAACCCTTAATATTACCGTCTCCGTTTGCATGACCTGAACTTACACCATAAGACCACCAACCCGTTCCAGCAGCAGACCAGATATTTTGCCAGCCGATGTTATATCCCCAAATATTATTTTGAAGAATATATTTGTCATACCAAATTGTTTCCCACTGTCCAGATGTGTTAGTATTGTGTGGATTTCCAACATCAATACGAGCCGAACTGGTTTTTTTAGCAATAGGTGTACTTTCTTGTAAAGTATCATCTTTGCATGAAATGGCTACCATTACCATGAAGGCGAAAGCGGATAAAATAAGTTTGTTTTTCATTTTTTAAAAAGAGTTTTAAAAGTTGATTGTTTTTTGATTTTGTATAAAAAATCTCAAGTATTAAATTTTTTATAGTACAAATCTAATTTTAAATTATACTTTTTAAATAAGGGTAAATACTGAAAATAAAAACTAAGGGTTTACCCTATGTTTCGGAAGGGAGGAAATTGGTAATTTTGATTTAGAAGATTTATAAACTGCAAAGACGCTATGACACCAAGAAATTCTTGCGTCATAGCGTCCTTGCGGTAAAATATACCAAACCCTAAACGTAATTATACTCAATCGCCATTTTGAGTAAACTGACAACATTTTTCACATCAAATTTTGAAAACAGATTACTTCTGTGTGATTCTACTGTTTTCTCACTGATGAACAATTCCTTAGCAATCTCTTTGGTGGTTTTACCGTTGGCAATCAAGCTCAACACTTCTTTTTCTCGACGAGTAAAACGGAGTTGATAGATACTTTTTTCTTGTTGCTTCTGGCGAGACAAACCCCTAATGATTATTTCAAGTACCTCGGCACTTTGATATGATTTACCTTCATAAACAGTTCTCATTGCTTTCAGAAGTTCGTCAGCACTGCTATTTTTTAAAATATAACCCGATGCCCCGTTTTTCATCATACGTGTTATAAAATTTTCATCGTTGTACATAGACATCGCCAAAACTTTGATGGCTGGATTTTGCTCAATTACGTATTTGCAAACGTCCAAACCACTTTCACTGCCCAAATTTATGTCTAACAAAATAACGTCAATCGTAATTTTATTTAAAAAATCTTTAACTTGTTGAGCATTTTGACATTCGCCAACTACTTCAAAATCAGGTTCATGCAACAGTAATGAAGCAATACCTTCCGTAAAAATCTTATGGTCATCAACTAATAAAACTTTAATCATTTGGTTTGTATCTATCAAAAAAACCTATGAAACATAAATTTAAGGACACAATATTAGTATTATTTTTTCTAAATATAGTACAATTTTATGGAGTTCATGCCCAAAATACGTATCCAAATATAGATGATGTTTATACAAAGCATCAACTGGATAGTATGTTGAGGAAATATCAATTCTCACATGACACACTTGGCTTAGGATTTACCTATTGGGCGTACTCAAAGAATGAAGAAAAAATTGGCAATATCAATAATTCACCCATTACTAATTTGCGTAAAAGCATGGAGTGTTTTCATACTGTAAAAGATTTACCTAATTTTTATAGTGTCCGTGGCTCGTTAGGTTCTTTTTTAATGGACAGAACCTTTATGCAAGAGTTTGCAAAAGAATATTTAAGTGATGCGGTAAAATATTTTCGAGTTCAGAAACAATATGCGAAAGAGTTAGACTACTTAATTAATTTAGCCAATGTTTATATACATCAAGATAATTTTGTTGTGGCAACACCAATGTTACATAGAGCTGACTTACTGAATAAAATTGTTAGAGGAGAGTCATTTCAAGGTAGATTGCACTCTGCATTTTCTGATTTATACAGTCGAGAAGGAAAAAATGAAGAAGCTCTTTTTCATATTTCTAAAAGTTATGAAATAGCTAATCGACTTCAAATTAAATGGTTAGAAGGTGTTTCGTTATATTTTAAGGCAAAATGTCTCGCAAAAATGGGTAATCAAGAGGCTCGTTTAGAAGCCTTAATGGGGAGTTTGAAAGTGGTAGAATTTGATATTAATATGTTTCAATTAAGAAAAGAAGTGTATGATAATATTCAAGATTATTATCTGTCGAAAAAAAATTACTCCAAAGCCTTTGAGTACGCTGATAAATCTAAAAAAACCGTTGAAACGATTTATTATTCAAAATATGAGTCAGATTTACGCTCATTTACAGAATATAACTTGATGGAAAAACAACGCTTGATTGTTTCCAGAATTGAACTCCAAAAAAAATTGACCGACATTGAATTAGAGAAAGTAAGGTTTAGGCAATATATGTTTTTGGGGTTGTTAATATTAACTTTAATCTCCTTGGCTTTACTTTTTATTGCCTTTTTAAATAGAAAAAGAATCGGGAAATTGAAAGCTGTTGAATTAGAAAAAAATATGCAGATTGGCACATTGAATGCCCTGATTAATGGGCAAGAATTAGAACGCCAAAGGATTTCTCAGGAACTTCACGACGGAATCGGGACGATGCTTTCGAGGATTAAAGTTTTGATGGGTAAGGGAACACCAATCCAAAGTCTCACACAAATGATTGATGATACCTGTTCTGAAGTACGTTCTATTTCAGGCAATTTACAGCCGCATACCTTAGCTAACTTTGGTCTAATTGGTGCATTAGAAGATTTTGCGTCTAAACACAGTATCTCTACTCCTGCTATCATTTTCCAGCATTTTGGAGAACCTACTGATTTAGGAATCAATAAAAATTTGATGATTTATCGGATTATTCAAGAATTAGTGACCAATTCATTGAAGCACGCCAATGCAAAAGAAATTTTGATGGAAATAATCTTCACAAAAGAAAATATTACTCTGACAGTAGAGGACGATGGAATAGGATTTGATGAAAAAACCCTGAAAACTGATAGTAATGGATGGAATAATATTAGATCAAGAGTTAATTTTCTACAAGGACAATTAAACCTCAATGCAGATGTGAATACGGGTACTTCGGTAACGATTGATTTGCCGATTTTATAAATTATTCCCCAATAAGTCACCGTCCCTAAGTAAAAAGCCAAGCCAGTCTATTTTTGATAGATTAGCTTGGCTTGGAGGTTTACAAAACCTCAACAGTTAGCGTTTGGATTACAAGTCTGAAAGAGTGGGGGTATTAGAAAATAATTTTCTTGTAAATATCTTTCATCAAAACTGTCAAATTATCAATAACAGCAGCATCTTCTAACGAGAAATAGTCTGTATTCATCCAAACATTATGGTCTTCTGTACGTAAAAATGTTGAAATCCAAGGTCTATCCTGTGCCACGAAAACAATTTGTTTCAAAGAATCCATCGTTTTATAGCCTACTAATTTATCGGTCAAATCAAATTTTGAAGTAGCTTTTGAAAGAATTTCTACCACAATCAAAGGGTTTAACATATCAACTTTTGATTTCCCTTTCATCATAATTTCACCCTTAACGACAACAATATCAGGCGAAAATCTTAGTTTCTCATCAACTTTAGACACCGCACCGTTACTTCCCATAACCGAAAAATCTTCGTCATCCAAAGTGTCATAATAATTTAAAAGGATTGAGCAAATTCTGGCAACTAATTTTTCGTGGTTGGGCGTATTCATACTTGTTGTAACAATTATTTCTCCATCTTGGTATTGTAAATTCAAACCTTCTACATCTGAAATTTCTTCGTACTCTTCCCATGAGGCAGGAATACGAAAAAAGTCTTCAACTTCGATTCGTTCAAGAATTGTATGAAGTAATGTTAATGTTTGTACCATTTTTAATCATTATTTATTACCAAATATACGAAACTTCAAATATAAAAACCTTATTTCTAATCGTAAAAATGACAGAGTCCCAATCTAAGATACAGAATATTTTATGTTACTATTTTTCATAACTTTCTCATTATCAAATACTTGATATTTTTATGTGATATTAAAGTGTGAAAGAATGATGCGATAGTGACGCAATTTTGCGTTCGGATTACAAATTTGAAAGAGTGGGTGTTTTGGCTTTTTACACACTATCAAATTCCAGTTCGTTTTTTGCCATCTGAGCAATGTGTCGTTTTCCATGTTGTGCAAGGAAATAAATGTACTCGTAAACGTCTATTTTTCCCAAGTCGTTTACTGTCATTGTCGTTTTAAACAAAACTCCTTCGCCATTTTTAAGTGTGTCCAAATAGTCCAGACATTGATTAAGTTGGTCTTTGAGTTGTTGTCTAACTTCTTGTAAAGATTTTTCACCTTTTGGCTCCATGTGTTTTGGTCGAATCCAACCGAACGACTTATGAAGTCCAATTTCTGTTAATTTGTCTTGATGAAAAATGTACGATTGAAGTTGCTCTTGAATGTCAAGCTGATTGACGTTTAGCAATGCTTTTTTAGTACCTTTTTCTATGAGAATAAGCAAAAAATGGTTTGTCAGACCGATGTGTTCTAAAATTTGGTCAATTGTCCAACCGTCATTTTTTGGTTTGTACTCACGAAGTTCGATATTTCTGTCAAACCAAGAGTCGATATGCCCAAATGTGTCCGTCAGGTGGTTTCTAATTTCAATTATCAAGTCTTTTATGTCCATATTGCTGTCAATGTGTAGTTTTTGTTTATTTGATGCGTCAGAGACGCAAAGCCTGCACCGAATCTAAATTTGGTGAAAGTATGGTTTGGAGGTTTACAAAACCTCAGCAGTCAGCGTTCGGATTACAAATCCGAAAGAGCGGGGATAAATTATTCTAAATGAATTTTACCTGTTTCTAAAAGTTTTTTAAGTGATAAAATTGGTGGGAATGACAATCCAAAAGGTTCTAAATCTGAATTTAACAATGTATTCTCCCAACAAACAATTAGGTGACATTCGTTTTTACTATTGTTATGTCCATGTGTTAAATACGATTCGCTTTTAAACTCGAACTCAGTTTTTAGGGTAGTATAATTCCCTTTTTTATGATTAATCACAGATACTTCTCCGTCTGGAAATGCAACTCTCAAATACTCAATGTGGCTAAATTTTATCAAAGTAGGAGTTTTGCCATAAGGAAAAGATAAGTGTTTTATGTATTGGAACATGACACAAAAAAGTCCAACTACCTCCATTTCACAAGTCGGCTTGTTTGGAAATACACTACAAACTTCTGGAAAGTGTTTGCTACTAATTAAACCTCCTTTTTTATTGGGCAATTTATGGTTTAACTCTCTTTGCGTATGTATTTTCTCAGATAGCTCAAACGCTCGACTTGTTAAATTTTCATCAATATCTATTCTACTACTCTTTGCATTATCTAAAAGTCCAGAAATTGTTTCAATCATTTCTGTGGTATAATTAGGTCGCATTTCAACTTTTTGAGTTGAACCTGTCGTTTGTGTTATTAAACCGTAGTTTGGTTGAGTTGATTCTTGTATTTTTTTATTATTTTCAATTTTTTGAGCATCTATCTTTCTTGCGTAAGCTAACACCATTTCACGAATATCTTGGTCTTTGTCCGCCAGTTCCAAAAGATGAGATACAAGGGTCAATTCGCTAAGGTCATCCTCTGAATAAATTTGGTTTATCCTTATGTAACTATAAGCTTTTGATTCACTTATTCTTAAAGAATTGGTTGTGTATGCTCCAAATGATGAGAAATTTTTAGCTTTAAATTCCTCTTGTTCTTTTATTCCTGATAGTAGTCCTCCTGCTTTCCACGCATTTTTACCTGAATTAGTTTTGTTAATCAGTCGGTCTATTTCCTGAGTTTTCTTATCAAGTTTTTCTGATGTTAATGTTTCCACAAGTTAATTTTACTTGGTTTAAATGTTAAATAATATTTATCTTATGATGAACCCAAAGAGTTTATAATCCATATACACCCCCCCTTTTCACATCTCATCCCGTCTATATTTCTATCTGCTCTTTTCTGAGAATATCAAATATTTAAAACGTCCATATCCAAATCTATGCAAAGTTTTCTGGAAATCCAATTTTTCTTGCGTGGTTTATTATACGGTAAATTTCTCGGATTTTGAGGGCTTTTAAAACACGCTTTTTAGCTACAATTCCTTCCCCCCTAAAAAAGAAAAACCCCGACCATTGGTCAGGGTTTTTGCACATATGGGTTAGGGTTTAGTTTTCGCTCGCACGCTATCTTTCAACCTGTGTTCCCGTTCGCACTTTAAATTATCGTTTAATAGCTTGGGGTTATCAGGGTTAGGTTTTTGTTCTAAAACTTTTTCTAAAACTGAAATCTAAATCCTGATAACCTTCGGCTATTTTTTACTATTTCTTGTTGGCACTTTTAGTTTTCATAATCGTGAATGGTACACACTTAGCTACTCCACAATCGCAAGTTACTTGTCCAATTGTTACGGTCTTGTCTGTATAGCAATCTGTGCTATTGAAGACACGTACTGTATAAGTAGTTCCTGCTGCTGTGGTAGGGTTTGCAATACCAGACTTCACAATGCCGTCAGCAGGGATTGCTGTGGCAGATGTGTAGTTCTTAGTACCTGTGTAAGTTGCTCCTTCTACGATGTCATACTTCAAGTTACTGCTCGCTGTAACTCCTGTGATAGTTACTTTACCGTCGTTCTTAGCTATGTTACCGTCGCAAGTTGATTCTTTTGCAGTTACTACAAACGCTGTTGGCGTTGGATTCACTACTAAGATTGCCGTTGCACTTGCAGTACATAGACCAGATACTACTGTTACAGTGTAAGTTCCTCCGTCAGCTAACTTCACGTTGGTCAACTGTGG
The DNA here is from genome assembly GCA_013298865.1 of Cytophagales bacterium. Taxonomy (GTDB): domain Bacteria; phylum Bacteroidota; class Bacteroidia; order Cytophagales; family Spirosomataceae; genus JAAFJL01. Next base: position 2,382 of record JAAFJL010000087.1, on the reverse strand, counting down.
ATTTTGCGATGATGTTGTGTATCCATTTGGTCCTGTCCAAGTGTATGTTGCACCACCTGTTGACTGGAATCCGATTGAACCACCTTCGCAAACGACACCACATACAATCGTTGGTTTCAGTTCTGTTGCTGTTACGGTTACTTTAGCTGTTGCTTCGCATCCACCACCTACTGTTACTTTCACTATGTAGTCACCTGACTTAGATGCTGTAATTTTCTGTGATGTTGATGTGAATCCGTTAGGTCCGCTCCAAGCATAAGTCTCACCTGCTGTTACGTCTTTGTTCACTGTCAATTCTGTTGATGTCAATCCGCAGAATGAAGTTCCTCCAGAGATAACTGCTACTGGCTTGTTGGTCTTAGTTGCTGTAAACTTACCTACCGAGATACAACCCGTTGTCTTGTCTGTAACTGTTACGGTGTATTCACCTGCTTCTGTTACCTCAATACTCGATGTCGTTGCTCCTGTATTCCAGCTATAAGTATAAGTCGTTGCTGTACTTGTTGCTTTGGCGGTTAGTGTTCCTTTAGCACCGTCACAGAATGTTACTGCTTCTGTTGATGTTGGTGCTGGGTTCACTGTTACTCTCACCGTTGCTGTTTCTGTACAACCTGCTTTCGTTACTACTGTTACTGTGTAAACTCCACCTCTATCAGTCGTTGCAGTTGGTATGCTTGGCGTTGCAGATGTTGAAGTAAATCCTTTCACTCCTGACCAAGTGTAAGACTTGATACTCGAAGCGGCTGTTGCCGAAGCCGTCAGACCGATTGTTCCTCCTTCGCAAACCTCACTTGGTGAAGCCGCCACTTGCAATACTAAACCTTCTGCTCTTACCGTGATTGAACCTGTTGCAGTACATCCGTTATTGGTCAATGTCACATTATAAGTTCCTGCATTAACATCTACACTTGCAGTTGTTGCTGAGAAACTATTTGAACCTGACCATACAAATGTTCCTGTTCCGTTGGCAGTCAATTTCACTTTAGCACCTGCACATACGATGGTGTCACCTGCAATTTGTACTACTGGATTAGCCTTCACAATTACTGCTGTTGTTGCTGAACCTACGCAACCTGCTGCTGTTGTAGCGGTTACGGTGTATGTTCCTTGAATTGCCGTTGTAGCATTCGTAGAAACTGTTGGTTCTGCTAACGTTGAAGCAAATCCTGCTGGACCAGACCATGTGTATGTTGCACCACCCGTTGCTATCAATTTCACTGTACCACCTGGGCAAACTTCAGCACCTGTTGCTTTGATGTCTGCTGCTGGATTCAATGTTACTGATGTTGTTGCTGTTGCAGTACATCCGTTCGTAGTTCCAATTACTGTATAAGTACCTTCTTTGTTTACACTCGGAGTAGCACTTGTTGAAGTAAATCCGTCTTTTCCTGTCCAAGCGTAAGTTGTTGCACCTGTTGCTCCAAGACTTACTGATTGACCTGCACAAATCGCACCGCCCGTTGCAGCTACTGTTGGTAGAGCATTTACTACTACCGAAGTTGTTGCTGTTCCTGTACATCCACCGTTTCCTGAAACTGTCACTGCAAAAGTGTATGTTCCTGATGTCGCTGGTTTCAATTTAGGCGATTGACTTGTTGAAGTAAATCCTGTTCCAGTCCATGAGTACGTTGAACCTGCTGCTCCGCTCACTGTCAATCTGATTGAATCTCCCAAACAAATTGCAGCTACTGCTGGTATCACTGGCACTGGTTTCTCATTTACATCTACTACTACCGAAGTTGTTGCTGTACACCCTTTATCAGAACTTGCAATCACTGTGTAAGTGGCTTTAGTTGTGAAGTTGGCTATCTTAACTTCTGCTCCTGTTGCAGTAAATCCTGCTGGACCTGACCATACGAATGTTGAACCACCCGTTACTTTCAAGATTGCTTCTGTTCCTGAACATACTGGACCGTTGCTTGTCGCTGTTGGTACTGGAAGAGCATTTACTGTTAATGTTGCATTCGCCGTGGCGATACATCCATTTACATCTGTTCCTGTTACAACATATACTCCTGCTACTGATACCGTTGGACTCGCTCCTGTTGAAGTAAAGCCTGCTGGTCCTGTCCATGCGTAAGTACTTGCTCCTGTTGCTGTCAACGTGGTCGTTGTCTTATCACATATTTCTTTACCTGCTACTACTACGGTTGGTAGTGGATTCACTACTACATTCACCGTTGCCACTCCTGTACATCCGCCTGTTCCTGAAATCGTTACTACATAACTTCCTGCTTTACCTGCATCAGACTTCAACTTAGGTGATCTTTCTGTTGAAGTAAATCCATTTGGTCCTGACCATGAGTAACTGCTTGCTCCTGAGGCTACTAATCTAATCGTATCTCCTGAACATATTGGGCTGTTGCTCGTAGCTATCGCTGT
>JAAFJL010000086.1 GCA_013298865.1 Cytophagales bacterium | reverse complement strand
TGTGGCATACCAGTAGCAACCATCACATTGGGAACATCTGTGATAAATTCATCAGGTTTATCAGAAATTTTTAATGCCTGAGCAGACATTTCAAAATTCACTATTAAAACTGTAAAAAGGAGTATGATTATTTTTTTCATGAGAATATGGGAACAAAAACCTTGGAAGGGGTAATACATTAACGGCAATTTAACGTCAGTATTTTCACAAATTTTATAAAAAATACGGCAAGAACAAAGATACTTTTACAATGAACCGTTTTTTCATGCCCATATTAATGAAATAATTCTTTAAAAAAGCAAGCTCAATTTGCAATTCCAAGAACAAGTCCGTAATTTTGCGTTCCCATTTTCAAATTGGATGCCCGTTCAAAAAGAAAAATAGGTCAAAATCATTGATAATCAGACATATTCCGTAGTTTGAAGGGAAGTGATTCAACATTCAAAATTAAAAACAAAGTGGATACTCTAAGTTACAAAACCATTTCAGCTAACTCGGCTACCGTAGAAAAGAAATGGATTATCGTAGATGCCGAAAATCAAGTGGTAGGTCGTATCACTTCGGAAATTGCAAAAATCTTACGTGGCAAGCACAAGCCGTCGTTTACACCTCACGTTGACTGTGGTGACAATGTTATCGTTATCAATGCTGATAAAATTCGTTTTACTGGTAAGAAAATGACAGACAAAGTTTATATCCGTCACACAGGTTACCCAGGTGGACAGCGTTTTGCTACACCAAGAGAAGTAATGAGCAAAAACCCAAAAGGTGTCGTGGAATCAGCCGTAAAAGGTATGTTACCAAAAAATCGTTTGGGTCGTCGTTTGTTTACTAACTTGTATGTATATGCAGGAACTGAACATCCTCACGCAGCACAACAACCTAAAGAAATTAAATTTTAATTATGAATTGTGAATTATGAATTATGAATTAGTCTTAACGATTTTCTCATAGCTCATTGCTCATGACTCACAGCTATAAAAAAAAATGGCAGAAGTAACAAATACATTAGGAAGAAGAAAAACGGCTGTTGCACGCATATACATGACACCTGGAAAAGGTAATATCATAGTAAATGGCCGTGATTATAAAGAGTATTTCCCTTCGGAAATTCTTCAAATCATTGTTAACCAACCTTTCGTTTTAACAAAAACTGAAGGCGTTTACGACCTTAAAGTAAATCTTACAGGTGGTGGTATCAATGGTCAAGCAGGTGCTGTTCGTTTAGCAATTTCTCGTGCATTACAAGAAATTGATTCAGAATTGCGTCCTCCTTTGAAGAAAGAAGGATTCCTTACTCGTGATCCACGTATGGTTGAACGTAAAAAACCAGGTCGTAGAAAAGCACGTCGTAAGTTCCAATTCTCGAAACGTTAAAATCAGTTATCAGTTATTCAATTACCAGTTATCAGTTTTACACTGCCAATTGTTATTTGTTAACTATAATTTATTTTATCAAACCATTGGCAAGGCTTATAGTGACCGATGCTTTGCCAATATTTTCATATTTTTTCATTTTCACAATTTTTTAGTTGAAGTTAAATTTAATTTTTATCAAGATTTGTTTCCTACAAAACTGATAACTGCTTATTGATAACTGATAACTGTCAAAAAAATGGCACAATTAGAATACAAAGAATTATTAGATGCAGGTGTTCACTTCGGACACTTAACCCGTAAGTGGGATCCAAAGATGGCACCGTACATCTTTATGGAAAAGAATGGAATTCACATTCTTGATTTGAACAAAACTTTAGCTTGCTTAGACGAAGCCTGTGCAGCTATCAAAGGTGTTGTTCGTTCTGGACGTAAAGTGATGTTTGTTGCTACAAAGAAGCAAGCACAAGAAATCGTTTCAGAAGAAGCTCGTCGTTTGAAAATGCCTTATGTAACTGACCGTTGGTTAGGTGGAATGTTGACTAACTTCGCAACAGTTCGTAAGTCAATCAAAAAGATGAGTACTATCGAGAAAATGTTGAAGGATGAAGTTACGTCAAAAGCATTAGCAAAGCGTGAGCGTTTGATGATGAGCCGTGATAAAGAGAAAATGGAGCGTGTATTGGGCGGTATCACAGACTTAACTCGTTTACCATCTGCATTATTTGTTGTTGACGTAAAGCGTGAGCATATCGCAGTAGCAGAAGCAAAACGTTTGGGTATTCAAGTATTTGCTATGTGCGATACTAACTCGAATCCAAACTTGGTAGATTATGCAATTCCAGCAAATGATGATGCTTACAAATCAATAGCTTTGATTACTTTGGCAATTGGTAAAGCAATCGAAGAAGGTTTAATGGAGCGTAAGCAAGATAAAGATGATGCTCGTGTTGCTGAAGAAGAAGAAGCTAAGCGTTTAGCTGACATCGAAGAGGCTAAAGAAGCAGCTAAAATCGCTGCTAAATACGAGAAAGAAGACTAATTTTAACGAAGAATTAAGAATTAATAATGAACAATTATTTGTTCTCAATTTTACTAAAATAAGTATTTAAGTTAAATAGCCCATAGTTTTCTGTGGGCTATTTGATTAAAAAACGATTAAGATAACAATGTTAGTTAATCGTTATCTTCAAATTAACAAATTTTCAAATTTTCAAATTAACAAGACAATGGCTATTACAGCAGCAGACGTTAATAAATTAAGACAAATGACAGGGGCTGGCATGATGGATTGCAAGAAAGCCCTAACAGAAGCAGACGGTGATTTTGAAGCCGCTATTGATATTCTTCGTAAAGCAGGTCAGAAAGTTGCTGCAAAGCGTGCTGACAATGCAACAAACGAAGGTATCGTTCTAATCGCAATCAATGAAGATGGTTCAAATGGTAAATTAGTAGCTTTAGCTTGTGAGACTGAGCCAGTTTCTAAAGTTGAAGATTTTACTTCATTAGGTGCTGCTTTATTGGCATCTGCGGTAGCTTCAAACGCTGCAAATACAGAAGAATTATTAGCTACAACTTTGGCAGACGGACGTATTGCAGGTGAAGCAATGATTGAATTGACTGGTAAAATTGGAGAGAAAATCAATATTGCTGGTTACGAAAACGTAACTGCTGAGAAAGTTGTTTCTTATATTCACTCAAATAACAAAATTGGCGTTTTGGTAGCTTTTGCTAATACTTCTGGTAGCGACGTACAAGAAGTTGGTAAGGACATTGCTATGCAAATCACGGCAATGAAGCCAGTTGCTTTGGATAAATCTGATGTTGATGCAGTGACAATTGAGCGTGAAATTGAAATTGGAAGAGACCAAGCTCGTCAGGAAGGAAAACCAGAAGCAATGTTAGATAAAATTGCAGCAGGTAGATTAGAGAAATTCTATAAAGAATCTACTTTGTTGAACCAACAATTTGTAAAAGATGGTTCAATCAATATCAAGCAATTGTTAGAGCAAACTCAGAAAGGCTTAACAATTACTGCATTCAAACGTATTGCTTTGGCATAAGATTTTGGATTCTTATTTTAAAAAAAGCTCTGTAAGTCATTGATTTACAGAGCTTTTTTTATTTTCGAGAAAAATTGAAGGATTTTTTTAGAATCCTGAAAGGATTAAATTTGATTAGCCCTGAGTGAAACTCAGGGAAAAATGAGTTAATCGCTTGGTTCAACCCCATTCGGGGTTGAATTCGTCCATATTTCAATTCCATACGTTTCACGTATGGCTAATCATATTTGACCTCTCACGAGGTCTTTTACTAAAAATGAAATTGCTTGAAAAATGGCATTCTTATGAATTTTAAGAAATGAGGTTTTTAGCTTAGAAACAGAAATCTAATAAACTATCTAATTTGGGATTGATTATTGAGTTTTTGTTTCCTATCTTTCAAAAAAACTAAAACACTATGCAAACATTTCTAAACTGGGTTTTGTATCTACACATTTCGGCAGGTTTCACTGCGTTAGTCGTTGGGCTGATTCCGATGTTTTCTAAAAAAGGAGGTAAAACTCATGTCACTTGGGGCAAAGTCTATTTTTGGGCGATGTTCGTTGTAGCGGTTACGGCTCTATTACGATTTAAACTACAACTAAACCTCATCTTCTTGGCGTGTATTGCCATCTTTAGTTTCTATAATACCTTTACGGGTATGCGAATTATTCGTATGAAAAAACAACTAAAACCCGCTTGGATTGATTGGTTTGGAGCTATTCTGGGAGAAATCTGTGGTATAATAATGCTCTATTTTAGCTTTTATGCTTATCAAGAAAATAATGTATTCTTCATCGTCCTCTTTTTAGTTTTTGGTGTAGTAATGCTTCTTTTTGCTACTGAGGATTTACGAGTTTTTACTGGAAAAAAAGTCATTGATAATGATGTTCCTACTCCTGCAAGATACTGGTTTCAGAATCATATCTCAAGAATGGGAGGCTCATATATTGCCACAGTAACGGCATTTTTGGTGGTGAATAATCCGCCTTTTATTCCTGGCTTGGTAGCATGGATTGCCCCTGGTGTTATTGGGGGAATGATTATTGGACGAGTTAGAAAGAAGTATAGAGGGCAGGCATAAAGATTTTCAGCTATCAAAGGTTTTGTTTGAATTAAGAATAAAGAACAAGGAATGTAAATTTAAAAAGGTAGTTTCCCTTCTTAAATCTACATTCCTTGTTCTTTATTCTGGCTTAACTTACGAAAAATGTAAAACGAATAATTACTGTATATCAACGAGTTACAACAATTCAACAATTTGAGTATATTACATTGCCACTTTATGAAGCTGGGGTTCTTCTGGAAAAACAAAATTAATCGCCTTTTTCACTTTTTCTTTCATCAGTGCTATTTCAAGTACCTCGTCCACATGATCTACGTAATGAAACGTCAGGTCAGAAATATACGTTGGATTAATTTCTTCAATATCCTTGCGGTTTTTGTAGCACAAGATTATTTCCTTAATTCCTGCCCGTTTAGCTGCCAAAATCTTTTCTCTGATTCCCCCAACTGGTAAAACTTTCCCTCTCAAAGTTATCTCGCCTGTCATTGCCAAGTTTGATTTTACCTTGCGTTGCGTCAATGCTGAGGCAATTGAAGTAGTCATTGTAATTCCTGCCGATGGTCCATCTTTAGGCACAGCACCTGCTGGTACGTGTATGTGAAGGTTATAATGGTCAAAAATTCGGTAATCAATACCCAATTCATCGGCATTTGCACGGAGGTAACTCAAAGCTGCCATAGCAGATTCTTTCATCACATCGCCCAACTGTCCCGAAAGCGTAAGACTACCTTTTCCACGACTCAAACTTGATTCAATAAATAAAATATCTCCTCCCACAGACGTCCAAGCCAAACCTGTCACTACGCCAGCAGTATCGTTGGTTTCGTAAAGGTCTTTATCAAATACCTCCGTTCCGAGCAATTTTACTACATCTTCGGATTTCAGAGATTTTGGATATTCCTCTTCCATCGCAATGGATTTGGTAATTTTTCTGACTAATTTTCCCAATTGCTGTTCCAACTTTCTTACACCCGACTCACGAGTATAACCTTCAATCACTTTCTGAATCGCTTGGTCGGTAATCGTTAGGTCTTTATTGGTTAAACCATGCTCTTCTTTTTGTTTTGGAGCTAAATGTTTTTTAGCAATTTGCACCTTTTCTTCCATCGTATAACCACTGATTTCAATGATTTCCATACGGTCACGAAGGGCAGGGTGAATGGTGTCCAAAGAGTTAGCCGTTGCAATAAACATTACTTTTGAAAGGTCGTAATCAACCTCCAAATAGTTATCAGTAAATGCGTTATTTTGCTCAGGGTCAAGGACTTCCAACAAAGCAGAAGATGGGTCGCCACGGTGGTCTGCTCCTACTTTATCAATTTCGTCCAAGATAAAAACTGGATTAGACGAACCTGCTTTTTTAATGTTCTGAATCACTTTACCAGGCATTGCACCGATGTACGTTTTGCGATGTCCTCTGATTTCGGCTTCGTCGTGCAAACCACCCAAAGCCATGCGAACATATTTTCTACCCAAAGCCTTTGCCACAGATTTCCCGAGGGAAGTTTTTCCAACCCCAGGAGGTCCGTACAAGCATAAAATTGGGGCTTTCATGTTGCCCTTCATTTTCAGAACTGCCAAATATTCAATAATTCTTTCTTTAACTTTTTCTAAGCCAAAGTGGTCATTATCAAGGATTTTCTGAGCTTTCTTGAGGTCGAAATTATCTTTGGTGTATTGATTCCACGGCAGGTCAATCATCAACTCAATGTAGTTGGAGAGCATCGGATATTCTGCCGACATTGAGTTGGTACGCTGTAATTTGTTCAGTTCTTTAGAGAAATGTTCACCTATTTCTTTACCCCATTTTTTGTTCGCACCTTTTGCCCTGAATGTGTCTAAATCCTTCTCAGGAGTGTCCACACCTAATTCTTCTTGCAAAACTTTTATTTGCTGGCGAAGGTAATAATCACGCTGTTGTTGGTCAATATCAAAACTTGCTTTGCTCTGAATATCCCGTTTCAATTCCAACATCTGAATATCTTTCATCATGGCTTCCAGTAGCTTTTGGGCTTGCTGAATTCCATCTAAATCTTCCAGAAGTGCCTGTTTTTCAGGGAGTTCCACGTTGATATTTGATGAAAGAAAATGTATCAGGAAACTCGGAGATTCGATATTATCAATCGCAATCTGAGCTTCACGAGGAATCTCAGGATTGAGTTGTAAAATCCGCATCGCAGATTCTTTCAACGAAGCCACCAAAGCCTTGTTTTCACGGTTGAGTTTTGTCGGGAAAGATTCTTCGATATAACTCACTTTTGCCAATAAATGTGGCTCTTGTTTGATGTACGATTGTACCTCAAAACGCTTGCGTCCCTGCACAATAATGGTTGTACTTCCCCCTGGCATCACAATCATTTTCAGAATATGTGCTACCGTTCCCACTTTATAGAGGTCGTCGGTTGTTGGTTCGTCTTTTGTAGGATTTGCCTGCGTGAGAACACCAATGGTACGGTCGCCTTTGTAGGCTTTTTTGACTAATCGCACGGATTTCTGCCGCCCAACTGTAATAGGAATGACCATTCCTGGGAAAAGAATAATATTACGAATCGGGAGAATCGGAAGTTCGTCCGAAAGTTTTCCCAGTTTTGAGTCGTCAATTTCTTGAGCCCCCAATGGAATTAGTTCAACACCATCAAAATCAGAAATTTCTGCCAATCTTAATTTATTTAATATATTGCTATCGTAACTCATGCCGTCACCATGTTGTGGTTTTAAATGCTTGAAAATTTGTGATTTTGCGTGGACAGGTGAAAATAGCTCCCTGCCATCTTGACCTTAAATATAAAGTTAATGTTAATAAATCGCTTTACAAAAGTGATTTATTAAGTGGTCAAAAGCTATGCCAGTAGCCAGAATGGCAGGTATTTCTACAACTCTAACTCGTGTACTTTTTCGTTTTCGTTGAAAATAAATGATTTTTTCTGATTTTGGAGGAAGATATTCACAATATTCACTTGGTCATCGTAGGTCTCGATGAGGGTGTCGTGTTGAAGTTTAAAATTGTTAAGTGGTTCATTGGCAGGCATTTCTATATAAATCCAAGTAGCATCACCTTCTTGTTCTTTGCCGATATAGGTATAATTTTTACGAAGATTTTTCGGAGAAACAAATCCGAAATGCTTCTTGATATATTTTTCCACAAAAGCATCATTTTTATCTTTACTTTCGAGTTTAAACTTCTGATTTGCATTGTCCTTAGAAAGTGCCATCTGTAAATCATCTGTGAAAAGTCGAACGCTGATTTCGTAGGTTTTTTCCTTCGGATTCAGACGAATTTCGGTAATACTGGTATGAAAAGCATGACGGAATGTCAGAGAGGACATCCCTGAGAATAGCACACAAAAAGATAATAATCGAATAATTTTCATTAATGAAATTTTTCACAAAAATAGTGAAGTTCTGATTCATTAACGAAAAAAATGTGAGAGGCTTATATATCAGGAACAATAACCAAAATATTATCATACAACAATTGTTTTATCGTCCTGATAATCAGATATTTAAAAGAATCATAGTCTTGTTCTAATTCTTCAGGTTCAAAGCATTCTTCCAATCCTAACATCACTTCTCTGACAGTTTTTGTACCTACAATTTCTTCAAAAATAAGCCCTTCGATATTGTCTAAATGCCGTTCTCTGATTTTCAATTGCATGGCATTTGGAACAAAAATAAGCAGTGGAAAAACCTCTACTTCTTCTGACAAATTAAGGGAAATTACTTGGTCGAAAAGGTCGATGTGATATGCCCAATTTCGTTGATTTTGGAGAAAATAAATACCTTCAGATTGGCTTAAAGAAAGAGACAAAATTTCCTCTGTTGGTCTCGAAAACCCATCTTGAGTCAGTGCGTATTGTTCTCGCTGAATTTTGTATAATTCTGAAACTTTCTGGCTTTCTGAAAGAGTATTTTCATACAGATTCTGAGCTACTTTTTCGGTTTGATAAACCTCCAGCAAAACACTTTTATGCGTTTCTGACAAGTCTGACTCTTCTATAATATTCTGAAAATCAAATTGTTGCGATATTTTTTCAAGATTTATACTAAATGTTGGATTTTCTTTCTGAATAAAATCAATTATTGTACGAGTCCGTTCAAATTGTGGAGATTGGCTTCTTAGATAAGTCTCATTTTTTTGCTCTACAAAATATGTTTCAGAATATGTATTTTTTTGAATTACAGAACCCTGATAAAATCTATTTTTGAGTTCTACTTCATTGTCTATCAGTAATTTAACGATTTTGTAATAGTATGCTGGATACTCCTTTTGCAGAATTCTGGCGTAATGATTACAGACACTTGGATAATTCTTGAAATTGCCCACAGGGTGCATGATATTGACCTCTGGATAATCCAAAAAATTAACAAAATCTTTGTACGTGGGGTCTTCAACAATGGGTTCTGAATAACAGGTAATTATTTGCTGTTTTTGATGGGCTAATTGATAGAAAAAAAACTGCTCGAAAATGAAATTCAAGTTCGTGATGGGCAATGTAATTTTATGCAAATTGGGCAAATTATTATCTACAAATCGAAAGGCTTCCTCACAATAATATTTGATAAAATCTAAATCTGTTCCACCCAGAACGCCCGCATTGATGGCATAAAAATCAATGTTTTCGTAGTTTTCTTTTCTCAGAAAATCAGGAATATAATCAAAATGAAGATTAATTTGGTCAAGAATATCTTTGTAATAAAAAGGGCTTCGTTCTATGTTCTGAGCAATCAAAGGGGCTTTCAGAGCATTTGGAGATAGTTTTTTACCTAAAATCACATCGCCGTCAAGATGAAAAAATGGTTCTTTTTGAATGCCATAACTCTGAATTTTTGCCAAAGCCCAAAGCTCAGGCGGATATTTGCTTAGGGTAGCATCAAGAGATACATTCACGGAATCATAAGGCAAGCCCAATGAATCCACAAGGATAGCCTTCCCAATTTCGTTAGTAATCAACTCGATTTTTCCGTATAACTCTTTGGCTTTGAGGCAACTAAGAGCAAAACCCATCCAATGATATTCTGGGGATGCCCAGCCGTAAGAAGTTTTCAGTGCATCAAAAATATTGTGAGATTTTGACCAAAAAGTCTGTACAACTTTCATAGAAACAGGGTGGGAGATTTTGATTAATTTTTAGATAGCCATAAATACAAAGAACCTACCTGATTGATTGGTAGGTTCTTTGTATTCGGAATTTCTACGAGCAGTACGAGAAACTTCCATGTGATGCACCTTGACAATAAGCAGGCTGGCATCCGATTTGATAAGGACCTCCGCCAGTACAATGGGTACGAGTTCCACCTGGGTAGTATGCACCACCTTTCACTTGCTTCATTTCATTTCTCGAAATCTCTTTCGAGAGGTTTAATTTTTCCATTTGCTTTTTCATAAAAATAGTTCCCAAGAGGGTTTGGGTTTCACACCATTGTGAAAAATGGACTCTTGGCGATACAAGTTTAGGAAAAATAAAAATGGAAAAGCAAATTTTGCCCTACCGTTTTTCCGATAAAATTTTCAAGGAACGTAGATTACTCTGTTTGATAGAATGATTATTTCTTTGAAAAATTATATTTATCGGATTTTTGGAAATGGGGATTTTCTCTACGGTCTAAAAATCCAGAGATCCTTCACACCGCTAATTTCTGTACCTTCTATGGCATTGATGGTTGATTGAAAACCCAAACCAATATAAATTGCTCCATTAAGTTCTGTTGATACTACTAAAATATTACCATTCCCAGGGTAAAAACCAATGGATTTCCAGAGGTTGGTGCTTGGGTCATATTCCCAAATATCTTTTAGGGTTCTACTCGTTTTTTTGCTTATGCCCAGTCCATAATAGCATTTTCCTTTTACCGAAAAACCAATTCCATCAGTGCGTTCTTCGCCAATGAAGGGAGCTTTCTTTTGCCAAGAATCACTTTCGGGAGTATATTCGTAGAGGTCGCCGCCTTTGATGGTAGAATTTTTACTTTCTGCCAATAAATACCCATTTTTGGTTGTGGCAAAAGCAACGGTTTGTCCAATATTCTGAAAAATCGTGTTCTTTCTTTTGTTCCAAGTCAGACTTGCAAACTCCCAAAGTTCTCCATTAGTACGGGTTTCGGACAAGAAACTTCTGTTGCCAATATTCATGGTAACAACTTCTCCTTGTGCTGGGATATACTCATTATTTTCTTTTATGGGACGTGAAGGAACAGGAAAAAACCAAATTCTTTTGCTGTAAACTTTTGGGTCTGGCAGATTCTCATTGATTGAAAAACCTCCACCCACAAAAATCCTCTCAGGATCTGATTTTAACACAATCATATTCCGCACACCCGTGAGCATCTCTAATGGCACATAACTCTTTACGTTCCAACCATCATCAAAACCTCCAGAGGCATTTCGTTTTGAAAAATCAAGGCTATACGATAAAAAAGGGACTCTGTTCAAGCTATTATCCTCGGCGTTGAGAAGCGTTAGTTCATTATCAATATTTACAAAAAATGTTCCTGTGTAAAATGGAAAAATATCTGGTAAATCTTCAAATCTTGACCACCGATTGTCATATAACTGATTAGCAATCAATTCATTAGAATAATAAATTTTATCACCAACTTTCAGATATGCTCTGAAATAATAATTAGTAGCTGCTTTCAGATTTTCAATATTTAATTCAAAACCGCCACTTTTTGCACTGATTGTTTGCTTGTTATCGTTGATAGTCGGAGTAGTTTTTTCTGAGTAAACCAAGCCGTACTCATCCTGAGAATTTTCTCGAAAACCTGCAATTTCACCTTTTACTTGTGATTTTGTTTGGGTTTTATCAGTGATTGCGGAAGTCAGAAAGATGTCTGGCAAAGGTTCTTCGAGCGGTTTCTCAATTTCTTTGCAGGAGAAAACAACCCAAAAATTGATGAGTATGAAGAAGAAATATTTAAGATTGGTTTTCGGAAATATATTCTTAATGCTGTAAGCCCAATTTTGCTTGTAGAAACCTCTCCCCCGACCCCTCTCCTGCTGAGAGGGGAGAAGTTCAGCGACAAATACTCTCCCGTCAGCAGGAGAGAGGTTTTGTGGCATTATATTCGTAATTCTGTTATTTTTTTTCATTTTGAGTAATTTTTAATCTCTGGGCCAACCGTCGGGGCGGTCGAGTGATGCAAAAGGTAATGAACATCCCCCTCCCTGGGGTAAAAAGTTACGAGCATTGATAAAAATGGCAGTTCTGTCGTATTGTCCATAAATAATGAGGCGTTTTCTGGCAACACCAGACACGCCAAAGTACCCCAAAGCAAAATCATTTGGGTCGTTTGCATTGAAAACATTTCCTTGAATTGGAGCTGGCAAGGGGTCAAAAATTGTTCCTGTACGACTGGTCTGTTCGTCGTAAAGTTGCCAAAATTGATATGCTTCTCTGCTGATAGCAAACTGTGTTACTTCTACAAAATGTTTCCCCACACCATAAACGGGCGAAAAAAATACAGGGCGTTTTTTTATCGGATTTCCATTGATGAAATTATCACTCAAAGTATTGATTTTGGTTTGAAAACGAGGAACCCAACAAAAGACGTCACAAAGCCCATCACCGCAAATTCCGCCCACGAGACTATACCCATAGGCTGACCAACGATAATAATTCTGTGTTTCTGCGGGGTCTTTGGTATCTAAATAAACCTGATAACCATCTGGTGTTGAGGAGTTTACGATGTCCTGATATTCTTCATAAAGACTGTCAATCTTAGGGCAGGGAAGTAACTTTTGGGGTTTAGAAATGTAAGTTCGTCCGTCTTTCAAAGCAACATTTAGTGCATAAGAACGCCCAATTTGTCCGATATAGGCATCATCCACAGAACGATAAACGCCTCTTTCGTAGGGAGAAGGCTTGAACTCTACACTCTTTCCGAGGTCATCGGTTACAATCACTTTTGCCCCAGTAACTGCTAAATTCAGGTTGACAAAATTGGCAGCTTTGAGATTTCCAGAATAAGTTAATCTGAGTGTATAAGGAGGTATTTCATTCGTGATTCCGCCATCAATAACCAGCTTGACAGATTCACTTCTGAAAGGAATTTGGGCTTCTTCGATACAAGAGCAACAAGTTGTAAAAACTAAAAAATAGAAGAAACATTTTTTCATAGGTCGCTTTTAATCAGAGAGATAGGTTAATTATTGAATGACCTAATATTAGCCAGAATAAGGGTAAAAAACAAATTTTGGTGGAGTTGTTTTGGAAAGAAAAGTTTTAGTCCTCATATTTGATTACTAAGGAATGAGTTAAAATAACCTGTAAAAATTTAACTTAGAGGAATAGAGAGTTAGAGTTAATATTTTGCCTTTTCTCTAATCCTATATACCTCTAAGTTTCACATGGGCGAAATCTTAGTTTAATTTCGTTATAAGTTATTTTTTACCTGTTCATAAGCAGTTTAAACAGCTTCTAAATTAATAACCTTATGATTTTCGATACATTCAATACTTTAAAAACTATCAATGCTATCATATTTTTTGTGATTTCATTGTTCCATATTTATTGGGCTTTTGGTGGAAAATTTGGCAGTAAATCTGTCATTCCAGAAATAGAAGGAAAGGCTACTTTTAATCCTCCGTTTTTAGCAACGATTTTTGTAGCATTAGCAATGCTTGTTTGTTCTTTTTTGTCGATTATTGCTCTTAGACCTATATATAAAGGAACATTCCCAATTTTCATGTCTTCTAAAATAGAAATTTATGCACAACTTGCCCTTGGTATAATTTTCATGCTTCGTGCCATTGGGGATTTCAAATATGCAGGTTTTTCCAAGAAAGTCAAAGGAACAAATTTTGCAAAAAATGATACCAGATATTATTCGCCCCTCTGTGTGCTTATTTCTGTAATTGCTTTTTATATTTATTGGAATATTCGGTATTAATTTTAGGAATTATCTACTCTCTCCTACCCTACCGTTCATCACAAAAAACTCATCTCTCGAACTTCCTAAGCCGAAAGTCAGTTTAATTTGTTTTATAGACATTATTTTTTGCTGACATGAACAAAATCGTAATTATTCCCATCATTACCGTTATTTTTTTACTGATTGACTGGTACGTTTGGCAGGCAGTCAAAGTTTCTTTTCAGAATACTTCTTCGGGGACTCAGGGTTTCGTAAAATATTTCTTCTGGGGACTCACCGTCCTGACGCTCGCAGGAATGTGGGCATTTAATTTTCTGAATCCAGATTTATTAGGAAAAAACCTCCGCACTGTCATTATGGTAGGCGTTTTCATGAATTATTTCTCCAAAATCTTTGTCGTATTATTCCTTTTGATTGATGATTTAGGAAGATTCATTCGCTGGATTGTGGCTAAAATTAGCAGCCAAAACATAGCTCCAGATTCAACTGGGGCAGATTCTGGCAAAATCACCCGTTCAGATTTCTTGATGAAAACTGCCGTTGTAGCAGGGACAATTCCTGCCATAGCCATGACTTGGGGCATTGTCTCTGGGGCTCATGATTATAGGATTCGTCGGGTGAAATTGGTACTAAAAAACCTCCCTAAACAGTTTGATGGCATGACGATTGCCCAAATTTCAGACATACATTCAGGTAGTTTTTTCAATAGAGTTGCCGTAAAAGGAGGTGTAGAAATGTTGATGAAAGAAAAGCCAGACATGGTATTTTTCACGGGAGATTTGGTGAATAATATTGCCCCCGAAGTACAAGAATACATTGATATTTTCAATAAAGTGAAAGCTCCGTTGGGGGTCTTCAGTACGCTCGGCAATCATGATTATGGCGATTATTATCGTTGGGAAAATGATGCTGCCAAACGTCAGAACCTCAAAGATTTAAAGCACGCCCACAAAGTTTTGGGCTATGATTTATTGTTAGACGAACATCGTTTTATTGAACAAGGTGGAGAAAAATTAGCCATTTTGGGCGTACAAAATATCAGTGGGCAAGGACGTTTTCATACTTATGGAGATTTAGCAAAAGCCCATAAAGGAACAGACGAAGCCCCTGTGAAACTATTGCTTTCGCACGACCCAACGCATTGGGACAAAGAGGTAAACACCAATTATCAGGACATTGACGTCATGTTTTCGGGGCATACCCACGGGACACAGTTCGGAATAACGATCGGTGAAAAAACATGGTCTCCTGCCCAATACGCCTACAAACAATGGGCAGGACTCTACGAAGAAGGCAACCAAAAACTCTATGTAAACAGAGGTTATGGCTATATAGGTTATCCAGGCAGAATAGGAATGCCACCAGAAATTACGGTATTTGAACTAAAGAAAGGATAAAGAATAGGCTATTTTTCATGAATTGACCCCAATATTTAACCAAAACTTTTGCCGTCTCAAAGAATAATAGTAATTTTGCACCCCTGATTTTAATGTACAGTTTTGAATGATAGAATTAGTGAATGATAGAATATTATTTTTATTGATTTAATCTATCATTAGAACATTCAAAATTCACTCATTAAAAGAGGGATTGTGTATCTCAAAAAAAACAACACAAAATGCCAACTATACAACAGTTAGTAAGAAACGGCAGAGAGCAATTGACTTTTAAATCAAAGTCGCCTGCCTTAGATTCTTGTCCACAACGCCGTGGTGTTTGTACGAGGGTTTATACTACTACGCCAAAGAAGCCAAATTCGGCAATGCGTAAAGTAGCCCGTGTACGTTTAACAAACGGAAAAGAAGTAAACGCCTACATTCCAGGCGAAGGACACAACCTTCAGGAACACTCAATCGTATTGATTCGTGGTGGTCGTGTGAAGGATTTACCAGGAGTTCGTTACCACATCATCCGTGGTGCATTAGATACTGCTGGTGTGAATGGTCGTCGTCAACGTCGTTCTAAATATGGTGCAAAACGTCCTAAACCAGGTCAGGTTGTAGCACCAGTAAAAGGCGGAAAAGGCGGTAAGAAAAAGTAATTTGGTAATTTGAAAATTAGTCAATTTGAAAATTAATTGTGTTTTAGACCAGTATTTTCAAATTTTCGCATCGCACGGGCGAACCCGTTCCAAATCTTCAAATTAAAAAAACAGTCCAGTATGCTTAGTTAAGAGCAGAAGGCGGGCTAAAATTAAAAACTTAACAATCCAATGAGAAAGTCAAAACCAAAAAAGAGATACGTACTACCTGATCCTAAGTTTAAGGATGTAATGGTAACAAAGTTTGTTAACAACTTGATGTACGACGGTAAGAAATCAACTGCATTCAGTATTTTTTACGGTGCATTAGCGAAAGTTGAAGAAAGAACAAAAGATAACGGTTTGGAATTATTCAGAAAAGCATTAAATAATGTAATGCCAACTGTGGAAGTAAAAAGTCGCCGTGTAGGTGGTGCTACTTTCCAAGTTCCAACAGAAGTTCGTGCTGACCGTAAGGTATCAGTAGGAATGAAGTGGTTAATTCTTTATTCACGTAAGCGTGGCGAAAAAACTATGATTGACCGTTTAGCGGGAGAAATCGTAGCAGCAGCAAAAGGCGAAGGTGCAGCAGTAAAGAAGAAAGACGATACCCACCGTATGGCAGAAGCCAACAAGGCATTCTCTCACTTCAGATTCTAATTCAACAAATAACAAACATGAGATACACAAGAAACGGCAGCCCAATGGGTTGCCGTTTTTCTTGTTTTAGGGGGGAAAACAATCTGTACCTACGACTCTAACAATTCTTTTTGATATTTTGAAGGTGTAATTTTCATGACTGCTTTGAACATTCGATTAAAATTAGAAAGGTTGTTAAACCCTGATTCATAACAAATATCACCGATTCCCATTTTGTCTTCTACTAAAAGTTTGCACGCATGGGCGATTCGTACTTGTGTCAGGAAATCTGAGAAATTTTTATTTGTCCTGCTTTTAAAATATCTCGAAAATGATGTTTCCGACATAGCTATTAAACCTGCTACTTCTTCAATCCGTATTTCTTTTCTAAAATTTTTCATCACGTATTCAAATACTTTATTGACACGCTCTGAGTCTTTAATATTTGTTCCAAAACTGCTACCAGAGGTTAGAAAGTCATACTCATTTGAACGAGCAATAATATCTAAAATTTCTAATAAAGAGAAAAGCCGCTTCGTTGGGTTTTCAGACAACATTGAGATTAACTTACTGGAAATCAATTGATTTGTAAGACCTGTAATATCTAAAACCTTCGTTGATTTTTCAAAAAGTGCTTTGATATGAATCATTTCGGGTAAATTAAAGAACTCCTTTCCCAAAAAATCATCGTTGAAATGTATCACAATTGATTTTGCTCTCCTGCTGGAATCTTCTTCATAATACTCGTCATGGCTACGATATAAATGAGGAACATGAGGACCTATCAAACATAAATCCCCTGCTTTATACTCCTTGATATGCTCACCAACAAACCTTTGTCCTGTACTTTCTGTAACTAATACTATCTCATATTCGGGGTGAAAATGCCAAGGAGTCTCAAAAAAAGGAACGTCAAAATCAACTAATACGAAAGAAGCATCAGACGATAAAGGGAGCTTTTGAAGAAGGGGTTTCATAGAATTTCATATTATTTGGTATTAAAATTACAAATAAATTACTTTATATTGCATTTTTACGCAAAATAGTACCACTATTTGAAATAAAATTTGAATTATTTTCCATCATAAATAATAATCTTTGTCATGAAAATATCAAAACAACTTAATCATAATTATTATGAAAAATGGACTACTTACCTCTGATGAAATCAAGAATTATCATAGAGATGGCTATGTTATTAAAAGGAACTTTTTTAAGGAAGATGAAATTTCTAAACTCTATAAAATTGCAGTTGAAGATGATTCCATTTCTAAAAACTCCTTAGATTTGAATGACCAATCTGGCAAAAAAACAAAATTAGCCCTGTGGTTTACCCCTGGCAACGACACATTTGGGTACTTGACCAGAAGCAAGAGAATCGTGAATTCCGTAGCTCAATTATTAGATTCAGATGCTCCTGTTTGTCATTATCACTCAAAATTAATGCAAAAAGAACCACGAGTAGGCGGAGCTTGGGAGTGGCATCAAGATTACGGATATTGGTACAAAAATCAATTTATGTTCCCTGACCAACTAATCTCTGTGATGGTAGCTTTGACAGACGCTAATCAACAAAATGGATGTTTGCAGGTAATTAAGGGGTCTCATAAATTAGGGCGTGTCAATCATGGATTTGCTGGCGAACAAGTGGGTGCCGATATGATTTTTGTAGATAATGCCCTGAAAACCATGGACTTAGTCTATGTTGAATTAAAAGCTGGTGATGTACTTTTCTTTCACAGTAATACACTTCACCGCTCAGAGGCAAATTTGTCGGATAGTCCACGTTGGTCTTTGATTTCATGTTATAATTCACAGTCAAATTTAGCCTATAACGAAAAGTCAACGTCTTATCATACTCCAGTAAGTATTGTTCCCGATGAGGCAATAATGGCTTGGCAGGGTTCAGGAGTTTCAACAAATGATTTCTTGAAAAAAGAAGAAGACCCAGCTTTGAAAAATACAGGGTGGGAAAAAGAGGTGGAAATGGCAGTTTGAGTTTGATTCAGCAATTTCTTTTTTCACCACAAAAGTCACAAAGAAATCAAAAGTAAATTAGTAGAAAACTTTGTTTTCTTTGTGACTGTTATGGTGAAATTGGTACTCTATTTTTTACAATTTTCCTAAAACAAAATACAAGTCACTGATTAACAATAGTTTATGCTATTTTTTAGGCTTAAAATAACATAGAACCTATTTCTCAACAAATACTTAGCTTTACATATTTTCCTCTAAAATATTTTCAAGATACTCCTTAGAAATTCTTTTAAAATCTACCTCTTCTTCGGGGTCATAATCTACGTCGTCCCAGACTTCGTATAGTTTAACTGTATCGCCTAATGCTTCACAACTATTGATAATTCCCATTAAATTTTTAGCGACTTCCTCTTTATCGTTTTGAAAAAGAGTAGGTATATAAACAGCTTGTTTATGGGCTATTTTTTCTTTTAATTCGGCGATTGGTACGTTAATATATTCTCTAATAGCTTGTATAGACATTGTTAAGTTTACGGAATTACTGATGATGACGGCTATTTTGGACATAGTGATTATAGTTGAGGATTTGATTTTATAAAATTACCGAAACTCTCATTCCATTTTAACCAATCCTCTTCTTCAATACAATAATTTGGAACAGAGAAATCAGCAAGTGCTTCTTCATAAGTTTGTTTTTTGCCATTAAATTCTTCAAGTGTAGCTTCTAATTGCAATCTTTTGTAAGCCGTAAAACTATCAAAAAAAGATAGCACCGAATTTATTTGATTGGTGTCCCAAAGAAAAAAATTGTGTATCGACAAATCTTTGAAAAACTGTTTATATGACAATGGATTGAGATGGTGTGGCGGACTCATTATTTCTAAAAGCCGAGGAAAAAAGTACTTTACAGCACCTAAATCATGATGGTGTAAGTCCCACAATAAACGACGTGCTAAATCAGAATTTAACTTTTTGGGAGATACCAAACTTAGTAAATCAATCTCTCCTACATCATAACAGTGTGTACAGAACGAGCTTTTGTCGGGCTTAGGGTTTATAGAAAAAGTGTTGTACAATATTTTTATCCTTTCATCAAGATTGGTTTCCATTGTTTGACAAAATTTTGGTTTAAATTTTTACATGACTTTCTCGGAATGAGCTTAATCTATCATCTTCTTTACCTCCAAAGCCCAGTCATATTTACTATCAATTTTCAGGGCAGTTTCTACGTCTTCAAGAGCCGATGCTTTGTCTTGTAGCTGAATGTATGCCTCAGCTCTATTGGCTAAATATAGAGCCTTGTTCAAGATTGGGAAACGATAGTTATGTAAGGCGATTGCCTTCGTGTAAGCCTCAACCGCCGCCGAGAAATCATCCTTATAAAAATTGCACATTCCCAAATAATTCCAAGCCGAAGGATTCAACTTAGTTATCTTTATGGATTCCTGAAAATGTGCGATTGCTGTATCATATTCCTCTTCGTCCATGTAGGCAATCCCGATATGTAAATCTGGCAATTCCGAAATTTTATTTACCGCTTTTGCTTGCTGATAATGTTGGATGGCACTTTTAAATTCACCCATTGGCAGTAAACAATCGCCAATGCCCAGTAAAGCCCCAAAATGCTCTGGGTCTTTTGCCAATAATTTCTGATAAGATTCTATGGCTAATGAAAAACGGTTCGCTTTTGCCAAATCCATTGCTTGGGCAAATAGCTTATCGACACTCAATTCTTGGGGTTTGACTTCTTTTGTTTTGGTGGCACTCTTCGCCTTTTTGCCAAAATCAATTTCTTCCCCGCCCCAATCCAAGATTTTTGTTAGCTTAGGAAACTGTTTGGTGTCTTCGGTATTCTTAATATCAAAATAATCTTCTTCTCCACTCCAAAATGGAGCAATTGCCATGTATATTTCATTGCCTCCGTCCAGAGTCAAGATTTCGATTTCATTGGCAAAACGCTCCTCAATTTCATAATTTTTGAAATATTCCAACACTTCCACAATGGGTTCATCTCCCTCTTTGTCGATATTGATTTTTCGCTTTTTGTAGGTTTTTACAAATTGCTCTAACTCAAAAGCAGGCAATAGAGCTTTTTCGTACATCAAGACTTGTATTACCGCCAATTTGAAATTTATATCCTTAAAAGTGAGCATTTTATGTTTAGTCATTTTACAAAAAATAAAGAGTTTACGATATTTCAACGCTCAGTTTCGTGAATTGTTTGTGGGTTTTAGTAAACGGTTTTTGAGTGAATTTAGTAAACGGTGTCGAACAATTGTGGCAAATTGTGGTTTTTTGAATGAAATCAGAATTTAAAACTACTGTTGCTATATGTTTAAAGTAACCTTAATTGATGAATCACAGCAAAAAGAAACAATCCTTGACGTAGCTAACGATGAAATCATTTTGGATGTAGTCCTGCGACAAGGTTACTCCGAAAAAGATTTGACTTACATAGATGACGATGGGACTGAGGTGAAATTTGCTACTGAAAATGAAATAGGTTGTATTTGGAGTTGCAGAGCGGGAGCGTGTACTTCTTGTGCTGTTAGAGTAATTGAAGGTTCTGTTACGCCAATAAAGGAATCCTTCTTTTTAGATAAAGACCAATTAGAGAAAGGATACACGTTTTTATGCAAAATAAGTCCACAATCCGACTGTAAAATTTTATTGAAAAAAGAAGACGATTTATACGAATAATGGAAATTAAAGAACTTAAAAAATACTTGAAAAGCGGTCAAGAAAAGACCTTTATCCTCAAAACAATTGAATTGAATCGAGATTTTTTTGAGGACAAAGAGAATACTCAGGCTTTTACCGCAATCGAAGGAAACGATGAGGACGAAAACTACGGATTAATAACGTTTGCTATCGAAAAAGAGACCTTTTACCAATTATGTTTTCTTGAAAAGGAGGGCGTAAAAGGGAAAATTTATTGCTATCACATAGAAGACTTGTACGACAATGAGTCAGAAGGAAATGACCCTATGAGGTCTGTACGCCCGATTTTTAAAAGTATAGACTCATTTTTGAAAAATATTATAATTCAATAGTCCTGAAATCATGTACAAACTAAAACTACTTATTCTTTCGATTTTTATTACCCATTTTATCAATGCTCAGAATACCATTCAGAGGACTTATGAGGGAAATATCAATGGAAAATATCCCATAAAATTAGACATAAGTCTGGATGCCAAAACTGCCTTTGGCTCGGTTACTTACGCCAAGAAAAACAAAACCTTTCAATTAGTAGGTCACCAAAACGAAGACGGTTCTATTGCCCTGTCTGAATTATTACCTAATGGACAATTGACGGGGACTTATTACTTGAAAGAATCTGCCACTGGTTTGACGGGGAGTTGGCTCGTAAAAACGGGTAAAGACTTGACTGTAACTGCCAAAAAACTAACAGAAAAGAGCATTCCGAAGGCTATTCCCAAGAACGTAACGGGGACTTATTCTTATTTTTCTGAGGGCGAGATGGGAGCTTCGGGGACATTACAGGTGCAACAATCAAGCACCAATAAAATCACGATAGCATTTGACTGTCAGGGGGGTGGAACGGCAGCAAACATGGCAATTATTTCAAAAACACAAATCGTTCTTAAAGGAAATGAGGCAATTTACACCAATAAAACGATGGGAGATTGTCGTATAAAAATTATCTTCAACGAAAAAGGTGCTAACGTACAATATCTCACCCTGGATAGCTATAATTGTGACTTTGGCAATCGTGCCTCAGTAGTGGGTCATTATGTTAAAAATGATAGCAAAGTGCCTGAATTTATTGATTATTAGGGGTTTGTGTAATAGACTTCCTGCGAAAGTTTTTTTTGACTTAAAACACTTTCGCAGGAAGTCTAATGAAACTGTTTAAACTTTCTCTTTTAATCTTCTTATTTCTAAGCAATTGTCGGCAAGGGAAGCCTCTTTTTTAAACCCACAAATTGGCTCATTATCCAACAATATCATTAAGGATGTCCATAAAAAACCTTCCCCACAATCCTCCAGCCTATGTCAAATTTCAATAATTGGAGGTAATCCGTGTAGGTTAATTTTCCTTTATTTCTGATTTCTACTTTTACGGAGGCGGCGTGTCCTGTCAGGTCAATTGACTTGATTTCGCAAACCCAGTCCGTTCTTTGGGCATATCTAACAGGGTCAGCCCTGCGTTTTGCTACTATGTTTTTCCATTCTTTAATAGGCATTTTACCTAATGTTCCTTTTGCTTCGGGGTAATAAAAGGCGAATTCTGGATGAAATCCTTTTGCCATTGCAGAAGAATCTGCTTCATTAAAATTACCCTTGAAATAAGCATCCACAATGACTTTTTTTACAGCTTCTTCTTCTGGATTTGTTGAAGCTGAAACAATCATATTTTGTGAATATACTATTTTCCTAAACTCATTAGATTTCTTCTGATTCAAAAGTTTTGTTTCACCTCTTTCTTTGATTAACTCGGCAAAATTATTTTCTCTTGCATCAGCTTGTGCTTGATTTTTGTAAGTAGTGATGAGCATAATATCAAATTCGTTACCACTACTATTTTTTACTTCTGCGTAATCATAAGACTTGATGTAATCTTTTTTGATAGCATTTTCTCTCAAAATTTTCCAGTTATTTTCAAAATAATATCGGGCTTCTTCCTGATTATTATTCAAGATTTTTACGAAATCTATTGATTTCACTTCGCCTTGAGCAAAAGATAACTGACTGAAAACCAGCATGATTGTTGTTAGTACTTGTTTCATTTTCGTTTTATTTGGTTTTTACAATATCTTCAATTATTATATTTTTAAATATCTCATGCTTTCCTTCAAATACCACCAATTTGAGTCCCTTTTGTTCTTTTTGATAATGAATTAATCGCCCATTGATTTTCTCATTCAGACTATGATTCATAGCCTCATAAGTTCTTTTAGTCAAAAGTTCAATGATGTCTTTATCAGGTACTAATAAAGATTGAGTTTTTGGGTACTTCTCGCTAACCAAACGATTGTAAAAATTGATTGCCTGAGTAACAGTTACCGAGCCTAAATACCCATCGTGAATACCTGTGTATAGGTAAAGTTTCGCATTTTCTCGATTTTTGGGCATGGGTTGAAAGTACGGAGAACGCTTCTTCATCTCCTCAAAATTTGGCTTTAACGTATCTCCTGTTGCCATCATCAATTGTTTGTGTTGTGGTAGTTTCCGAGTACCAGTTTCATAATACCAATCCACAAAATTGCTGATACCGACCCAAGAACTAAATGTCTTGGCGGGATATTTCAACTTCATATATGCCAACATCACAGCGTGTCCGCCTGACGATTTACCATAAATATGTACCTCTTGTTTATCAACATTGGCATTTTTAATCATGTATTCGATGGCATCGTCAATATCTGAAATCACGAACTCACTTCCACAACTTTGCGGATTCCATCCTGGACCTCTAAAATTTGGGGCGATATAATTCCAATTGCGTTGTTTGGCGACAAGTGCAAGAGAATCGCTCTGTCGAAAATCTGACATCCAAGCGTGTAAATGTACCAACAGTGGCTGTGGAATCGAAGACTTTGTTTTGAGGTGCATTGACGGTTGTAAGGATTTATCTTTCGATGACAAAATTTCTACTTTTTCAATTTGGTTATCTTTCCAAAACTTAATGTCATCATCGTTTATATCTAATTCCTGTCCGTTGGATTTAGTGCATAAAGAAATTAAGAAAAATAAGAGAAGCGTTTTTTTCATGGAGATTTCATTTTTGAATTACAAACCTACCTAAATCATACAATTAATTAAACCCTTTTCGACCATTCACTTAATAATTTCGACCATTTCCAAAAAATCCAAAGCATCGAGAAAAACCGATAAAGTATCTAACCAGTCTTTTCTACCAATCATTGAGGTGTGTAAATCTTAACATTCGTAACATAAAAAATCTTTCCCTGCTTAGTTTCTGTCTTTAAGTGGCACTATATTTCAGGGTGTTTTTCTTAAATAAATGCAATTTTTGTATTAGAAAATAAAAATTAATTGTACTTTTGCATCCCGATTCATTTCAGAGGTAAACATATTCATTTTCAGACAGTTACGATTTTGAATTAATACTTTTAGAAAGCATCGAATTTTACAGCAGTGATGTTGCAATCTTTAACAAACACAAAAATGAAAAAAGATTTTAGCGGTGGAAAAAAGCGTAGCGATTCCCCGAAAAGTACCCCAAGAGCGGGTGGTGCAAGAAGAGTAGTAGAGAACAAATCCAATAAACCTTCTGGAGGATTTGAAAGACCTGCAAGAAGTTTTGACAAACCGTCAACCGAACGTAAAAGCTACGAAAAACCAGAAAGCCGATTCGGAAAACCAACCGAACGTAGAAGTTATGACAAACCTGCCTACGATAAACCAAGAGGAGATTTTGATAAGTCAAGCGAGCGTAGAAGTTACGACAAACCTGCTTACGACAAACCAAGAGGGGATTTTGATAAGTCAAGCGAGCGTAGAAGCTACGACAAACCTGCTTACGACAAACCAAGAGGAGATTTTGATAAGTCAAGCGAGCGTAGAAGTTACGACAAACCTGCTTACGACAAACCAAGAGGAGATTTTGACAAGTCAAGCGAACGTAGAAGCTACGACAAACCTGCCTACGATAAACCAAGAGGGGATTTTGATAGACCAAAAAGAAGTTTTGACAAACCT
>JAAFJL010000085.1 GCA_013298865.1 Cytophagales bacterium | reverse complement strand
GTAAAATCAGAAAATAGAGTTAAAGTAATCATCGCTCACGAACACAAATAATGAATTATTCAAAATTGTATTTTATCAAGTTAGTACTGTCAAACTTTTGTCAACCTATTTCAGGACGATACAATTTAACCTCATCCCCCAACCCCTTCTCCTGCTGAGAAGGGGAGCATTTGGCGAGACTAACTAACTTATTATCAAATACTTATAGACTTGTGTATAAACCGTAGCTCCTGCTGAGAGGGGAGAAATTCGTCGATAAATGCTCCCCTCTCAGCAGGAGAGGGGTTGGGGGAGAGGTTAAGAAATCTGCAAAATTTCGTACACCTGTTCATTATAAAGTTGGTCGGTTAGCCAAAGCCGTATGAATAATTTGTAAAATACGAGTTCTTTCTTCACCCACAAGTACGAGTCTTGGTTCTCTCACGTATTCACTACCAATACCAACTTGAGTTTCTGCCAATTTGATGTATTGAACCAATTTTGCATGAATATCAAGTTCGAGCAAAGGCATAAACCAACGATAAATTTTAGTGGCTTCTTCCAACTTTCCAGCTTTTACCAAATTAAAAATAGCAACAGTCTCTTCAGGGAAAGCACATACTAAACCAGCAACCCAACCATCTGCTCCTAAGCACAATTCTTCCATTGCCAGCGTATCTACACCGCACAACATTTTATACCTATCACCAAACTTATTTTTCATTCTGGTTAGGTTGGTTACATCTCTGGTTGATTCCTTAACTGCCTGAATATTAGTACATTCCTGCAATTCTTCAAACATATCCAAGGTAATTTCTGTCTTGTAATCAATGGGATTATTATAAATCATTATTTGTAAATCCACGGCATTGGCAATGGTTTTGAAGTAAGTGACTGTCTCCCGATGATCCGTTTTGTAACGCATTGGCGGCAACAACATCAATCCATCTACACCCCAAGATTTTGCCAATTTTGCTTTGCGAATGGCTTCTTTGGTAGAACCTTCTGCGATGTTCAGAATAACAGGTATTTTCCCACCTACTTTTTTAAGAGTGAATAATACCAAAGCCTCCTTTTCATCCTCGGTTAAAACACTGGCTTCGCCCAGTGAACCGCCTAATATTATGCCGTTTACACCAGCACTAATTTGAGCATCCAGATTTTTCTCAAATAAGTCAAAATCCAAGGTATCACCCTCTGTAAATTTTGTTGTAATTGCGGGGAAAACCCCTTTCCAAGTTATATTCATGTTGATATTTTTTTACAAAATTAGATTGTTACTGACGTATTTTAACGTTAAAAATTAGCCAATTATATACCAATTTTAACCCAAATATTCGATTATTCAATAGATTAATGTAATATTGGATAATTATGAAAGTACTACAATTTACAATACCCGTGGCAAAAGAAAATTCTGTGATTGTGCAGGAGGAGAAACAGGCGTACTTTTATAATCATTTACATCGGCATAATGAAACCCAAATCACTTGGATAGTAAAAGGTGAAGGTACTTTGATTATTGGCAATTATATGCAACCTTTTAAAAGCGGAGACATCTATTTGATAGGGGCAAATCAGCCTCATGTTTTTAAAAATGAAACGGTTTATTTTGAAAAAGATAGCACCTTAGAAGTTCATGCAATTACTGTTTTTTTTAATCCAATTGGAAGCCTAAAGCCCATTTTTGATTTGCCTGAGATGAAGGAAATTAAAAAGTTTGTAGAAAGTACAGCGAATGGATTGCAAGCTCCTGTGGATAAACTAAGCGAAATTATTACGAATATCTTAGCAATTCAGGAAGAAAGTAACGGTTATAGAGTAGGAGAGTTTATGAAGTTGTTGCAATTTTTGGCAGAAATAAAAGACTGGAAAATATTGACTACTATTTCGTCTAATTATGAGTTTTCGGATATGGAAGGTATCAGGATGAATAATATTTATCAGTACACGATGGAAAATTATTCAGAGAATATAAAACTCCAACAAATAGCGGATGTCGCTTTTCTCACGCCTGAGGCTTTTTGTAGATATTTCAAAAAGCATACACGTAAAACCTACATTGAGTTTTTGAACGAAATACGTATCAACGAAGCCTGTAAGAAAATTTTTGCGGGTGATTTTGATTCGATTGCTTCTATTGCGTATGATACTGGTTTTAAGAGTGCAGTAAGTTTTAATAGAGTTTTTAGGCAAATCACAGGTAAATCACCGCTTCAATATCGAAATGATTTTAATGAAAAATAAGATGATACAAAAATTAGTTTTATCACTGACAGTTATTTTTATCGGTTTTTTCTCATGTAGAAATTCTACGATTCAGGTAAAAACTCAAATCGTAGAAGTCTCAAAACCTCTTAAAATTCCTTTGGCGGGCAATGCTTTCATAACAAAAAACATTGCAAATGGAACAGAAGAGATAAGCGAAAAAGGATTAGTCGGCTGGACAAACAAAGATGCCATAATAAGCTGTTACTTTAGAGTATCCAAAACTGGGCTGTTGAATATTGCTATAAAAGCAAAAACACCATCACAACAAAAAAGTAGCATAAAAGTATCTGTCAATAATAGTTCTTTTATTACAAATCTTTCAGCATCAGTCTGGAAAAGCGTCTCAATTGGGGCAATTTCAATAGATAAAATAGGATACGTAAAAATAGATTTGCAGGGAATTAGTAGAATAGGGAATTACTTTGCTGAGATTTCAGATCTTTTGCTCAACGGAGAACCGATAGCGAGTGATGTAATTTTTGCTAATGATTCTGACAATTATTATTGGTCTCGACGTGGACCTTCATGCCACCTGAATTATACCACTCCCGATGCCGATAAAGAATACTTTTATAGTGAATTAACCGTACCCGTTGGTGAAGACAAAATCGGTTCTTACTTTATGGCAAATGGTTTTGGGGAAGGATATTTTGGCATACAAGTGAACAGTGAAACCGAGCGGAGAATCTTGTTTTCGGTTTGGGAACCAGAAGGTGCTGAAAAAACTACCTTAGTAAAAAAGGGGAATGGCATGTATGCAGGTAGATTTGGTGGAGAAGGTACTGGTGGGCAAAGTTATTTAAAATTCAAATGGCAAGCAGGAATAACTTATAAATTCTTGACTCATGCCAAGCCAGATGGAAGTGGAAGTACGATTTATACTTCATGGTTTTTTGCCCCAGAGCTGGGGAAATGGCAACTGATGGCTTCGTGGAAACGACCTAAAATAAGCACTTATTTAACATCATTTCATGGTTTCCTCGAAAACTTTGAAGTAGAAAATGGTTATATGGCTCGTAAAGCTTTATGGTCAAACCAGTGGGTTAGGCTTACGAATGGGACTTGGAGCGAAGTAACAGAATTTAGGTTTTCGGTTGATGCGACTGGCAAAAAAAAGCAAAGAATGGATTTTGCGGGAGGGGTAGAAAATGGGCAGTTTTTCCTCAAAAATGGAGGTTTTTCTGAAAGTAATGTTTCTCCAAACACGAAATTTACCAAACAAGCGAAAGGGGTTCAGCCCTCAATAGATTTTAGTAAACTACCTTAAAAATTTCCACCCGATGAAGTTTGATTTTTTTGAAATAATTGACATTTTAGGTACGTTGTCGTTCGCTATTTCTGGCACTTCATCGGCGATTCGTAAACGCTTAGATATTTTTGGAATAATCATCATTGCCTTCGTTACCTCAATCGGAGGTGGAACTTTAAGGGATATTCTTATTGGTAATACGCCAGTAGGTTGGCTAAAAGACGTGACCACCATCAACGTCATTTTGGTAGGCAGTTTTCTGACATTAATATCAAGTAAGCTCGTGAGTCGGCTGAATTATACGCTTTTCATTTTTGATTCATTCGGCTTAGGTTTATTCACTTTAATTGGTATTCAGAAGGGGATAAACTTGCATTTCACGCCAGGCATTTGTATTGCATTAGGTACTGTTACGGGTTGTTTTGGAGGAGTAATTAGAGATATTTTATTGAATGAAATACCTCTAATTTTCCGAAAAGAAATTTATGCCTCGGTTTGTGTTGTAGGAGGTTTATTTTATTACTTGCTTAATCACTTTCAACTTGATTCTACTGTTTCACAAGTATTGAGTATCATTTTTATTGTTACATTACGTATTATAATCGTTAAATATGAACTTAGCTTGCCTTCCATTTATAAACAATAGATAAATGAAAGGCATCATTTTAACGCCTCATTTCTTCTATTTCCTTATAATTTATAGCCAGAGGTTCGCCAAGTAACTGGCTTCCGTTACTTGTGATGCGGTAGGTGTCTTCCAATCTGATTCCACCAAAATCTTTGTAGGTTTCCAGTACATCATAATTGATAAATTTCTTATGTTTTCCTGTGGCTTTCCACATATCAATCAATGCTGGAATTATGTAAACCCCAGGTTCAACGGTAATTACAAATCTGTCTTCTAACTTTTTGCCCAAGCGTAAGGATTTTAGTCCGAATTCTGTGCTTTTTTTCATGTCATTATCGTAACCAATGTACTCTTCTCCGAGGTTTTCCATATCATGTACATCGAGCCCAATCAAATGTCCGAGTCCGCATTGAAAAAACATGGTATGAGCGTTTTGTGAAACTGCATCTTCGGCATTACCTTTCATTAAACCTATCTGAATTAGTCCTTCAACCAATTCCACACAAGCAGCTAAATGAACATCTTTGTAGGCAATGTTTGGACGGAGAAGTGAAACTGCTTTTGAGTAGGCATTATGCACTATTTCGTAAATCTCTCTTTGTCGTGTATCGAAGGTTTTTACAGGAATTGTCCTTGTCATATCGCCACAATAGCCGTTTTGTAGCTCTGCACCACTGTCATACAACAACATTTTGCCAGCTGAAAAAACATTGCCATAATAATGATTGTGCAATACATTTCCGTTAATCGTGGCAATGGGTTGAAAAGAATTATTCGCATAATTTTCCCACAATACCTTCTGCCCAATCGCTACGATTTCATGTTCTGTCATGCCTTCTTTTGCTCCCAAAACGATGGCTTTGTGCATTCGTGAAGTGATGGTGCTGACCAAATCCATTTGGGTAATTTCTTCATCAGATTTATAGCTTCGCTGATTAGCAATTGCCTTTATCAAAGGAACAGAGACAAAACTCTCTATTTCTTGAATACTTTTACCCAAATAATGATGAAGTTTTATGGAATGTTCGGGTCTATAAGTAGGTAAGTAGGCAACATTTCCTTTCAAATATTTTGTAATTTGATTGGTTGGTTCTACTTTTTTGATGCCTGCTTTATCAGCTAATTCTTGCAAAGTTGGCTGTGGACCAGTCCAGATAATCTCATCAATGGTTAATTCATTCCCAAAAAGAATTTCTTCACCAGTATCAGTATCAATTATTAAAGCCAATCCTGCCACCGAAATGCCTGTATAATACAAAAACGAACTATCCTGCCTAAAAACGTTCCAATTATCCTTGAAATTGATTGAATTTTCTTCATTTCCCAACAACAAAATAGTAGTGTTTGGCAATTGATTGGCTAATAAATTTCGTCTTTGAAAGTATGTTTCTTTTGAAAAAAAAGGGATGCTACTCATGTTTATTTTTTTGTATTGTCAATTGCACCAGGCGGACAATGTTCCTTTAAAAATTTGGTAAATAATGCCGATAAATGGGCTCTTGTACCCTCGCCTTCCGATATACTATGCGAACGATTTGGGTAAGCCATTAATTGAAATTGCTTCCCGTTTTTTACTAATTCATTGATGAGCATTTCCACATTATTGTAATGCACATTGTCGTCGCCAGTACCATGAATGTACAATAAATCGCCCTTTAAACCTTTCACATGAGCAATGGGCGAGTTTTTTTCAAAATCTTCTTTGTTTTCTTGCGGCAATCCCATGTAGCGTTCCTGATAAATGTTATCATAAGTGAGTTGGTTGCCAACAGCCGCAATGGCAATACCCGTTTTGTATATTTCTGGATATTGAAACATCAAATTTAGCGTTGCTGTGCCACCACCACTCCAACCCCAAACCGCTACTCTATTAGTATCAATGTAGGGCAATTTCAACACTTCTTTTGCTGCCATGGCTTGGTCTTTTATATTCAACAGACCAATTTTTCTGTATATACTTTTTCTCCATTCTCTGCCTTTTGGTACGGGCGTTCCTCGGTTGTCGATAGACATATAAATGTATCCGTCAACACTCATATTACCATTGTATAAATAATTGTTTGAAACTCCGTAAATATCCTTTACATTTTGCCCCGCAGGTTCGGTGTACACATAAATTACAAGAGGATATTTTTTGTTTGGGTCAAAATTTTTGGGTTTCACCATCCAAGCATCCATTGTTACGTCCTCTTCAGTTTTGATTTGAGTGAATTCTACATTTGGTTTTGCTTTTTCACCTTTCGTGATGGCATCATCTATTTTATTTTTTCCATCAACACTTTTGTGATTGGGCAATGAAATCCACTCTTTTGTAAATTGAGTATAATAATTAGAAAACCGATGTACTGCAAAATGGGCATTGGGCGAAAGCTCGTAATCATGTGTCCCTGACTGATTATCGGGAGATATTTTTTCAGCTTCAGCTTCACCATTTAATTTTGTTCGATATAAATATTTCTGAGTAGCATTTTTGGGTGAAGCATGGAAATAAACATAACCACTTGTTTCATCAATTGCTTCTAAACTTATCACGTCATAATCACCTTTTGTGATGAGTTTTTCAGTTTTTCCATCTCTCGAAATACGGTATAAATGCCTCCAACCATCTTTTTCAGTAGTCCAGACAAACTCCTTTCCATTGTTTATCCAATCCCAACCACCATAAATATATTTGTCGTTCAAGTTAGGTAAAATGTCTATCCAAGCGGGGTCATTTTCAGCATAAATCGTATTTGTATTTCCAGTTGTCGAATTACAAATCATAATTTTACTTTCATTCTGTTTTCGATTCAAATGTTGTACAATTAATTCATCACTATTGACTGCCCATTCCATTCTGGGCAAATAAGTTCCCCACTCATTATCGTCTGGAATTTGCATCCATTTATTGCTGACATTCTCAATATTTACCACCCCAATTTTATATTTAGAAGGTTTTTCGCCTGAAACTGGATATTCTACCGGTATTGCTTTTGGGTATATTGCCGAAGTATTATCTATCATCAAATAGTCTTTTGTATTTTCAGCATCCAGTTGCCAGAACGCAATTTTTTTACTGTCTGGACTCCACCTGAAACCATCTCTACAAAAGAATTCTTCCTCATAAGCCCAATCAAAAGTGCTATTGATTAGTTTTCTATTTCCATCATTCGTTAAAGGTTTTATCACGCCTGTTTCAATATCTTCTACATACAAGTTATACTCACTCACATAAGCTACTTTGCTTCCATTGGGCGAAAACTTAGCAAACATCAATGACGAAACAGGTTTAGATTTACCCATTTGTTGGAGTTTACGAGAAGTCAAATCATATACCCAATAATCACCACGAGTGTTGAGTCTCCATACTTTTTTAGTATTGGTAAAAATCAATAATTTCTTTTCATCTTTTGAAAATAAAAAACTTTCAATCTTTAAATTTTTCTCAGTTTCGCTTGGTTTCAAATCTTTGTTACTCAGCACAACGGACTTAGCCAAACTGGGCAATTCATAACGAACTATTTCATCTTTTTCAAGAACAAAATAAGAGTCCTTGTCAGGAGACCATTTTATATCTTGGGCTTCCAAGAGAAGTGACAAAAAAGTAAATGTAAAAATTAAGATTATACGCATTTTAACTTTCTGATAATTGTTAAATGGAATTATATACATTATGTCGCAAAACCTCTCCCCCGACCCCTCTCCTGCTGAGAGGGGAGAAAATCGGCGACAATTGCTCCCCTCTCAGCAGGAGAGGGGCTGGGGGAGAGGTTTCGACACGCAAAATTGGACTTGCGACATTAAGTATATAATTCCATTGTTAAATGATAATTGATAATTGTCCAAGCTCTGCCGCCAATTGTTCCGAAGTCTGAAAATGAATAGCCTCCAAGCCAATATTTTTTGAAGCAATCACATTTCTGAGATTATCATCAATAAAAATTGCCTTCGTACGGTCAATGTCATAACGACTCAAAATCAATTCGTAGATTTCGGGTTGGGGTTTTATCAAATGCTCTTCGCCCGAAACCAGAACCCCCTCAAACCAATGCAAAAACTGAAAACGCTCAATAGATTTGGCAATCGGGAAAGTCTCTGCCGACCAATTAGTAAGGGCATAAACCCTGTAATCAGGCGAATCCATGAGCTTTTTGAGGATTTCGACCGTACCCTGATTGGCATCGCCCAACATCTCGACCCATCGCCCGTAGTAGGCTTTGATTTCATTTTCCCATTCTGGAAAAAGGGCGATTCTTTCGGCAGTTGCTTGTGCGATTGGAGTACCGCCATCTTGTTGTTCGTTCCAGTGAGAAGTACAAACGTTCTCAAAAAAATAGGCTCTACGTTCTTCATCAGGAATTAAATCCGTGAAAACATACAAGGGATTCCAGTCGATAAGGACACCTCCTAAATCGAAAATGATGGTGTTTATTTGGTTTGACATTTGTAAATATTAATGCACAAAGGCAACGTGGCACATCGGCGATGAGTTATAAAGATATAGTCAAGAAAATTAGAAATCAAGCCTTTGCTAATTCTTTCAAAGCCTTCACAAAAATATCTAATTCTTGCGTATTGGTATATAAATGTGGAGTAACCCGCACGCCAAAAACATCGGCATAATTGATGGCTACGGTAAATATTTTGTATTTGTCAAATAGGATTTTGGCTAATTCAGCAGGTGAGATATTTTTGATACCAACATTAGCAATAGCACAAGCACGGTTCAAATCTTGGGGAGTATTCACTACGATATTAGGGTGATTCCTTACTTGTTCCGTCCAATATTTTTGCAAAAATCTTAACCTTTCTTCCTTGCGTTTGATACCTATTTTCTGATGAAATCTGATAGCATCTTGGATAGCTAAATCAGTCGCTACTGGATGAGTTCCTGTATGATTTAGCTTTCGGATATCATTATCTTCAAAGCCCATTTCCCCGTACAGTTGCCAAATTTGCTTGATTTTATCTTTTCTAACATACAAAATTCCTGCACCCAGAGGTGTACCAAGCCATTTGTGCAAACTACTTCCGTAATAATCACAAGCACCCAAATCTGTTATCTTGAAATCTAATTGTCCGAAAGCATGGGCTCCATCTACCAAAACCTCTACCTGATGCCGATGAGCCATTTCCACAATTTTCTTGACGGGCATAATTTGTCCCGTAATATTCACCATCTGGCAAACCATCAATAGTCTTGTCTTTGACGTAATGGCGTTCTCGTAAAGTGCTACAATCTCTTCATCATTTTTAGGATGATTTGGAATTGAAATTACCTTATTCACCATTCCATAACGCCGAGCTTGCAATTTGAACATATCCAACATAGCTCCGTAGTCTTGAGCTGCCATCACGGCTTCGTCTCCCTCCTTCCAGTTTATCCCTGAAATAATAGTATCTAAAGATTCGGTAGTATTACGAGTAATTATTAGTTCTTCGTGCGAACAACCTAATAATTCGGCTAACTGCTTACGAGCCAGTAGCTTATCGTCAAATTGTTTTGTACGCATATAGTACGAAGAAACCTCATTTACGGTTTTGATGTGCTTGAGATATTCTTCTAAAACCTCATTGGAAGCTAAAGAATAATAGCCATTTTCGAGATGAATGAAGTCTTGCGTAACATGATATGCTTTCCGAATTTGTTGCCAAAAGTCTTCATTTTGGGCTAAATCAATGGGAGAAGTTGAGGTATGATTTGCCAATAATTCATCCAGATTTATCAGTGGTAAAACTGATAAACCTGTGATGTTTTTGAGAAATTGACGTTTAGAAATTTGGGGCATAATGGATGGCTTAAACTGGTGAATTAGGATTTTTTTGACCAACATTTTTATAAGTTTGAAGATGTTTGTAAGGTTTACCTGAGTCTATTTCGGCTACTTTTGTTCGTTTAAAAAGACTCTCTAAATGTACGAGAAATCTTTGCTTTGTCCATAATTGGAGTTAGTTTATTACAAAACTACATTTACTAAAAACCTACCCCGTAATCCATTGACTTTTAGGGAGTTTGCTGATTATCCAGATTAAGCCAAAGCCAATAACAAAGGTAATGCCTGCTTGTACAAACATCCCGATAAAGGGCGGATGCCAAATCCAGTTGATACCGAATTTGCGAGAAAGAATATTGATAATTTGAAGATGACAAAGGTAAATTCCAAAACTGCAAGCGTCTAAGGGATTCATTAAAGCTGGAAGAAATTCTTTGTTGAGAGCCTCTTTGAAAAACATGAAAATTGATAAAGTCATTAGAATTGAATTGGGACTGAGGTAGTCATAAAAAAGGTTATCGTACTTACCAAGCGATTTGGTGAGGTAATAATTCCCTGAAATTGTGATAAAATAACCCAGCAGAAATGCGAACAAATACCACCATTTATTGATAGAGAAATTACGATTTCTGAGGACATACCCTGCCACAAAATACCCAATGTAGCCTCCGAAATTTTGTAAATCTAACTTGATTTCTATCCCTAAAGTTTTTTTAACCAAAGGAAAAATACAACATCCAACAAAACACAAAATCAAGAAAAAATTAATTTCAGAATCATTAGCATTTGATAACCAGTGATTTACAAAAGGAGTAAGCAGATATAATCCTAAAATCATGTAGATAAACCAGAGGTGTCCGTATAGTCCGCCACCGCCAGAAAGATAGTCTGTAAAAGCTTTTGAGAAAGAAATAGTACCATGCTCAAAATAGTTGTGATATAGTACATAAACCACTGCCCAAAATGTGAAGGGTATCCAAACCCGTAGAAATCTCTTTTGTAGAAAACTAAACAATTCAATGTCCCGTCCGAGAAGCAAAGCCCCCGAAATCATTACAAATACAGGTACAGTAAAACGCCCAAACCCATTAACAATATTAGAAGCCCACCACCAGCTATGAGGGACATCCTTGAAGTGAAAAAGTCCACCACCCGATGTATGAATCAGAATCACCATTACTGTGGCAAATACTCTCAAATTAGAAATCCAATAGAGTTTGGGCATAATTTTTTTCGTAAATATCTCTAAAAAAGCGGATTTATAAAAGGATTTTTGCTCATCGTCTTCTGTAATGTTTTACCGTTAAATAAGAATTGTTTATTGAGCTAAAAGGAAATAGGCATATTTTTTCTTAAATTTATACCTTAAACATCATCTAATTTCAGAAAAACCATGAGAAAAACACTCCTCTTTTTACTTACTTCTTTTTCAGTTTTTGCTCAAAATCAGATTATCCCCGCCCCTGTGAACTATGAAATGCCCAAGAGTAGTTTTGGCACTTTCATGCTTGACGCTCGTACAAGCGTGGACGCAACAGATGATAATCCCGATGCAAAACGTATTGCAGAATTCTTTGCGAATACTTTCATAATTGGTAGTCAGAAAATGGTATTCAAGAAAGTGACAACGCCCTCATTTCAGGACAAAGCAATCATTTTTACCATCAATAAAACGCCTGATGCTCAGTTGGGGAATGAAGGTTATACTTTGGAAGTAAATGAGTTCACGATAAAAATCAATGCCAACAAACCAGCAGGGCTTTTTTATGGTATTCAAACATTGAGGCAATTGATGCCCGCCCAAGCCGAGAACAAGGATTTTCAGATGGGGCTGTATCCGATTATGAATTGTAAAATTACGGATTATCCTCGCTTCGGTTGGAGAGGTTTGATGTTGGATGTGAGCCGTCATTTTTTCACGAAAGAAGAAGTAAAAAGCTACATTGATTTGATGGCTCGCTATAAATTTAATGTTTTACACTGGCATTTAACGGATGATAATGGCTGGAGAATCGAGATAAAATCTTTGCCAAAATTAACCGAAATCGGTGCTTGGCGTGTACAAAGATTTGGTCATTTCGGAAATCGTGAAAACCCAAAAGAGGGCGAACCTGCTACGTATGGAGGCTTTTACACACAAGACGAAATCAAGGAAGTAGTAAAATATGCCGCAGAACGCAATGTAACAATTGTGCCAGAAATAGATGTACCCGGACACAGCATGGCGGCTTTGGCGGCGTATCCAGAGCTTTCGACAAAGAAAGATTTGAAACGTTATGTAAACCCTGGAACTCGGTTTGCAGACTGGAAAGACGACGGTACTTTCAAGATGTTGATTGAAAATACTCTGAATCCGTCGGATGAGAAAGTCTATGAGTTTTTGGATAAAGTTTTTACGGAAGTTGCAGCCCTTTTTCCGAATAAATACATTCATATCGGTGGCGACGAAGCCTATCATGGTTATTGGGAGGAAGATGCTGGTTGCAAGGCTTTAATGCAAAAAAATAACTTGAAAAATACCCATGAATTACAAAGTTATTTTGTAAAAAGAGTAGAGAAAATTGTGAATAAAAAAGGTAAAACGCTTTTGGGTTGGGACGAAATTCTGGAAGGTGGACTTGCCCCAAATGCTGCCGTAATGAGCTGGAGAGGCATGAAAGGTGGTATTGAAGCAGCCAAACAAAAGCATGATGTAGTGATGTCTCCGACGACTTTTGCGTACTTGGATTATATGCAAGGAGACCCTTCGGTTGAGGTGCCAATTTATTCGAGTTTATCGCTCAAAAAAACCTATCAGTTTGAAGCCGTACCAGATAGCGTGGACGCCAAGTATATTTTGGGCGGACAGGGTAATCTTTGGACAGAACAAATTCAGAATTACCGTCAGGCATTATACATGACTTATCCACGTGCTTTTGCCATTGCAGAATCAGTTTGGAGTCCGAAAGAAAAGAAGGATTGGGATAATTTTACATCAAGAACAGAAAGTCATTTTATGCGATTTGATGCTGCCAACTTGAAAGTCTCAAAAGCACTTTTTGATGCCATTATCAAGATGAAAATGGACGGAGAAAAATTAATGTGCGAACTGTCAACCGAAATGAATGGTTTAGAAATTTATTATACCATCGACGAATCCATTCCAGATAAATTCTCAACAAAATATACTGAACCGTTCGAGATTCCGAAAGGAGATGTTATCCTAAAAGTTGTTACCTATCGCAACGGTCAGCCATTAGGAAGATCACTCCAAATCAAACGAAGCGATTTGGAAAGACGGGTTAAGAAGTAAGAAGCCGTTTTAAAATAATCAAAAAAGCCAAGTCATTCAACTTGGCTTTTTTGTTGGCTAATTTTCCAAAATAATATCTTTTAACTTTCTTAAAATAAAGACAATTTGCAATAAATCCTGTTTATCAGTGGCATCATACTGGCGACTAATAGCGTATTTTTTATCTGTCAAAGTAGCAAAATGCCAATTATGACCAATCAAATAACCACCATATAAGGGTTTATTGTCCTTATTCAATTCCTGAGCGATTAACATTGCTGTAAGCATTTGTGCTTCAGGGTCCTTTTTTTCACCCCGTTTTTTCTTGAACTCCTGCAAGAAAAAATATGGGGCATCAGGAGTGTTAAATGGTAAAGGGGTTGCTACCAAACAGTCACTCACTACTGATAATTGATAACCATTCACTAAAGCAGACAAAGGGCGTTCATAAAAAACCTTTACTCGGTTACGAACAGATACATTAGCAATTCTAAAAATCAAACCCACGAATTGTATCTTCAATTCTTCTTCATTCCAATAACCACCATCCTCTTCTACTTCTTCATATAACTGGTCTAAAAGTAGCGTTTGAATATTGTCTAATTCATAAGTTCCTGAAAGCCAAGTTTGTAACTCAGTACTCTTACGGTCAATTTCTAAATGAAAAGACTTCATCAAAAGACTTAAATCAAAGCCAATTTTTAAGGGAGCATCCATATTTTTATTATTTTATGCAATTTACCAATTTTCTTTCATAGAACGTTTAGGCAAACTAATGAAGGAGTGTAAATTCTTTACAGTTCAATTCTTTTTGTAGTACTTTTGCTTATTAAAACTCCAATTACATTCCACTAAAACCATTAATGCAAGCATCATTTCAAACAAATCCACGCCTTGAACTTGCCGACCAGTACGTTCGTTTTACCAACACTAATGTCTTCCTGACGGGCAAAGCTGGTACTGGCAAAACTACTTTTCTGAAAAATATTAAAGCCAATTCGCCCAAACGTATGGTCATTGTTGCACCCACGGGTGTGGCGGCTATCAATGCTGGCGGTGTAACGATTCACTCATTTTTTCAATTGTCTTTTGGTCCAAATATTCCTGCACAAAGGACTGATAATAAACCACTTGTACGGAAATTCAACAATGAAAAAATAAAGGCTATCAAAGCAATTGATTTGTTAGTAATTGATGAAATTAGTATGGTTCGGGCTGATATTTTGGATGCTATTGATGATGTTCTCCGTCGTTATCGCAATCGAAGTTTGCCCTTTGGTGGCGTACAATTATTGATGATTGGAGATTTGCACCAGCTTGCCCCCGTGATAAAAGAAGACGAATGGGAGATGCTAAGACCGTATTATTCAAACGTATTTTTCTTTGAAAGCAAAGCCCTTGCGATTAGTCAGTTTATCACGATTGAACTGACCCATATTTTCAGACAAGCAGATGAGCGTTTCATTAATCTTCTTAATAAAGTTCGAGACAAAAAATTGGACGCCGAAAGTACAAAACTGCTGAACACCCGCTACATTCCTGATTTCAAATATCCCAAAGACGAAAATTACATCACCCTGACCAGTCATAACAAAGCAGCTTTTACCATCAACATGGAAAAGTTGAATGAATTGTCTGGAAAAACCTACACTTTTACGGCTGATATTACGGACGAATTCCCAGAAAGTATGTACCCCAACGAACTGAACTTGGAACTGAAAGTGGGGGCTCAGGTGATGTTTGTGAAGAATGATTTGAATGTTGAAAAAAGATATTTCAATGGAAAATTAGGAGAAATCACAGCGATTAAAGGTGAAGAAATATTTGTGAAATGCCCCAACGAAACGGACGAAATTGTGGTTACTCAGACCACTTGGGAGAATATCAAATACGTCTTGGATGATACAAAAACCATGCAGGAGCATATCATTGGCACTTTTAGCCAGTTACCAATTAAAGCGGCTTGGGCAATCACAATTCATAAAAGCCAAGGGCTTACTTTTGAAAGAGCCATTATTGACGCCGCTTCATCCTTTGCCCATGGTCAGGTTTATGTGGCGTTGAGTCGCTGTAAAACATTTGAAGGTTTGGTACTGAGTACGCCAATCACCCAAGAAAGTGTGAAGTCTGATAGTACGATTTCGCATTTTAACCAAGAAGCCGAAAAACAGGATTTGTCTGAAGCAACTTTATTAGAAGCAAAAAAGCGTACCCAGAGCGATTGGA
Source organism: Cytophagales bacterium (assembly GCA_013298865.1). Classification (GTDB taxonomy): domain Bacteria; phylum Bacteroidota; class Bacteroidia; order Cytophagales; family Spirosomataceae; genus JAAFJL01. Next base: position 9,352 of record JAAFJL010000085.1, on the reverse strand, counting down.
TAATAGATTTATTTGATTTCAAAGCCATAAAAAATAGCTTGTTGCCGCTTCATAAAGCCATAGAAAATGCTCAGAACCAATTGGCTACCAGTACTTTGGGAAATATTATCCAAATCTTGAGTAACTATGATACAGAAATTGACCCCATAATTATTAAGTTTGGAAGGCAGTTAGCAACATTAATTTCCCAAGCAATATTGCCCGAAGAAAACGAGGAATTGCAGGACAGAATCAAAAAAGGGAGCGTTTATTTGACTACTAAAACACAAGAATTAATTTATAATCCACTGAAAACCATTGATTTAACCTGCGATAATAAAGAAACAAAAAGTATTTTATCGAAAATTTGGGAACAAAGTCTTAGGAGTACTTTTGAAAAACTGACACTTTTACAAATCAATCAAAAAGGCTTCGGTTCGACAGTCTATTTAACAACTAAATCCAATGCTGCCATTGATTTTGAAATTGAAAAATCTAAGTTATTCAAAGCCCAAAATATTACTGAACCTGGGGCAAAAACTGGAAATTTATTTAATCAATTACGAGTTTGGCGAGATGAAGTAGCCGATGAAAAAAATATCGAAAAATACATGGTTTTGGCACAAAAGACGCTACAAAATTTAGCCGAAGAAATGCCTCGAAACAAAACAGATTTAGCAAAAGTAGGTGGTTTGGGTAAAGTGAAAGTTCAGCAATATGGGGATGAAATTTTAGAAATAATTGTCACCTATTGCGAAGCAAACGGAATTGCGGCTACTCCGATTTTAGAGAAAATAAAACCCGTTAAAAAAATAGCCAAAGGTGCAACGCAAGAGATAAGTTTTTCTATGTTTAAAGAAGGGAAAACTATTGCCGAAATAGCCGAAGAACGCCAATTGACGGCTTCGACCATAGAAGGTCATCTTACGGAATTTGTAAAAGAAGGGCTTTTGGAAGTAGAAGAGTTGATGGGTGAAAAAAAGATAAAAATTATCCGTGAGTTGATATTAGAAAACCCCAGTTTTAAAAGCAAAGAGCTAAAAGAAGCCCTCGGCGAAGATTATAGTTACGGAGAAATTCGCTTAGTTTGGGCTTCCCTGAATGTGGGTAATGAGTAATTTATTCCCGATAGGTAATCGTACAACCAAGTGGATTTGTCTTGGGCATGATTACTTTTTTCTTAGACAAATATTGGGTTATGGCATCTTCAACATACTTTCTTGTAATTGCTTCACCCCTATAATCATCGTCGATAGCCCCTTCATAAATTATTCTGAAACCACGTTTTGTACTTGCCAAAACCAGCGTATGCGTATTGGTATGAATACCATATTTTTTAGAAATCTCTTGGGTAGCATCACACAAAAACTGATAAGGGTAATTACGACTTTCGCTCACTTTTTTCATCTCTTCAAAACTGTCCGTAGGGTCAATAGCTACCACTGGGAAACCTTTTATGGCGAAGTTCTTCTGTAAATCAGCAATGCGTTTTTGGTACATTTCAGAAACGGGACATTCGTTAGTCACAAAGATTAGAATGATGCCTTTTTCTTGCTTGAAATCTGCTAAAGAAACGAGCTTCTCACTCATATTTTTAAGTGAAAAATCTATCACTTTTTTAGTTTTATCGCCCGTGAATGAGGACAATAAAATCAAGAAAACTAATGATATTTTATTCATTGGGAAGATGAAAACTTAGTAGTGATTTGAAATGAAGACGATATTGCCAAAGTAAAAAAAGATTGAGTCCAAAAATCGGAATCCCGATGAATAAACCGCCGTCCATTTGGTAATGGGCATGATAAATAAAGATGTTGAAAGTAATGGGCAAAAGTGCCAAAATAGACAATAATACAAAACGATTGAAGAGCAGAAAAACGCCAAAAACAAAATTGAAAATGCCAATTACTTGCCAGAGATAATGGGTATCAAAAATGGCATTCAGAAAGGCGTTTTTCCAAATATGAACATCCACCGTAAAGTGCATTATACCTCCATAGGCAATCAGAATACCAAAAGATAATCGAGCTAAAGTATTGACAATCTTCATATTATTTAATTTTAGAAAATAAAATAGTCAACTTTTCAGTATTGGCAGAAGCATCACTTATGTGAACAATCTTGCCATTTGTATCTAATAAATACAGGTAAACATCATCATTATTGGTCATCATTAATTGGGTTTTGTAGGGTTCTAAACTCCCATAAAAAGTAGCTACTTTGTCATGTAAATTAGCAGGAACTCCCCTCCGCATTCCGCCATCTATAATGCCACGCATAAATCTTAGCCCTTTTTTTAGCATCGGCACTTCAAAGAAATTTACTTCGTTTTTAGGATATTTTTCCAAAACAGCTTTTGTCCATGTATCTACTTTGGGTTGGGCATCATCACTAAAAGCGACACAAATTATAGTATATTTACCTTTCGTATCTTTGGGGAAATTTATTGTTTTTCCAGAGAGTGTTTCTGCTGTCAAATTCGGGAAATCCTTATTGATGATGACACTTCTCTCTTTTTTTTCAGCCTGACAATTCCCGTAGGAAGTTGAAATCAGTATAATCGAAAGCAGATTTAATAATGTTTTCATTGTATTTTATATTTTTTTGTATAAATTTATAATGTTTTAATTTAAAAACACCGATTTCTCGTATTTGTTTTGATAATGAAAAAATCTTTTGAATTACTCACTGCTTTATTACCCATAATTGAGGAATATGAAACGTCTTCGGAAGCAACTGATATAACAGGTTTTCTGAAATTTGCGAGTTCAAAAACTAACCAAACTGTTGCCCGAAATTTTGATGCAGCCATGCAAATGAGGGCAAATCAGTTAGGTTTTTTTATAAATTATTTGTTCAAATTCACGAAGGGTTACACCAAGACAGCCTTGATGAATAGTACAATTTCGACAATTGATGATTTTGTATTTTTGGCAAGCCTTGGCAGAGAAGAAAGTATTCGTAAAGTAGATTTAATAAAACAGAATATGATGGAAACGCCTTCTGGCGTAGAAGTCATTAAACGTCTGATTAAGAGTGCATTAGTTTCAGAATTTGATGATACAGAAGACAGACGGGCAGTCAGGCTAAAGATTACTGACGCTGGCAAAAAAGAGCTTTTTAGTATCTTTAATGAAATGAATAAAGTTGGAAAAGTATTAGCAGGGAATTTATCAGAACAAGAAATAGTACAATTGCATTCTTTATTAGAAAAACTTTTCGACCACCACCAAACCCTAAGAAATATAGATTTCAGTGAGGGTTTGGATGTATTATTAGCTTAAAATTTTCCCACAAAAACCATGAAAAAAGTAATTATTATTGTTTCATTATTCTTGAATTTTCCTATTTTCGGACAAACACAAAGTCCATTTGTCAAAGATGCCCTCAGTAAATGGAAAGGCATGAAAAGCTATACTCTTGAGGTTGCAGAAGCAATGCCCGAAGAAAAATATACCTATAAGCCTGTTGATGAAGAAAATACATTTGCTTTTCAGTTAGTTCATATCGCTAATAATATGTACTATATTTCATCGAAATTGATTCGTGGAATAGAACCTCCAACTGATTTGAAAGTGGCTGAAAATAAGGTAAAAAGGAATCAAATGTCTAAAAAAGAAATTATTGATTATCTCAGTAAAGCCTTTGATTATACCGAAGAAACCTTTGCACAAATGACCGATAAAACCTTGGAAGAAGAATTGGATTATTGGGGCGGACATTCGACAAAACGAAAGATTGTGTTTCTTTTGAACGACCATCAAACCCATCACCGAGGACAACTGATTGTATATTTGAGGCTGAATGGAATTAAACCCCCGAAATATATTGGTTGGTAGAATAATTAAAAAACGACTTTGGATAAAAAGCATTTTTTGATTTTGCTGTGATAGGTTTTATCAAAATACCGAAGGTTTTTTCGCCTTTACACCTTTTAAAATCATGTTCTCAAAGTCCCCACAACAAAAAAGGCACAAACTCTAAGAGCTTGTGCCTTTTATTAGAAAGTAAATCGTCTTACTCACCTCTCACGGATGATGCTCCAGAAATGTCTTTTCTTACAGATGCACCGCCTTTGTATGACACATGAGACGCACCCGAAGCATCAACATTTAATGATTTACTACTGTTTATTTTTACATGACTTGCACCTGATGTTTCGATGTCAGCATCACGAACCAAAAAGTTTGAGGCATCTAAATGGCTTGCTCCAGAAGCATCCAAGTTCAATTTTGAAGCCTTGCCCGTTAACTTAATTTTTGAAGCTCCAGAAAGATCGATAGTTGCTTTGTCGGCGTTCAAAGAAATTTCAGAGCTTGATGCTCCTGAGAATTCCATTGAGATATTCTCTAAGTCATCAAAGCCAGAAACTTTTGATTTTGTTGCCCCAGAAAAATCAATTGATTTCACGGTTGGCATTACCACCGTGAAAGTAACACGCTTACGATTTTTGTTCCATTTCCAATTACCATCTCTGTATTTGGCAATTAATTTACCCCCACGAACTGCCACTTCCAAATCCTCTAAATCTTCTTCTCTTTCGGCATCTGCCATAACCTTGAACGTACTTCCTTTGGTTACATCAATCACGAAGGCACTCGAAAATTCTAAGCCATCAAATCCTTTTAAACTATATTCTTTTTTATTCTGTGCGTTCAAACTCAAAGAAGTCAAAACGACTAATGTTGCAAGAACTGCATTGCGGAGGCTCACTAAAGTTTTCATGATAATTGTTGTTAACTGTTTTAGTTGTGAATATAAGATGCAACAAACTTTCTGAAAGTTGCATGGCGACTCACTTTTTTTTGATTTATAACTGATTTATTCTTTAGCAATACAATGCCAAAAATATAAGTATCTGATTTTGAATATATTACGAAAAATTATTTCTAAACACTGTTCGGTTTCGATACAATCATTGTTCGGTTTTCGACTATAAAAGGAATCAAAAAAGTTTTTTCAGAGGTAAAAATCATACCTCATACCTACGACCTCATACCTAAAAAATATTCCTAAAACAGCTATTTTACCCAAAAAGGCTTAATCAATTTCTCGTATTTATGATTCAAGAACATCAAAAATATAGACGCTAATAGCCCAAAAATTGTAGCTTGGATTGACCCCTCTGGTCCAAATTTTCCGCCAGTAATTAATTCAATTCCTTCGATTTTAGTACTCAATAAACTTTTGGCAATGACGTGTCCAGAAGTACTTGCTCCGAAAATGCCAGATTGGGTAAAATTCCACGCAAAGTGAATGGCAATTGGCAACCACAAATTTCTACTAAAAATATAAGCCGCTCCTAACATTAAACCTGCCTGAATCGAAATTCCTAAAGCCGCTACCAGAGAACTATTTGGATTGCCAAGATGCAATAAACCAAAAATCAAAGCTGAAATAAATAGGGCAAGATAACTACCCAATTTTTCTTCTGTAATTCTGAAAATAATACCTCTGAGTAAGATTTCTTCAAAAATAGCCGATGTGAAAGCCATACCCAATGAGGGCAAAATGAACCAAAAACTATTGATGGAGACTACAGAAAAACTTCCATTGAGGTACATCACGAAAATAACCAATGCCTGCATACCTGCACCTATGAGAATGCCCAGAGCCAAATTTTTGCCTATTCCATTTGTCGAAAGTTCGCTGATATTTCTTTTTTCGTAGAACCTGAAAAGTAACGAATAGATTGTCAATGAAAGCAATGCAATGACGATTCCCGCCAAGAGATTTTTAATGTCTTTTTCTAACGAAAGTAAATCAAGTAATGCTCCGATTCCGAATTGCCCAACCGAAACAACGCCCACACAAGCGATAATGCCAATCGTAATTTTTGTAAGCGGAAAATGAAAAATGCGTTGTGATAAAGTTTGATTAGTCATGAATATTTATTGTTAATGTATTAAAAATCAGATGGTTACTAATTATTTATGTGATACGTAGTTCTTCTTTTCGAATCCTGAAAGGATTGAATTTGATTAGCCCTGAGTGAAACTCGGGGAAAAATGGATTAATCTGTGGCTTCAACCCCATTCGGGGTTGAATTCGCTCATATTTCAATTCCATACGTTTCACGTATGGCTAATCATGTTTGACCTCTCTCGAGGTCTTTTGCCAAAAAAGAAATTGCTAAAACTTGACGACTCCCTAATTCCCCTGATTTACTTTTCCAGAATCTTTTACTTCTTTCTTGACTTCGGGCTGTCCGTAGTATTTTACTTCGGCATTATTGCTAACTTTTGCATCTAATTTGTCTGTGATACTAATGGTAGCATTGGCATTATCAGAGGCTTCTATTTGAACCTCATCAAAATCACAATCAAAAGATTTCAGTGTGGCATTGTCTTTCAAGGTAGCCTCCAATTTGCGTAAATCACCTTTGATTTTTGTCTCGGCATTTCCAGATGCTTTCAGATTGATAGTTCCTTCAAACTCCCGTACGATAGTTTTTCCATTGCCTTGTACTTCCAATGCTTCTAAGCGAGGCATCGTAATGTTGATTTGTACAAATTCTTCATCTTCTTCTTTCACACTCGAATTATACCGAATATTTAATTTTCCTCCCTGGTTAGTTACATTCAATTTGTCAATATCGCTTTGTTTTCCACCAATTTTGACTTCATATTCATCTCCTTCTACGATGATAATTTCATAATTTCCGTGTAAACCAGACGCTACGGACGTAAAGTTTTTCTCATCATAATTTTTGCTGAAATCTCCATTGCCAAAGCCATTACGATAGTCGTTTTCGTTCGTATCTTTCGGGAAACGGTTGATACAAACCAGTTCGCCATCTTTTGTAAATTTCCAGAGCGAGCCTTTGAAAATGTCTTTGTCGTCATCGTTGAAATACTTCCAATCCAACTCATTTTTAATCCAACGAGCAAATCCACGAGTCATACTGAAAGGTTTCTCGAAAGGAATCAACAACTTCATTCTCAGGCGTTGGTCACGATAGACACTTTTTTCTTTTAACTCAATATTTTCTGGAAATGTAAGCAAAGAGTCCTTCTGAGTAACATTGTACAGAATCGTCTGGGTATTTTCTTCGGCAGCTTTTCTATTTTTACCATCTGCAATAAAGGTTTGTTCTAATTTCAAATCTGTTCCTTCGTAACCTTCAAGACTTAGATTTGTATTGAGTTGGAAGCTATTATCAATGTATGAATTCTCTAACATTGGGGTTTTATTTCCCATTGAATAAGTAAAAGTTTTTTCGATTCTGGCAGTCTCTTGGAAATTTTTAGCATAACGTACACCCATCACCAAAGTACCAACCAAGCCTACAAAAAACACAGCAAATAAACTTGAAGAAACAGTTGTATTGAAAAAATTACGTTTAGAAATTAGCCAAAGTCCTAACAAACCAAGAACGAGCAAAGGAACAATAGAAACTAAAAATACAGAGATGATTAGAGTAGGAGAAATATCTCTCGTCAGCAAGCCCAAAGGCATATCACCAAAGTGAACATGGCTGTTTTCAATGGCTGCGAGTCCTGTAACTAAGGCAAAAACAAAGGCAAAAACAGAAACAAGTGCTACAAAAATCATTAATCCACCTGCAAAAATTCTGATAACAGCTAACATAAAACCTGCCAAAGGTCCCATTGCTTTAAAAATAGAAGCCAAAGCACGGAAAGGGAAAAGTAGTACACTCGTAAGCGTTTGCTCAGGCTTGTTCTCTACGTTCAGGGCTTTCTTGACATTACTTTCAATGTTTTCGAGCGTGATAGGTTCGCCCGTCATTTTCATTTTATCAGTTAAAGTTTTTGCTACTGGGGCAATCATCCACAGTACCAAATAAAGTATTAGACCAGAACCAAATACGAAGATACTTAGTACTGCCAATAGACGAATTAGCCCTAAATCCCAACCTGTAAAAGAAGCAATTCCAGACATGACTCCGCCCAAAACTTTACCTTCTGGATTTCTGTAAAATTTACGAATATCCTTATTTTCTTCTAAACCAAGATTGGCTGGAAAAGAAACCCAAAAAGCCAAATAAAGCAATAATGAAACACCACTCAATGCCCCAGCCGTGATTGGACCAAAGCCAAAAAAGCAAACCACAAATGCCAAACGTACCCAAAGCGGATCAAGGTTAAGATTATGGGCAATTCCTGCACAAACACCCCCAAGGATTTTCCGACGACCGTCCCGATAGAGTTTCTTTGTACCTGAAAACGGTTGCTCTTTGCTATAATCTTGCTGATTAGCATCATTTTGGGCAGTTTTCGTAGATTTATCCTCCGCTTTTTGTGCAGTACCTGCCATTGCTAAGTCTTCATCTTCGGCAATTGCTTGAAAGTCAGAAACGGTTCCCATAGAAGTGGTTAATTCTTCTACATCTTGCAGAGAAATCACCTGTTTTTCTTCGGTTTTTTGTTTATTCCAAAATTTTTCAGCAATCCTTGCCTCAATATCCTCAACGATTTCCTTTGAACCTTCGTAAGAGGAAAAGTATTTCTGAACAGATTTTAGGTAAGCATTTAATTTCTCATATCCGTCCTCTTCGATATAAAAAACGATGCCTGCGATATTGATTGATATGGTCTTTTTCATGTTGAGTAAAAAGCCCCTTACTCCGAAAGAGAGCAAGACTGTTAAGTTGTGAAAATTAAGTCAGAATAAAGAACAAGGAATGGAGATTTAAGAAGGAATTAGATAATGTGGAAATTGAAGTACCGACTTCTTTATTCTTAATTCCTTGTTCTTTATTCTTAATTTTTAAATAAAACTTAATACAGCCTGCCAAAGGAAGGGTTCTTGTTTAAAATTAAAATAATTTATATTTTGGAAGTTTCTTCAGAGCTTAACTCTCCCTCTGGGGGTTGGGCGACCGACGCTTCGGGGGCTGGGGTCTCGACTACTTTATTATGATGATGAAAAGAATCTTCAACTATCTGAACAACAGAGCCTTGTAGTTCTACCCAAGAATCTTCTAACTGTTTCAAGAAGTCCTTGCCGTTGTCTGTCAGGACATAATATTTTCTGGGAGGACCAGAGACAGACTCGACCCATTTATAATCCAACAGTCCCGAATTTTTTAGGCGGGTCAATAGTGGGTAAAGCGTACCTTCGACAACCATAATTTTGGCGGAGGTTAGTTCGTCCAACATATCTGAGGCATAGACTTCGCCCCGAGATATAATGTGCAGAATACAGAACTCTAAAATTCCTTTTCGCATCTGCACTTTTGCATTTTCTAAATCCATAAGTTTATCTGTGATTTTACTTTTTCTATTTCGATGATGTAAAGATATAAAAAGGTACTTTGTGATGCAAGGTACTGTATGAGAATATTATTTATTTTTGGATAAATGGTAAAAAAAGCAAGGTTGAATGGTGAGATGAAGGAGAGTTAAGAAAA
>JAAFJL010000084.1 GCA_013298865.1 Cytophagales bacterium | reverse complement strand
TACCAAGAAGGAATGGTTTTCCGTTGCAATATGGATGGTTCTGAGGTGGAATGTTTAGGAGATGATTTTAGAAATAATTACGAAGTTGCCGTTGATTCTTACGGAACGATGTGGCAGTCTGATAATGATGATGATGGCAACAAAGGTGTGCGAATTAACTACGTAATGGAATATGGAAGTTATGGCTACAAAGACCAATTGACCCGTGCGTCGTGGGATGTAAATCGTACCAATATAGAGGAGGAAATTCCGAAAAGACATTGGCATTTGAACGACCCTGGCACAATGCCAAATCTCCTACAAACAGGCTCTGGTTCGCCTACGGGCATGGTTGTGTACGAAGGAACGCTTTTACCAAAGGTTTTTCAGGGACAAATGATTCACTGTGAGCCTGGGCATAATGTGGTTCGCTCCTACCCTGTTCAAAAATCTGGGGCGGGTTATTCTGCCGAGATTGTGAACATCATGAAACAGGAAAAAGACCAGTGGTTTCGTCCTGCCGATGTGTGCGTTGCCCCCGATGGTTCGCTGATTGTAGCGGACTGGTACGACCCAGGCGTGGGCGGTCACCAAGCGGGCGACCAAGTGCGTGGACGTGTTTATAGAATTGCTCCTGCAAACACGCCTTATAAAGTCCCTGCCATGGATTTATCAACTCCTGCGGGGGCGGTAGCTTCTTTGCAAAGTCCTAATTTAGCAACTCGTTATTTGGCTTGGGAAGCCTTGATGAAATTTGGCAAAGCCTCTGAGGCTGAGTTAGTTAAACTTTGGGGTTCAGCGAATCCACGCATGAAAGCACGTGCATTTTGGGCTTTGTGCAAAATGATTGACGGTAAAAAATATACAGAATTGGCTTTGGCAGATGCCAATCCAGACATCAGAATTGCAGGAATCAGAGCCGCTCGTCAGTTGAAATTTGACGTTGTTTCTTATTTGAAAACTTTGGTAAAAGACGCTGACCCACAAGTTCGCCGAGAGTGTGCGGTGGCATTGCACGGAAATAAATCGCCCGAAGCCGCAGAACTTTGGGCTACTTTGGCAACCCAACACGACGGCAAAGACCGTTGGTATTTGGAGGCTTTGGGCATTGGTGCTTCCGAAAATTGGGATGCTTCTTTTGCGGCTTATTTGAAAAAAGTAAACGACCCAACTCAAACCTCGGCGAGTAGAGACATCGTTTGGCGAGCAAGAACCAACGAATCCGTGAAGTTCTTGGCAAGTTTGGCGACAGATTCTAAAACAGATTTGAAAGAGCGTTTGCGATATTTCAGAGCCTTTGATTTTAATAATGGTAAGTCGAAATCGGAAACTTTATTGGCGATGTTGAAAGGGAATTCTGCCGAACAAAATCAAATTAACAAACTGGCTCTGAGTCACTTAGATGCTGATTTTGTGAAAGCATCACCCGTAGCGAAGGAATCTTTGACGAAATTAATGGCAACTTTGGAAGGGAAAGAATTTATATTAATGCAACAACGATACCAGTTACCAGAGGAAAATAATCGATTGTTGAAGATGATTGGGAAGGGTGAATTTATCCGTGAAGCTGGGGATATTTTGGTGAATTCTCCCGAAGGTTTAGCCTTGATGAAAACCACGATAAACAATCCAAAACAAGAAGCATTGGCAATAAATACCCTAAAATCGGTAAGCTGGACGGGCGGAAAACCACATTTAGATTTTATCAAATCGGTGATGTTTGATAAGACAAAATCGGTCAATTTGCGTAGAGAAGCTACTCGTTTTTTAGGTAGTAGTTGGGGTGGAGAAGACATGGTTTTGGCTTATTTGAAGGAAGGCAAAATTCAAAAAGACTTCATTCCTGTGGCGGTGGATGGCGTGAGTAGGGCATGGAGAAGAACGGTGAGAGTTGATGCAGCAAAATATTTAGGCAACACTACGGCAAACACCAAAACAAAATTACCGCCAATGTCAGAACTAATGGCGATGAATGGCGATGCTAAAAAGGGCGTAGGAGTCTTTGCTGCCAACTGTTCGGTATGTCACCAAGTGAACGGCGAAGGCATAGATTTTGGACCCAAACTCTCTGAAATTGGCGATAAATTACCAAAAGAAGGACAATATTTAGCGATACTTTACCCAGATGCAGGAATTGGTTTTGGCTATGAAGGATGGGAATTAAAAATGAAGGATGGCTCAGTTTTGAACGGCATTTTATCCTCAAAAACAGAAACAGATTTAGTGTTAAAAATGCCAGGCGGAATTGTCCAAAACCTAAAAACCGCCAACGTAAAATCCATGAAACAATTACCTAACTCCATGATGCCCACAGGTTTAATGGAAGGAATGACAAAAGACGAAGCCGTAGATTTGGTAGAGTATTTGGTTGGGTTGAAGAAGAAGTAGATTATAATTTGAGGTAAAATAAAAACGGATTCTAAGGCTCTTTTTTGAGGTTGGAATCCGTTTTTTTGTTTGTATAAAAATGTCAAGACCTTATTTCAATGAAAACTAAAATCATTCCTATCAATGCTACAAATAAATTAATTGACATCCATAGATAGTGTAATTTTAGTTTTGATGATTTGGTAAACTCTTTGTTATGCTCTTCATCGGCGATTGATTTTAGTTTACGAATTAACCCGTCAAACTGTAAATTATCAAGTTCATTTCTATACTTACTTGCTCGTTTTGTGTGTAATAGATATCTTTCATACTGTTTGTACGAAAAAACAGCTCCGAAAATTCCTATAAAGATTAAAAATATTGCAAAAGGCAAATCATTTTTATCAATAACTTTATCAAAATTTGTCCCATTAATAACCAGCCCTACAAATGCAATTATTGCCCCCGTTACTGTGGCTCTTTGGGTTTCATGATGTCTTCCTTGTATAATATTTTCTTGATACATTCCCCAAAGGACATCTTTTATAATTTTCTCGTCATCTGTCATATCAATAGTAATTCTTTCTTGTTGTATGTTTTATCTATTTCATCTTCAACACCGCATAATTTGGATGTTCTGGATTTACGATTAATTCTTGTCTAAGTGGATGAATCAAAACGTCCATTTCTTCCATTGGTATCGCTCCTAAAAGAGGCTCTGTATCACCTTTCAAAACGAAGGCATTACAAACCGCTTTCCTATTAGCAAATCTTACTTGAACGGGACCAACTACATCATATTCAACTACCGTAGCATCTGCCATGACAGCCTTGCGTTTTTCAACAAAAGGTAAATCTAAATATTCTTGTATATTTTCATTAATTGCCATCATGTACGCACCACTATCAGCCAGCATATTTATGTTAATATGCCTAACTTCCTCTGGGTCAATTACATTGCGGCGTACCATTTCTAAATCACCACTATTAATTAATTCAATATCTGCATATACTAATCCCATATTATTTTTGTTTTTCCTTAAAATTACGGTTTAATTATCTCTTTGCATTACAAAAATGCTACTATTTTGAAGGATAACTTATAAAACCGCTTACGTAAAATCCATGAAACAATTACCTAACTCCATGATGCCCACAGGTTTAATGGAAGGAATGACCAAAGACAAAGCCGTAGATTTGGTATAGTATTTGGTTGGGTTGAAGAAGAAGTAATTTTGGGTAAATGATTTTTTTTAGACATTCCTTTTTGAGAAAGGAATATCTTTTTATTGAATTAATATTTTAGATTTGGAGAAAATTATAAAAGTAAGAAGATGTTAGATAAAGTTAAAGAATTAATTGAATACCATTCAGAAAGCTATTTGTTAGATTTTAAACGTGAGCAATATATACTTGGAGCAAATCAAAAGAAGCATGAACTACTCAAAGATATTTCATCAATGGCAAATCATCCATCTAATGAAGACAAGTACATTATTGTGGGAGTGATTGAGAAAGATGGAGTAGCCAATAGCTACCATACATTGGAAAATATTGAGGATGAAGCAAAGTATCAAGAGTATTTAAAAAGTAATGTTGAACCCGAAATTAACTTTGAGTATAAAACTTTTCTACATAATGACTTCAAATTAGCTTATTTTAGAATTTTTGATAATGATAATAGACCATATTTATTTAAAAATGAAATTATAGAGAACAATAAAGTTAGATATCATAAAGGTGCTATGGTCATTCGTAAAGGCACAAAAATAGGCAGAATTGACAGGGCAGATTTGGATAAGATATACGAAGCTAAATATTCTCAAAAAGATAGGAAGCCCGATGTAAAACTATTCTGTACTGTTAAAAATGGCTTCGTGGAATATAGTTCTGTAAAATGCAACGTGAAATTACTTGTATTATCTATTGAAAATATCTCAAATAAAAGTATTTCATTTTTAGTAGATTTTAAAGTAGAGAAAAATTCGTCGTTCGATATTGAAACAGCATATGATATACAACATAAAATTAGAGACTATGAAAAAGTTAATCGAAGCTCCTCTCATTATTTTGGCAATTACATACAACAACCTCTTCTGAATTGGGATGCTATTAAAATCGTTAATTCAAATGAATATAAAACAGTGTCAAGAATCAAAAACAGTAATCATGAAATAGAGATTATTATTCCACAAAAAACTACAAAAGAAGATGTTTTCGAAAGTGACTTGATATTAATACCTAAGGAACCGAAGGCTCTCATTAATATTGAAGTTAAGTTAAGTGGTGATGATTTTACATCTGGTCCTTTAATTGAAAAATTCAGTTTGGAAATTGACGAATAAACATGAGTTGTAAAAAAAATGATTCTGGTCGTAGGAACGTTTCGCTAAACCTATTATCAGACGGAGTTTGGGGCGAGCGGTGAGTCAGGACTTTACTATCAATCTGGCTGTAACTCACTTTTTATACCCACTTTCCGCCAGTTTGCTCAATAATCATGTTAAAACCTCTAATTACAAAAGGCACTGGGTGGCACACTACAAAGAAAACAAAGATTTACTTTTGTTTCATTTGTGGAGTGCCACTAAGTGCCTTTTGTTGTAAAATTGGTACTTTACTTTTTAAAATTTCCCGTACCTTATTTCTTAATCACCTTCCGAATAAACTCTTTTTTATCACCCTTTAGTTTTAATAAATACATTCCTTCTGGTTTATGGCTCAAATCAATTTCAACGCTTTTTTGTCCTTTTACGTTTTTTTCCAAGAAAACTCTGCCCATTGCATCTGTCATTTCAAGGGTGTTCATTTGTTCTAAATTTTCTATTCGTAAAATGCCTCCCGTTGGGTTTGGACCTATAACAGTTGTGTCATTTTCTTCTTCATTTCCCAGAGGTATTACCACCACTGCTTCCAGAATTTCTTCAATTTTTATGTTCGTAATCGTAAATTTTGCGATAGTTGAACCCATGTCAAAACTCATACGAGCCTTATTATCAGTGGGTTGTGTCATCGTAAAAATATACGTCATGTCTTTTTCTACCGTTCCGAAAGTCAACTGAGGATAGCCCGAATAACTGGCATAGTCACCAGATGCCCGCCCAATATAATTTGATATGGCTACGTTTTTATCCGCAAAACCACGAATCGTTACTAAATACCGTTTCGAGGTTTCGAGTTTAATATCGGTTTTGGTTAATTGCACGTGCCAACTGTTTGAAACCGCAGTTTTTACATCAATAACTAAATTTGAGTTATTCATTAAACTCGCTTGCGAACCTGGCTGAACCGAAATATTAAAACCATCGGTACCGTTATTGAAATTGCTTTTATAGAGTTCTTTTGTCGGTAATTTTTGAGCCGCTGGAAGTGGATT
The DNA here is from genome assembly GCA_013298865.1 of Cytophagales bacterium. Lineage (GTDB taxonomy): Bacteria > Bacteroidota > Bacteroidia > Cytophagales > Spirosomataceae > JAAFJL01. The sequence goes on along the minus strand of JAAFJL010000084.1, from coordinate 19,360 downwards.
TTTTATTAGGGCATCTACCAAAGATTGCTTGTACGTAGTTGTGGCAGGGTCATAAATACCGAAGCCCGCACTAAATTCCCAATATGCCCAACTGTATCCTTGTTGTTCAAACCAACGAGCCAAAAACGTTGTCCATTTGTTCCTACTGGTAATGTCTGCCTTTGAATAAGCTCCAAATTCTCCGATATTGACGGGGATATTAGCCTGTTTTTGGAAGGTTTTGAGGTAACTAAATTCAGATTCTACTTGGTTTCGCTCCATTTCCAAATCTTCCCATTTTGTGCCTAACCAACTATTGGCATCGCCCCCAATCCATTCAGCCCCTTGGTGGGTAAATTGAAAAGGATTGTAGTAGTGAATCGACAGGATGATATTTTTATCGTCGGGTAATTTTATTTTAGGCAAAGCCCCCAAGCCGTTGTATTCGCCAGGGGCAACCAAAACTGCCCTTGTTGGATTCGTTTTTCTGATGGCTTTCAAACCATCTGCCATGAATACATTCCATAATTCGGGCGTTAATTTGTCGTGCGGTTCATTCATTATTTCAAAGAGTAACGACTGGTTATAATCTTTAAAATACGTAGCTATTTGTTCCCATTGGCTCAAAAAACGAGGTTTTACTTTTTCGGGGTCAGTAAAAATCTCTTCGTGATGGTGCATATTAATAATCACATAGAGCTTATTGGCAATGGCATTATCGACAATCGTTTTGATACGAGCCAAAAATACTGGATTCACGGTATAAGGCGAAGTTTGTGAAGCACGGTCTGTCACATCCCACCTGATTGGTACTCTCACAGAATTAAAGCCTAATTCAGAAATTCGCTTGAAATAATCATCTTTGAAGGGATTCCCCCATGCGGTTTCGTTGGGTGCTTCAAACATATTGCCCATGTTCATGCCTTTACCCAATTTTTTATTGAGTTCGTCAATAGTTAAAGTCTGAGCAGAAATTTGCTGAATTATTGCTAAAATTAGCAACAAAGGGAGTGAGTGTTTGATGAAGTTTTTCATAATAAACGATTTATTTTATATCTGTGAAAGTTACCTAATATTTTAAAAAATGTTATCCTGTTTTTGATAAAAATTAACGGGATGATTCACTAAGAAGCTGTTTTAAAGTGGTAATTAGTCATCGTTGAGACTACACAGAGAGCTAAGAGATAGAGTTTCCTCAGTGGTTCTCAACTTTTTCTCTGTGTAACTCTGCGGGAGGCGTTCCTCTGTAACCTCATTCTCTCGAAACTATTTTGAAACAGTTTCTAATACTCAATTATGTTTTAAAGTAAAACGAATATATACAACGATTATTCAATGATTCGGTAGAGATGGATGCTTTGTTTGTGTTATTTTTATACATTTGGCGAATTGTTTTGAATTCCAAGAAAATCACCCATAATTACTTTGAAAAAAAGTTACTTTATATCGCTTTTACTTTTGTTTTTCACAGGCACAATTTTCGCCCAAAAAAAGCAAGCAAAACGCCTTGCAATGGGTGAAAATTCTGAAGTTGCCGTCGAGTCTGGCAAGATTACGGGGCGGGTTCTTTCTATCCAAAATGACAAAGAACAAGCCTTGGAGTTTGCCAGTGTTGCGGTTTTTAAAGGGAAAGATTCTACTAAAGTTGTTAGCGGTGGACTTACTGACGAAAAAGGGGTTTTCGAGATAAATGATTTGCCTTTGGGGAACTATCGTATTGTTATTCAGTCGGTTGGCTTTCAGAAATGGAAATCTGATAAAGTAAAATTGCAGTCGGCAGAAGAGAATTTGGGTAAAATTTTCGTACAAACCAGTACGCAAACGCTGGCAGAAGTGACGGTTTCTGAACAAAAGCAGGAAATGACAATGAGCCTTGATAAAAGGATTTTCAACGTCGGGGCGAACCTCACGACTGTCGGAGGGACTGCGTTGGATGTTTTGCAAAATGTGCCATCGGTCATTGTTACGCCCGATGGTGAAATCCAGATGCGGGGTAGTGGAAATTTGTTGATTTTGATTGATGGTCGCCCATCGGGAATTACGACATCCAACCGCCAATCTGCCCTCGAAATGCTCCCTGCTGATGTGATTGAAAGTGTAGAAATTATCACGAATCCATCGTCCAAATACCAAGCCGATGGTACTTCTGGAATCATTAATATTGTCACGAAAAAAAGTAAAAATGCGGGTTATAATCTCAGAACAAACTTCAATGTTGGCACACGAGACAAGTACAACGGGAGCATCAGCATGAATTTACGAAAAGGGCGGTGGAATGTTTTTACGGATTACAATATAAGGGATTTTCATCGGGTAAATGCTCAGACTTTAGACCGTCAGCAAAATAGTAAGTTCGGGAGTAGCGAAATCAATCAAAATTCAGAAGAAATCAATCGGGACAATAACCAAAATATAAAATTGGGCTTTGATTTTTTCATGACAAAACGAGCTACTTTTTCGGGCTATGTCCTTAGCAGACAAGCGTATGACCGTAACAATGAGAACCGTTATAGCACAACATCATATCCAGAAACTGGTTCAGAACCAAGACTTTACCTCAGAAATGGGTTCAAAAAAGGAAGTGATTTGGGTGTGGATTATTTCTTGGGCTACAAACAAACTTTTGATAAATCTGGACAAGAATTAACGGTTGATGTTACTCGTATCACCAACAATGGTTACGACGACAATGACTTCACTCAAAGCTACTTTTTTAGAGAATTTTCTACGCCATCGACTTACTTACCAAGGCGAATAGAACAAAGTAGGGCAACTAACCAAAATTCAACCACGATTCTGCAAACGGATTATGTGCAACCTTTTGGAACGTCGGCAAAAATTGAGGCAGGTTTGAGGTCTTCATTCCGAGAGTTTGACAATGATTTTATCTATGCTGTCTTGGATGTTAGAACCAATAATTTCAAGGTTGACCTAAGAAGAAGCAATCGTTTTGTGTATGACGAAAACGTTCATGCGGGCTACGTGAATTGGGGGCAAAAATGGAATTCTTGGAATATTTTGGCAGGAATTAGAGCCGAATATACAGACATTGTGATTGACCAAAAAACGAAGGCAAATCCCATCACGAGAGGGTATTTGAATTGGTTTCCGAGTATATTTTTGAATCATCAAATCAATAAAGAACAGCAGTTTCAGGTTAATTTTTCCAGAAGAATCAATCGTCCGAGTTACCGTGCTTTGAACCCCTTCGTAAACACGAATGACTTGTTGAATTTGTCAACTGGAAATCCATTTTTACAGCCCGAAAACGTCAATTCCTTTGAACTGACGCACCTTTTCTACAAAAAAGACTTTTCAATTAACTCTACTTTATTTTATAGAAATATTCAAAATTCGGTAGCAAGGGTTCGTCAGATTATTGGTGGCGATACCACTTTGACGACCTTTCAGAACCTCAATCAAAATAACTCTTATGGGCTTGAATTGATACTGTCTCAGCGTTTGGCAAAATGGCTTAGAACAAATGGGAATATCTCCGTTTTTCAGTCGGATTTACAAGGACAAACACAAGCAGGGAATTTCAAAAGAAGTAACCTGAGTGTGACGGCAAGGTTGAATTTTCAGGTAAAAGCGAGTAAGAGTTTAGCGATTCAATTCTCTCATAATTATCGGTCACCATTGCTTACGCCACAAGGGATTGTCAGCACAATTTACACGGCAGATTTAGGGGCAAAATATGATGTTTATAAAGGAAAAGTTTCAATAAATCTGAGGGTTAATGATATTTTCAATACCCAACAACAATCCACTCTGACGGAAGGTTTAGGTTTTACAGCAACCAATTTCAAGAAGAACGAAACCCGTTTTGCCATGTTGGGAATTCAGTACAGATTTTACAAAAAACTAAAGACCCCAACCGAGCAAAGGGAACGCAAAAAAGTGAACGAAGACCGTGCAGGTGAAGAGCAGTAGAGACTTTGCACGCAATGTCTTTGGGGTGATGTCAGATGCTCAGATTTATAAAAAACGTAAATACTTAGAAAGTTAATTATTTGTTAAAGTATTGATAATAAAATAGTTACACAAATTTTTTAACTAAATTCATTTTAGTTTTCAACCTTAAATATTTAGTCCACCAGACGTTGCGTGCAACCGTTTATTAGACGTTGCGTGCAACGTCTCTACTTACAAAAATTATGAAAAAAACTAACATCACCCTCGCATTACTTTTCTTATTAATTTCCCCGATTTTCTCCCAAAACTTTGCTGGTAAACGGATTTATAGTGGGAGTTTAGGTTTGATGTTGAGAAGTCAGAACGGTAATAGTGCTATGGCATCTTCATCTTATGGTTCTAAAGACGTTGGGTTTAACGCTACCTTTCTTACAGGTAAAATCAGAGCAAATAATACATATACTGCTTATGGTTTCAGTTTAGCAATTGGTAATAGTCAAAGTTCTGGCACATCTTCAAATACGAATAAAAATAATTCGTTCAATCTGGGACCAACCATACAGTATGGAAAATTCGTGAAGGTTTTTGAGCAATTTTACTATGCTCCCACATTGACCTGTTCTGTTTTGGGAGGTTTTGGCAGTAATAAAGTAATCAATTATCAATCCCCTTTTGCTGAATCTGAGAGTAGTTCTTGGGCTATTGGTGCGAATGCAAATGCCACCCCAATCCGTTTTGTTTATCAGTTGAATGAAAAAGTTATGCTAAATATGAGTCTCGGAAATGCTGGGATCAATTACAATTATTTCAGTGCAAAAGCCTCTCAAAGCGATTATGTTAATGATGGACACAATTTCTCAATTCAAGGAGATATTAGTAATTTTACAGGAATTGGGGCGTTTTATTTGTTTTGAGAAATAAATATTTTTTACAACCCTTTACTCATCTATTTCGTCTTTACAGGAATAGAGTTTGCTTTAAACAGCTTCATTTTTATATGAATTTACGTACAAACAATAGTGAAAATAATTTTGACTTCCTTCGCCTTTTTGCAGCAATTTTAGTAATTATTGGACACGCTTACCCACTTTCTGATAGAGGAACTTATGATTTCATTACATTAGCTACTGGCGGAGTTTTCTCAACGGCTCATCATGCGGTCTGTATTTTCTTTTCAGTGAGTGGTTATCTTATTTGCCAGAGTATCCAAAATAGTAGTTCTTATTCTTCGTACCTCTGGAAAAGAAGTTTAAGGATTTTTCCTGGTTTATTTATTGCTATTTGTCTGACTGTCATTGTGTTAGGTCCTTTGGCGACTCAGCTTTCTTTAACTGAGTATTTTCAACATCCAGAAACTTTATCGTATTTCAAGATGCTGAAAATGTATCCTTTCTATTCTGATAGTTTGCCAAGTGTTTTTCAGGGAAATCCTGTAAAAAATATCAATGGCTCTTTGTGGACACTTGCCTACGAGTTTACGATGTATCTGGTTTTATTGATTTTACACTTCACAAAAATCCTTAGTAAAAGGAATTTTGTCTTGTTAGTGTTTGTATTGGGGTTATCTCTTGAATACTATGTAGCAGCTACCAATAGATTATCCACTAAAATTCTCCCTATTTTACATCTTCACCTTGTTGATTTATTAGATTTTGGTCTTTTCTTTTTTGCAGGTACACTTATAAAATTATATCAAGACAAGATTTCTTTCAATTTTACATTCTTTGCCTTAGCAATTTTTGTTTGGTTTGGCTTATGGTTCGCTCATATTACAACGCCAACATTATTGCATATAATTTCTTACATAGCATTACCGTATATTGTTTTCTATTTGGGATTTCAGAAAGGTATTCTCAACTCTTTTGGGCGTTACGGAGATTTCTCGTATGGTTTTTATATTTATGCTTTCCCTGTTCAACAATTGATTGTTTATTATTTGGGAAAAAATAGTAGTATTTTTGTGCTTATTATGCTTACAATCCTTTGTGTGATTCCGCTCAGTTATTGCTCTTGGCACTTGGTTGAAAAGAAATTTTTAAGGCTCAAAAATGTAAAGTTTAGATAAATTAACCCAATGTATAAAACATTAGCTCTTTTTATATTCTTTCCTTTTTTCCTATTTTCTCAGGGAAATGCTTCATTAAAAGTGGCTGTTTTAGGAAATAGTATCACAATAAATACTCCAGAACCCAGTATTGGTTGGACGAATAGTTGTGGCATGGCGGCGTCTTCAATCGAAAAAGACTATGTTAGTCTATTAACAAACGATATTAAACGCTATCAGCCAGAAGCAGAAGTCATTAGAGGAAATATTGCAGCTTTTGAAAGAGATTTTCTCAATTATAAGCCTACAAATCTACTTGTTTATCGAGATTTTAAGCCTGATATTCTTATCATTCGTATTGGAGAAAATTTGCCTAATTACTTTGATAGCAATACGTTTTACCTAAAACTAAAAGAACTTATTGATTACATTGGCAACCAAAGACAAATGAAAGTGTATGTTTCTAATTGTTTTTGGTCTGACATCCACAAAGACTATTCTCTTTTGGGAGTTTGCCAAACCTATAAGTATGATTTTATCAATTTGGGGGGACTTTACGACGATAAAACAAACGTTGCTCTTGGGCAATTTGCCAATGTTTTTGTTTCGGATCACCCCTCTGATGCTGGTATGAAAGCGATTCGAGATAAAGTATGGCAAGCAATTTTACCAGAAATTCGTCGTCGTTTTCAGACAAGATATTATGAAATCGGTAATCGGTTCTATATCACAAATGATACTATCACGATTGGTTTCGACAAAACCCTTGGCGGTGCAATTGTACAATTAAGTAAAAATTCAGATACTCGAAATCTCATTAATACCTTCAATAATGGTAGGCTAATGGGGCTTTCCACATCTATTCAAACGCCCCAAACATGGAAGCCTTCGGGGACAAATATCAAGCATATCTCAGATTTATTACCTACACAAAAAGATATTCCTAAAAATTGGAATGGAGTCATTCAGGGAAATCTTGCTAATGGTCTTGATGGTGCAGAGTTTATGGGAGGTTCACCCATAAGTACAAAGTTTGATGCCAATACGGGAGAACTAAATATTAAATCAAATCTTTGGCAGTTGGCTTATTTGAATGAAAAAAGTGCCAAGGTTTTCTCGAAGGTTGATGCCCAAGCTACCAATGAATATTCAATTATTCTCAAGGGAAATTCCGTAAAAATTAAAGTAAAACAAACTCGAAATATTGATGGATTAGCAGCCAACGCAACGACACAATTCTTGAATTATGCTTGGTTAGACAAAGACTTTGACAAATGGCAATATTACAAAGGTTCTAATCCATGGAAGAACGAAACGATACAGAGCCAAAACCTTAAAGATTTAAAAACTGAAACTTTAACTGACTCATTATCAGAAAATTGGCACGCAGTTGTTGATAAAAATGATTTTGGTTTAGGAATGTATTGGAAAGATAACGGTAAGGTGAAAGTTGGACAAAAAACTGATATTACCCAAGCAAAAGACTTTTCTGCAAGTTTTATGGGCTTTAGCCGTGAAAGCTCACAAAGCACCAAAGGGACATCAGAAAATGAAATCTTTTTTGTAGTAGGGACAACCCGTGAGATTCGAGAATTTGCTTGTCAGCAATATGGTAAATGTATCTGCGAAAATAAAGACCCAGAAGGCTTTTTGGACGAAGCTAATTGCCAGAAAATACTCGGTTGGGCATTAGACAAAGGGAGTTTAAAAGAAGCCGTAGATGTAATTTTGACCATAGATGATAAAAAAATTGCTACTGTTTCAGCAAGTTTAGAAAGAGCCGATTTAGTAAAAGTCTTTAACAATCAAGATGCCCGTTATCATGGATTTTTATATACAATGCCAGATGATGGTTGGTGGAAAGATGGCAAAAGCCACGTTGTGAAAGCACGGATTTGTGGGCAAAATGATAAATTTATTGCACAGTCTGGTAAGGTAATTAATTGCCCTACAAAACAAACTGAAACACCTGTTCCAGACCCAACTATAAAAACAGAATTGGTAGGAAATATTGATTTGGCTGACTGTTATCAAGTATCAGGTTGGGCTTTAGATAAATTTGATTTAGGGAAAACTTTAAGTGTGGATATTTTTATTAATAATGTTAAAGTTGCCAATATTCCTGCTGCCGTTTCAAGGAAAGATTTAGTATCAGCTTTTGGTGGTGCAGCCTTAGCAGAAAAACATGGATTTGTCTATACTTTACCTACCCTGAGTAAAGGTTTGCATCAAATCAATGTCAAGTTTGTCAATAGCGAACAAAAATTACCAAATTCTCCAATCCAAATTGGTTGTGGGGTTTCGGCAGTACCAGATGCTTCGATAGATTACCCTTTTATCACTTCTGGACCAGTTAGTACCGAAGATTTAGAGGTATTTCCGAACCCAACACCCAACTTTATAACCGTAAGAATGTTCTATCCTGGTCCTGAAAGATTTACACTTCAAGTTAGTAATTCATCAGGACAAGTCATCTGGGAAAAAGAAAACTATGGACAAAATGGCTCTGTAAGTTATAATATTGACCTAAGCGAATATGGCAGAGGTAGTTTCTTTGTTCAGTTAAAGAAACAAAGAAAAATATTAACCCAGAAAGTCATTAAAGAGTAACGCAACCTAATCCTCAATCTCCAAAACACGATTCAAGACCATTGTTTCTTTTCCACCAGATTTTATGCTGCTCAAATCTAAGGTGTCCAAAGAAATATGTTTGATGAAAAAGTGGTCGTCTGTCTTCACTACGAAAGTATATTCTCCGTCTTCCAAAAGCGATAAATCAAGGTTTATGGCAATTCTGGAATCATTTTTGCCCAAAATTTGGTCAAGATAATTAAACTGACTGCGATTGCGGAGATAGACTTTCACGTCGTCCGAGACTGGATTGTTGATAATGACCTTACAAGAAAATGGATTTTTTTCGTCTTGAATAAATGCGACATTGAAGGTATTTTTCTCAGTGTTTTTGAACTCCTTTCGACGGGGTTCATTCATTGAAATAAACTGAGCGTCAGCACATTGGCTAACAAAAGAGAATAATGCAGAGAAGACTACACCTCTCAAAATCATGGCGGTTGACTTTGACATGGTAAAATAATTTAGGCAGTTTTGAAATGAAAAAAATTCTTTGAGAATGTGTAAATGGTATTGAGTACTAAGTATTAAGTCCTAAGTATCAAGAAATAGACACTCAATTTTGAAATACTAATGCTCTCTGCACAACCTCAAAGAACTTATTGAAATTTAATAATAATTCTTGGAAAGTCCAAATTTAGCGTTGAAAAATGATTATTTGATGTTAATCACTCATTGTATGTTATCTACTTCTACAAAATTTCAGCTTTTCTATTTACAATCATTTGTCCATTCTTTGAACTAACGTCTTCAGTAGAAACTTTGAAAGTCTGTGAAAAAACCTCTGATTTTGCAATAATCTGGAGCGTATAAATTCCGTCTTCGAGATGCAACATATCAAGGTTCATTCCATACGCTAAACGGCGATAAAAAATATCATCTTGGTACACTTTCCCTTGCTCATCTTTCAGCGTAACAGTCAGTAATTCATTATACGGATTGTTAATTACTACCTTGAAAGTCAGTGAGTTAATGGGATTTACAGTTACTTGAAATTGACTGCGAACAGTTTTTTCGAGTTTCGGAGATGGGTCTCTCATCGAGAGATATTGGGCTGAAAGTTGCTGGCTGGCAAGTACGCATACAAAGGCTAAGGAAGCCTTCAAAAGGGTGATTTTTCGCATGGCGGTGCTATTGGTTTGAGTTAAATTAAATACTGTCTTTTTCATAACAATTGTCGTTTAAAAATGAACAATCGCCAGTATATTTCTTGGAAAAACATTTCAAAAAATGTAATTTTCCGTAATACCGACCTCACAAAACAGTGGTTTAGGGGTTACAAAGGTAAACCATGTATGTTTCGGTAAGTCAAGTTTTTATCTTAAATGAGTAAACGGTCAATTATGTTAATCAAAGCAATCCAAAAAGATGATGTTCTATTGAATGACATCAAAAATTCTGAAACTGGAAGCCAAGTCAAAGTTTGGTGGTTGGGTCAAAGCGGTTTTCTATTGAAATGGTCAGAGAAATTCCTTTTGTTTGATCCCTATCTTTCTGATTCTCTTTCCAAAAAGTATGCCAGTACCGACAAACCTCATACCCGTATGAGCGAACTCGTGATTGACCCTGCTCGTCTGGATATGGTTTCCGTAGTAACATCAAGTCATAATCATACAGACCACCTTGATAATGAGACACTTATACCAATTTTGGCAGTGAATCCTGAGATAAAATTCATAATTCCAGAAGCCAATCGGGCTTTTATTGCAGACCGTGTAAAGTGTGATTTAGCTTTCCCAATCGGACTTTCTGATGGTGAATCTATTGAAGTTGAAGGCTTCAAAATTTATGGCGTACCTGCCGCCCATAATGCAATTGACCGTGACGAAAACGGTAAAATTAAATACATGGGTTTCATTGCCGAATTTGGCAATTATAAAGTCTATCATTCTGGTGACACACTTTGGTATGATGGAATTGTAGAAACTCTCGCCCCATTCAAGGTTGATATTGCTTTTTTGCCCATCAACGGAAATAAGCCCGAACGTCGAGTTGCTGGAAATCTTAGTTTCGAGGAAGCCGCAAGATTAGGCAAGGAAATCGGGGCAAAACTCACGATTCCGCATCATTATCATTTGTTTGATTTTAATACTGAAGACCCTGAGAATTTTATCATAGAAGCCCAAAAACAAGGAATAAATTTTAAAGTAATGCAACATGGGGAGGGATTTATTTTTTAGGTATGAGGTTGTAGGTATGAGGTCTTAGCCTTTAAATATACAAAAAAAGCAGGGTTCACTCCTTGCTTTTTTTGTATATTTGCAATCTTAAAAAATAGAATCAATTAAACATTATGTTTGAAAATTTAAGCAGTAAGCTCAATACCGCCATGCGTACCCTCAAAGGGCAGGGACGTATCACGGATGTAAACGTAGCCGCAACCGTTAAGGAAATCCGTCGTGCTTTGATGGATGCCGACGTAAACTATAAAGTAGCAAAAGATATTACCGACAAAATCAGGGAAGAAGCAATGGGGCAAAAAATCCTTATTGCAGTAGAACCTGGGCAGATGTTGGTCAAGATTGTTCATGACGAATTAACAAAACTCATGGGGGCAGAAGCCCAAACAATCAACTTGAAACCAGACCCAGCTATCATTTTGATTGCGGGTTTGCAAGGTTCTGGAAAGACTACGTTTTCTGGAAAATTAGCGAATTACCTCAGAAAAGGCGGTCGTGAAGTCCTTTTGGTAGCTTGTGATATTTACCGTCCTGCGGCGATTGACCAGTTGAAGGTACTCGGCGAACAAGTGGGTGTGGATGTTTATTCAGAGCCAGAAAACAAGAATGCAGTCGAAATTGCTCAGAATGCTTTGGCGTATGCCCGCAAGATGAACAAGCGAGTTGTCATTGTGGATACTGCTGGTCGTTTGGCAGTTGACGAAGCGATGATGAATGAAATTGCCGCAGTAAAAGCTGCAATCAAGCCTTCTGAGACGCTTTTTGTAGTAGATGCCATGACAGGGCAAGATGCAGTAAATACAGCAAAAGCCTTTAATGATAGATTGAATTTTGATGGGGTTGTCCTAACAAAATTGGACGGTGATGCTCGTGGTGGTTCGGCAATCTCGATTCGTCATGTGGTAGAAAAACCCATCAAGTTTATCTCGACGGGGGAGAAAATGGAAGCTCTTGACCAGTTCTATCCAGATCGTATGGCGAGCCGTATTTTGGGCATGGGCGACGTACTATCTTTGGTAGAAAGGGCTCAACAAGTTTTTGATGAAGAAGAATCAGAGCGAATCAACAAGAAAATTCGTCAGAATCAGTTCAGTTTTGAAGACTTCTATTCGCAACTCCAGCAAATCAAAAAGATGGGGAATATCAAAGATTTGATGGGAATGATTCCAGGCATGGGGGCAGCCGTGAAAGATGTAGATATTTCTAATGATTCCTTCAAACATATTGAGGCAATCATCCAATCAATGACTATCAAAGAAAGACAAAAACCAGATTTATTGGATATGTCTCGGAAGAAACGTATCGCTATGGGTTCAGGAACGACGGTTCAAGAAGTAAACAATCTCTTGAAGCAGTTTGACCAAATGCGAAAGATGATGAAAATGATGAACAACATACAAGACGGCAAAATGAAAATGCCAAATATGTTGAAACAACGATAAACTAAAAAATCCCCTCTGATTTGATTCGGAGGAGATTTTTTTTGATATATTTATTTTAGAAATTTAGTAAACACCTAAGAAAAAGCCTTTCAATCTCAGGCAATTTCAAGTTCTATAAGTTGTATTTTTAAGGCTTGCTCTACACGGCTGATTGTTTCAAGGGTTAGATTTTCGTTGCCTTTCACAATTTTATTTACTTGTTGAGGTTTTATCTGCATTAACTCTGCTAACTCTTTTTGTGTACTTGGAAAAAGTTGTGCTTTTTTATTCTCACGTAATTTTCTGAGTATTTTCAATGCAATTTTACCAGAGCGTTCAAGCCATTCTTTATTGGCGATTCTCCACTGAATTTTTTCTAATAAGTTAGATTTATCTTCACTTACTAAATTTAAGAATTTTTCTAATTTTTCCCTCTTTTCCATAACTAAATGTCTAATTCATTGAATGAATCTAAATCAAAAATACCCTCTGATTGAAGATATGACCTGCATTTTTCTAATTTAACTAACTCATTCCGAGTATGTTCTCGCTCTTGCATTTTATGCGTCAGTTTGATTGTTCCACCCGTGATAACGTAATAATTTGGCTCTATTTTAATTGCATATAGCCTCAACCATTTTCTCCTTGCTTTTTGTTTAGATAATGTGATAATTTTATACTCTAAATCATTTAATGGCTTAAAAACTATATCAAGAGAAATGTATTTATTTTTGGGCAGATTCAATAAAAATTCAGCTAAATTTCCAACTTCATTAATTGTTTCTTCAATAGCTGTTTCAATATCACATCCAAAATACCTTAAATCGTCTTTGTGCCGATTAAAAAAGTTTTCTAAAAATTCGTAATCATTCCAAATGTCAAGTAATCTCTCCAATTCATCTAATTTTTGTCCCTCGTATTTGAAAGCATATAATCCTGCAATAAAAGTACGTACTATTTTCATAAAATCAATTTATAAGTTTATTAATTTGTGGATAATCAGTAAATTGCAAAAAAACTACCCCAAACTCCCCAACCCAATTTCTCCAATATTTTTACAGCCTGCCAAGCCCATGGTTAGTTCAAAATCTGATTTGAAATTTTGAATCACTTCTGCTACGCCTTCCTCCCCTGCTACTGCCAGTCCATACGCATAAGGGCGACCTAATGAAACCGCATTTGCTCCCAATGCCAATGCCTTGAAAACGTCTGCCCCTGTACGAATTCCACTGTCAATAATAATAGGAACTTGCCCTTTTACGACTGCCGCAATGGCTGGCAGGGCTTCTATCGTACTGATTGAACCGTCAACTTGTCTGCCTCCGTGATTTGAGACAAAAATGCCGTCCATGCCATAATCAAGGGCTTTTTGTGCGTCTTCGGGGTGGAGAATTCCTTTCAAAATAATGGGTAATTTGGTTTGTTCTCGCAGGAAACTGAGGTCTTCCCAAGTAGTTGCTGGGTTGGAATACAATCCTACAAAATGTCTAACAGCAGAAGTTGGGCGACCAGATTTTAATTTCGAGAAAAATCCATCACCCGCAGGATATTTACGGACTTGTTTCACCAAGCCCAAAAGGGTTTGAAGTGTAATAGTTGGCTTGGTGGCAGGGATAATATTTTCGTCAATTAATCTCTGAAAAATAGGGTCTGAGGTATATTGGGCAATGCCTTTGCCTTCCATAAAAGGCAAATAACCTAAGTCCAAATCTCGTGTTCGCCAGCCCAACATGGTGGTGTCTAAGGTGACGACGATTCCCTTGCAACCACATTTTTCTGCTCTTTGGACGAGGCTCATTACCAAATCACGAGACTTTGACCAATACAACTGAAAAAAACGTAGAGAATCTCCCATTTCAGCAGCAGTTTGCTCCATCGGGAAAGAGGCTTGATTCGAGAAAATGAATGGAACTTCGGCTTTTGCAGCGGCTCTCGCTACAGCCAAATCTGCTTCTGGATGAGCCATTTCTAAAACTCCAATCGGGGAAAGTAAAAAAGGTGAAGGTAATTTCATGCCCAAAAGTTCGATAGAAGTATCTCGTGTTTCTACGTTTCGGAGCATTCGGGGAATGATTCTATAGTTATCAAAACCTTGTCTGTTGGCTGTAATCGTGCTTTCTATGCCTGCACCACCCGCAATATACGCAAAAGCCCGAGCAGATATTTTCTGACGAGCTTGTTCTTCGAGTACCTTTAAATCAATTTTTGTTTTGGCATATTTTCCCGAAAAACCATTCAGATAAATAGTGCGTTGCCAGTCGAGAGCCTTCATATTTTTTTATAGTGATGAGCTTTGAGTTGTGAGCAATGAGTTTTTAAAAATTCCACCAAACGGTATCTGGGTAAACACTATCTAACACGATAGCTTCACCGATTAGGGGTGTGGTCAGCTTGATATTTTGTTCATCGGTTGCTTTCTTTAAACGAATGATTGGCTCATTCCAGTCGTGAAAAGCTAAGGCAAATTTTCCCCAGTGTACAGGCATTAATACTTTGGTTTTCAGTTCTTTAGCTGCGGTTGCAGTTTCTTCTGGCATGGTATGAATGGCGGGCCAATCTACATTATACTGTCCGTTTTCCAAGAAAGCAATATCAAAAGGTCCAAATTTTTCACCGATTGTTTTGAAGTGATTATCATAGCCAGAATCTCCACCCAAGAAGAGTTTATAACCATGAAGATTCAACACAAATGATGCCCAAAATGATTTGGCTCTTGCCAAACTTCTACCCGAAAAATGCCTTGCGGGTGTTGCAGTAAGTGAAATATCTGGCGAAATTTCCTGACTTTCCCACCAGTCAAATTCTATGATATTTTCTGGTTTTACGCCCCAATATTCCAAATGTTCTCCCACGCCTAAAGCTACATAAAACTTCTTGATTTTCGGAATCAATTTCGTGATCGTCTCATAATCAAGGTGGTCGTAGTGGTCGTGCGAGAGAATCAGCATATCAATCTCAGGCATATCGTCCACGCCGTAGGTATTTGTTCCATCAAATGCTTTTACCATAAACGACACAGGCGAGGCATTTCCACTAAAAACTGGATCGACTAAAATGTTAATATTTTTTGATTTGATAAAATACGAAGAATGTCCAAACCAGACCATAGTGGGCTTCTCTGCAACAAGGTTTTTTAAATCAGTTTTTACCGAAGGAATCCTTTGCAGAGGCTCAACATTTTTTGCTTTGAAAATAAACTTTTTCAATATCTCAATCATCGAAGCATCTTTTGAAGAAACTTCTGTCAGAGAAAGATTTTGAAAGACCCCGTCCCGATAATTGGGCGATTGCATGATGCGAGTCAAACGACTGTTGGCAGGGTATTTTCCGAAAAGTTTTTGCCTTAAAAATAAGTAAGAACCGCCACCGATTGCGACTGTTGAGGTAAGAAGAAATTTTAGCATGGTTCTACGTTTCATTGGGAACAGTTTATTTCTTTACAAACTGATTTGCTCGCTCATTTCGTTCCGCTTTGCTTACTATTTCGGTAATTCTTTTCAAACGAGTCTCGGTTTGTTTGGCGTTCATGAGCCATTCCAAAATACCTCTTTTCACCGAACGTGGAAAAAGCTCAAAATATTCTTTTGCCAAAGGGTTTTGGTCTAATGATTCCTGCAAATCTGGCGGACTGACAAGGTTTTCAACGTCGTCCAGAGCCGTCCATGTACCAGTTTGTTTGGCTAAATCAATCATCTTCATGCCTGATGCTGTCATTAAACCTTCCGAAATCAACTTTTCAACCTTCAATTTATTCACTCTACTCCAATTACTTTTGGGGTTTCTTTTGGCAAAATATTGGAAAAAACTATCATCATCCCGTTTGTTGATTGAGCTATCCACCCAGCCAAAACACAAGGCTTCGTCCACGGCTTGGTCGTACGTGATGCTGGGTGTTCCGCTATCTTTTTTATAGATAATCAACCACAGATTTGATGCTGTGGCATGGTTGTCGATGAGCCAATTTCTGAAAGCAGTTTTACTTTCAGCATAAAAGGTTTTTACTCCTTTATGTTCCATTACAAAATCGGTTTAAAAATCTCCTTAATCATTGCTAAGTCCTTGATATGGGCTTGTTTACCATCCATTGTATTGGGCGTTTTATCTTCAATACATTGCTCAATTACCAAATGAGGGCGTATTTTTAACGTCTTTAATTCATTAGCAAAACGACGATAATCAATATCTCCATCCCCAAAAGTTTCTGACCAAATGCCTCCTACTGACTGCCGAATGTGCAATTCCACAACCCGACTTCCATACATTTTCAAGACATCAAAAACTGCTACTTGCGAGTCTGCCGAACCCCGATAAACCCAATGAATATCAAAGCAAAAAGAGACGTTTTCGGGCGAAGTATTTTGTAAAACATGATGAAATTCTCTTGCACCTGCTCGTAACTCAACATCATGCGTATGGTAGGCAAGCGTAAGTCCTTTTTTCTTTAATTCAATGCCTAATTTTTCCATACTTTGGGCTTGGACAGACAATTCTGCATCGTTTTTCAGTTCTGGTCCTCCCCACTTGATTGGACTGGGATTTGTCACCACGATTTTTGTCCCCAGCTTAACCACTTCATCCGCAATTGCTAAAACCGAAGCGATAGATTTTTCGGCTTCATTGGCTTTGTGTAACACACTATTTACGTAAACCGAGGGCATCGAAATATTGTATTTCTTCAAAAAAGGAGCTAATTTTTTTACGTCTTCGGCACTTTCAAGACCTGGTTCGTACGCAGTAATACCCGTCTGGGACAATTCTGACATACATTTATCCAAATCTGCTGCCCATTGTTTGTTTTGCCTTCCATAAAAGGTAAACCAATTATAGGCATTGCAAGAAATGGGGAAATTGAAAGATTTTTTCTCCTTATTTTTGAAAGAAGTCAATAATGGAGCGGCAGAAATAACCGCCAAAGTATTGAGAAATTGCCGTCTTTTTGAGTTCATTTTTTGAATAGTTTGCATTGGTTTATACCCAAATTTAAAGAAATAATTTCTCATTTGTACTCATGGTTTGTCATGATTCGTTACAATGGTTGCACATTGAACAAACTCAACCGTATTATGTATCTTTGTACATTCATTTTAATTTCACAAAATCATGAAAAAACTCATTTTTAGTATATTATTCGGGGCATTATTTATTGCTCAATCTTGGGCTGTTGACTTGCCAAAACCAGAAGCAGGACGGACGCAAACTTTACCTACGCTCACGGAAAGCCCCAAAGGAGAGGTTTTGTTGTATTGGACCGAAAAAGACGAAACCAATAAATCGTATTTGTATTACTCAGTTTCAAAAGACAAAGGGCAAACATTTTCTGACAAAATCTTGATTTTTGCGGATGCTGGATTGTCTGCCAGTAGGTTGGCAAGACCTAAAATTCTCTTCAAAAAAGACGGGAGTATGGTGGCATTTTTCGGACACAGAACTGGTGGTTCACCAATGCCTCCGCCTGCACAGAAACCCGCAATGGATGCTTCTCACGCAGGACATGACATGAGTGCAAAACCTGCCGTACAAGCTCCACAGGGCAATAAAAGAGATTCTCAAATCAAATATGTGACTTCTGTTGACGGCAAAAAATGGTCTAACCCTATCTCGGTTGACACAGACACCAGCCGTTTGACTCGTGGATTTTTTGATGCAGCAGTTTTAGCAAATGGAGAGTTGGCAGTTGCTTATTTGAAAGATGTAAAAGGTAGTACCAAGCACGAAGAACGTGACCTTAGATTGGCAATTACCAAGAGTGGAGTTTTTCAAGCCGAGAAACTGATTGATGGTGTTGTTTGTGATTGTTGCAATATCAATTTATTGGTAGAAGCTGACGGAAAACTAAATATTTATTACCGTGACAACAACGACGATGTAAGAGATATTGCGGTGTTAACTTCAACAGATAACGGACTGACCTTCAAGGATTCAAAAATTATTCATGCCGATAAATGGGAAATCAAAGGTTGTCCACACACAGGAGCAAGTTCTGTAATTACTGAAAAAGGAAAGTTAGTAGCCTGGTATTCAGGATCTTCCAATACTGCTACGGGCGTACGAGTAGTTGATGAGCAAGGAAATTTATTGAAAGTGTTAGACAAATCTGCTAAAAACGCCATTATCTCAGGCAATAAAAAAGAGCAAGTTTTGGTTTGGGAACAAAAAAATAAAAGCGATTTGATGAGTGTTTATTTCGCCAAAATTGCAGATAATAAAGTGGGCGACCCAGCCAATATTGAAAGTACTTCAATTACCCAAAATCCTTATGCTTTGGTAGTTGGTGGTCAAAAATTATTAGCCTTTGAAGAAATCAACGCCGATAAAAAATCAGTATTGAAATTAGAGGTTTTGAAGTAGATTATTCTGTTCGTTACTCGCCCCAAACTCCGATTTGGGGCGGTAAAGGGGATTTCACTAAGGTTGGTACTGAACAAACGTTAAATCAGTAATTATACCAAAATGTTTATCTGCTGAGATTAGTGGAATTCCTAAAAAAATTGCCGTAGCAGCCACAATGGCATCTGGAAGTTTGAGTTTATATTTGCGGCGTAAATTAATGGTTATATTTTTAATGCCTTGATTGATATCAATAACGGAACATTCTCCCAAAAAGAATTCGATAGCAATTTCTTCTGCTTTCTCAATTACCTTAAATCCAAGCAATTCCATTTCGTTAATACAAGACACGTAGAAGATTTTATCTTGAAGGTATTGCTTCAAAACTTCATCTCCTTTCAACAAATAGAGTGCTGTATTTGTATCTAAAAGTACATTATTTCCACTCATTACGCATTGATTTTTGAATGGTTAAAGGGTCTTCTTTTAGTTTTAAAACTCCTACATATTTATCGAAATTATGCAATTTGGGTTCAGAATTGGTAGCTTTTATTTGCTTATCAACTTCCTCGTAAGAAACCCCTTTTTTAAGAATTATTGTCATGATTTGTTTTAATTTATGATATGAAATTACGAAATAAGAAAGATAATACAATCCTCCCCACCCCAAATTGGAATTTGGTGCGAGCGTCATTTTTTTCTATTTCTTCTTATTATTAATTTAAGTTGTAACCTATATTAAAATCTAAGAATGGTCATCCTGCATTAATTTTGAGTTTCCAAACAACAAATTATATGCTATCCGACACATTCTCAGACAATGTTTTAGTCATTTATTGTTTTGTAGATGATTTTTTAATAGG
>JAAFJL010000083.1 GCA_013298865.1 Cytophagales bacterium | reverse complement strand
CGACACCATTATTCGGTTTAATAGAGGATTTTATCCTCTATTCTTATTTTACGGTAATCAATTGTTCAATTATTCTTGGGAAATGTTCGTGTTCGAGTACCTGTCCTTTACGTGCAACATCTTCAGGAGTGTCTTCGGACGATACTGGAAATGATGCTTGAAAAATAATTGCACCTTCATCATAATGCTCATTTACCAAATGAATCGTTATGCCTGATTCGGTTTCTTTATTGGCAATAACTGCTTCGTGTACAAAATGTCCGTACATTCCTTTTCCACCAAATTTGGGCAATAATGCTGGGTGAATATTTACGATTTTATTCGGAAATGCTGCTACTAAATTCTTGGGGATTAACCATAAAAAACCTGCAAGAATTACCCAATCTATTTCGTTTTCTTTTAATAAATCAACTATTGTTTCTGATTTGAATTCTTGGCGGTCAAAAACTCTTATCGAAATCTCCAAACGCTTGGCTCTTTCAATGACACCTGCTTCTGGATTATTGGTCAAAAATAGTTTAATATTTACAGTTGCTGAGTTCTGAAAATATTCAACGATTCTTTCAGCATTTGACCCTGAACCCGAAGCAAAAATAGCCAGATTTTTCAAGTTGATTTTATGGTTATTTTGTGAAATCGCTTAGAGAGCTAAAACGGATTAAGTTCATCTGTTTTCGTAATATTGCAAATATCCATCACACCTGATTTTTAATTGCTCTGACAAAGTTAGTGTTACAATTCCAACCAATCACAAAAAAATAGACTCTTTATATCGTAAAAGTTCAAAGATTCTTTAAAATATACAATAAATTATGAAGAAATTAATTTTCAGCTTTCTCAATTTTATAATTTTTTTGGGATTGACCATCGCTTGTAGCAAAGAAGATTTAGCTATCAACACAGAATCAGCTATCATTAACACCCCAGATTTACTGGGAAGATGGACTTGCAGAAATTGGATTTTTGGAGGAGATGCCTTCGGGCAACCTTGCTATCCGAACACTGCTACGAGAGATTTAACAGTAGAGTTTTCAAAGGAGATTTCTACTGTCGGAGACGGCAAAGGATTTGTACTTTCTGGGCAGTCTTCCGTCAATGTCTTTTTTGCCTCCTACAAAGTCCTTTCTTTTGATGAAAAGAAAGGGTCAGGTAAAATTCAGATTAGTGATTTATCTGGTTCAAAAATAGCAGGTACGCCAGCAATGAATGACTGCGAAAGAAAGTATTATGAAATGATGAAACTTTCTACTGTTTTTACAATTACAAAAGATTCAAGTGGGAAGCTACTGACGCTGGTTTTAGCAAGAGAAATTGGTCAAAATGACATCAATACAATGAAGTCGACTAACCTTGAACCAATGATGGTATTTGAAAGATAGAGGGAAATTTAGACAAAAAGCATTGTCAAGACACCCAAAAGCATGATGATTTTGCAAGCGTTACTGAGGTCGGCGAAGTTTTTTCGGGTATCTGCTCGTACAAGTTTGTAAGTGAAATACCCCACAGGAATCATCATTGCCAAGAAAATCCAGCCAACCCGTTGTTGATTAGGTAATTCAGTCGTCAAGACGAAGAGCGTTGTGATAAAACTGGCTATCAGGATGTACAATAATATTTTCGTTCTGGCAATTCCCCATAGAATCGGAAGGGTTTTGCAACCGTGTGCAGCATCTCCTTTTACGTCCTCCATGTCCTTGATAATCTCTCGTATGAGCGTTATGCAAAAAGAAAAAACAGCGTAAACCCAAACTTCATGCTGATGCCCTGGGTAATAAACTGCCAATACAATCAATGATAGTGCTGTGAGTAATGCTACCAAAAGATTCCCCCAAAACGGAGTTCTTTTGAAATAATTAGCATAAATCCACAGGCAAAAAACCGCTATCAGGTTCACCAAAGCGACTTTTTTACTAACAAAAAGACCTAAAAATATCCCCAGTCCATTGAATGCCTGATTAATCATCATTGCCCAACGACGTTTAATAAGTCGACTAATGACAACTCTTTCTGGTTTATTGACAAGGTCGATTTTTATATCGTAATAATCATTGATGATATAACCTGCGGCTGCAATCAGGACTGTCGAAAGTACCAACAAGGCAAGTTTGGGTTCTTGGAATACGGCAATCCAAGATTCATTGTTTTGACCAATCAGGAAAATTCGAGTAAAATACTGCGTAAGGACTACAATTAGGAGATTTTGCCAACGAATCAGCCGAAAGAAACCTGCTATGGCTTCTGAAGGAGTAACCTTTCTGGGCGTTTTCGTGGACATTATGAGGAGAATTTTGAGGTTTTAATCTTCAAAAATAGGTGTGTTTCTTTTCTTAAACAAAAAAACACTCAAGATTGAATTTTCTTGAGTGCTTTAATGGCAAAATTTCTATGTAAAAAGTGGGTATCTAATTTACACTTTCAACTTGTTTTTCTTTAAAGTTATTCAAAACCTCCTCTGTATTAACTCCTTTTTCATCATAAATTCTTCTTACATTATACAAAAGATTATCAATATCGTCTTTTGTGATGTGCAAATGTATTGTCATTCTAATGCCTGTGTTTTTAAGAGGAACACTTGGATAAGACGCAGCATTCACAAAAAAGCCTGCTTGTTGCAATTCAAAGGCAATTTCACTACAAATCTGAGCACTGCCTGTAGTTCCCATAAAACGAATCGGAGATACATCATGTCTAACCAATGGCAAATCCAATTCAATCGCTTTTTGGTTAAAATGAGTTATTAAATCTATCAGTCCATCCTGACGCAGATAAATCTCTTCGCTGAGGTGAATATCTGCAGCAGTAATTCCTGCTGCTAAAACCATCGGAGGTACTGGTCCTGAAAATATCAGTGTTGTTCCTGTGGTTTTGATAAGCATTTTTTGCATTTCATCAGGAAAAACTAAAACTGCCGCATGAGCTCCAAAACCTTTGGCAAGAGATGTTGAAAAACACATTTTGGGATGAAAATAATCAACTTGGCTTAGGGCATAACCTACACCATGTTTTCCAGCCCAACTCATCCCGTGTGCATCATCAACATAGAAATGAAATTGTTCGTACTGGTTCAAGAGATTATAGATTTCTTTCATCGGGGCTAAATCTCCTAACATCGAATACACACCATCTGCCATGTACCAAATCTTTTTGTACTTTCCGCTCAAGTATTTGATTCGTTCTTCCAATAAATCCATTCGGTTATGACGAACTACTTCTACATGTGTACCCATCCCTTTACACATCATGGTAGCATTCTGAACACTCTGATGAACCTTATGGTCAAGAATAATCGCATCTCCTTTTCCAACTATTATAGGTATATAGGAAATATGCCCTAAACTGGTAGTGGCAGGAATAATCACTGGCTGATTAAACATTTGGGTAAGTCTGTCCTCAAATATCTCATAAAAATTGGATTCCAGAAACGTTCTTGAACAAGAAAACTGGATACCATAACGATCAATGGCATCTTTTGCAGATTCTTTTAAACGATGATCAACCTCAAGACCGAGATAACTACAATTAGCAAAGTTTACTAACCTTCTTCCATTTAGTGTAATCATTCGACCATCCAATTGATGATCAGAATAGTGTCCATACAATACTCCATACGACTTACCAAGAGTCATAATTTCAAAGGTCTGCTGCATTAATGGCGATAAATCATTCATACAATACTTAGGGTTATGTGAAAAAAATCAATAGCAACTTCAAATTTCTTTAATAATACTGAGTAATGCAAAAAAAATATAAACTATTGATTAAAAGGCAGTTATTAAAATTAAAAATGAAAGAAAATCCATTTATGCAAGATAGACTCCATAAAATTTACAAATCTGAAATGATTAGATGTAACATTTTTCAACCATTAGGGAGTACTTTTTTAATTTTCGATGTTGTCCTAAAAAAACAGTCATCATTTATATTTTATGAAAATCGGAATTGTTTGTTATCCCACGTATGGCGGTAGTGGTGTTGTTGCCACAGAATTAGGAAAGGCACTCGCCAAGGTTGGTCATCAGGTGCATTTTATTACGTATAGCCAGCCTTCAAGGTTAGATTTTTTCAATGAAAATATCTATTATCATGAAGTCAGTATTTCGAGTTACCCACTGTTCCAATATCTCCCTTACGAATCCGCTCTTGCCAGTAAGATTGTCAATGTTGTTATCAATGAAAAACTTGACCTCTTGCACGTCCACTATGCGATACCGCACGCTTCGGCGGCTTTTTTGGCAAAACAAATCCTCAAAACTAAGGGTATCCATATTCCATTTATTACTACTCTGCACGGTACAGATATTACTTTGGTAGGAAAAGACCCATCTTTTGAACCCGTTGTAACTTTCTCAATCAATGAATCTGATGGTGTAACGGCAGTTTCGGAAAGTCTTCGTCAGGAAACTTACGATGAATTTGAGATTGTGAATAAAATAGCCGTAATTCCAAATTTTATAGATTTGGAACGTTTCAAAAAACTACGGAAAGACCATTTCAAAATTGCCATCTGTCCGAACGGTGAAAAATTGTTGATGCACACTTCCAATTTCAGAAAAGTAAAACGTATTGAGGACATCGTGAAGGTTTTTCATATCGTAAAACAGTCTATTCCTTCAAAATTACTCCTCGTGGGTGATGGTCCTGAACGAAGTTCAATCGAAATGCTTTGTAGGGATTTAGGCGTACAGGACGATGTTCGATTCTTGGGAAAATTAGATGTGATTGAAGAGGTACTTTCGTTGGCAGATTTATTTTTATTAACTTCCGAAAAAGAAAGTTTTGGACTCGCTGCCTTAGAAGCAATGGCTTGTGAAGTACCCATAATTTCATCGGATGCAGGTGGTATTCCCGAAGTAAATATTCATGGTGTAACGGGTTATATTTCAAAAATTGGAGATGTAGAGGATATGGCGAAAAATGCTATTTCATTGCTGCAAGATGAAAATAAGTTAGCCGAGTTCAAGGTAAATGCCCTCAGCCGTGCAAAAGAATTTGACATAGAAAATATTTTGCCAATGTATGAAAGGTACTACGAAGAAGTAACTTCTAAAAGTTGGAAATTCCCTAATTTTGGGGAGTAGAATGGAATTTGGAAATAAGTTAACATTTTATTTTTTTCAAGGTAAAATCTAAAACTTTAGAACCTTACCAATAAACAATATGGTAAGCTATTAATGTCGTTATCAAATTATCCCATAGGGATTCAATATCGGTAGAAATTTATAGCAGATGTACGCTTCATGCCGTAGGTATGACACCGTACCATACCTACGGCATGAAAATAGACTATTCCCAATTTTCTACCGATATGTAATCCCGATGGGATTTTTGTATTGTGATAAATTTGCTATTAGGTAATTTATCAACCCAATGTTTTCGATATTTATCTAATTTTAAAATACAACTAATTGATTAACAGTACATTAATTAAATTACTCCTAAAATATGACTCCAAATATTCCTTCAACCACTGACAGTCAAAAACGAGTTGTAATCATTGGAGCGGGCTTCGGTGGCTTGGCGACTGCTCAGAAATTAGCAGGTAATAAAAACTTCCAAGTGGTGCTGATTGATAAAAATAATTATCACCAATTTCAGCCACTTTTTTACCAAGTAGCCACCGCAGGACTCGAACCTTCTGCTATTTCTTTTCCTTTGCGATATGCCTTCCATAATGCCCATAATGTACACGTACGAGTAACGGAAGTCAAAAAAATATTGCCTGAAAACAAGCAAATCGAAACTGGTTTGGGTAACATTGACTACGACTTTTTGGTATTAGGAATCGGGGCGGATACCAATTTTTTTGGTATGAAAAATATCCAAGAAAGAGCTTTGCCCATGAAATCAGTCGGAGAAGCATTGGGGCTGAGAAACCGTTTATTAGAGAATTTTGAAAAAGCATTGGTTTCTGATAATGAAGATGAACGCACAGGTTTAATGAATATCGTAGTTGTGGGTGGCGGACCAACTGGTGTGGAGGTTTCGGGGACTTTAGCCGAAATGAAAAAACACGTCCTACCAAATGATTATCCCGAATTAGATTTTGATTTAATGCAAGTGCATTTAGTAGAATCTGGGGCAGAACTTTTGGGACCAATGTCGAAAGAATCTCAGGTAAAATCTAAGGAATATTTAGAAAAATTAGGCGTAAAAGTAATGCTGAGTACCAGAGTAACTGATTTTGATGGAACGAATGTATTTCTGGGAGATGGTTCAACCATCAGAACCAATAATCTCGTTTGGGCTGCTGGTGTAAGAGCAAATACTTTAGAAGGAATCAACCCAGAAGTTTTGGTAAGAGGTGGACGAATTAAAGTAAACAGTTTTAACCAAATTGAAGGTTATGATGATATTTTTGCCATTGGTGATGTCGCTTTCATGACAGAAGAAAAATACCCCAACGGACATCCACAGGTAGCTCAACCAGCGATTCAACAAGCTAAATTATTGAGTAAGAATTTACTAAAAATTATCAGAAACGAACCCCTTAAAGCATTCACTTACACAGACTTAGGCTCAATGGCAACCGTCGGACGGAACTTGGCTGTGGTGGATTTACCTTTCTGGAAATTTCAAGGATTTTTTGCTTGGCTCACATGGATGTTCGTACATCTGATGGCAATTGTTGGTGTGAAAAACAAGCTATTGATTTTTATAAATTGGCTCTGGAATTATGTCACTTATGACCAATCTCTGCGATTGATTATCAAGACGAAAGGTCCCAAAATATGATTTCTGCAAGAACAATATAACAGAGTAAAGATTTTGTTGTAAATTACTGGTAGAAAATAAATTGAGCTAAGGATTCCAACAAAAATAATAATTCAATGGGAAACATCATCTCTCGGCGTTCGGCTTTGCAAGGAGTCGGGGCTACAACTGCCACTGTACTGGCATCCTCACTTTCTGGTCGCTTGAATGCTGCCGATAACCAAATTGGTACACTCAAAGGTGCTATTAATCACTCTGCTTGTCGTTGGTGTTATAGTAGTATTCCGTTTGAAGATTTATGTAAAGCTGGAAAAGAAATAGGTTTGCAGAGTATAGAATTGACTGGACCTGGAGAATGGGACACTCTGAAAAAATATGGATTAACCTCCGCAATGGGTTGGGGTGACTATCCGAAAGGCATGGGTTTGACAAACTTCTTCAATAAGGTACAAAACCATGACCAACTGGTGGCTTTTTATGAAGATTTGATTCCGAAAGCTGCTGCGGCGGGCGTAAAGAATGTCATTTGTTTTTCAGGAAATCGTGATGGAATTACAGAAGAACAAGGGCTTTTGAATTGCAAAAAAGGAATTCAAAGGGTTATCAAAGTTGCTGAAAAACATAAAGTTACTCTTTCGATGGAATTGTTGAACTCAAGAGTTGACCATAAAGATTACCAATGCGACCACACCGAATGGGGTGTAGTTTTATGTGAAATGGTTGGTTCTGATAATTTTAAGTTGCTCTATGATATTTACCATATGCAAATCATGGAAGGGAATGTTATTGCAAATATTAAAAAATATGCTCCATACATCAGCCATTATCATACGGGTGGTGTTCCTGGCAGGCACGAAATCAATGATTCTCAGGAATTGTACTATCCAGCCATCATGAAAGCAATTGTAGAAACTGGTTACAAAGGTTTTGTAGGGCAAGAGTTCATTCCTGCAAAAGCTGACAAATTAGCTTCTTTGAAAGAAGGCGTAACCATTTGTGATGTTTGAATTTATTTTCCCACAAATCAAAAAGAGGTTTCTGGCGTACCAGAGACCTCTTTTTGATTTATGACTTGCCTAATTGTCTCTTTAATTCTTCTATTAGTTTTGCTTGGTCTTCCATTGCTTTTGCTTGGTCTTCTTTCCCACAAATCAAAAAGAGGTTTCTGGCGTACCAGAGACCTCTTTTTGATTTATGACTTGCCTAATTGTCTCTTTAATTCTTCTATTAGTTTTGCTTGGTCTTCCATTGCTTTTGCTTGGTCTTCAATTGCTTTTGCTTGGTCTTCCATTGCTTTTGCTTGGTCTTCCATTGCTTTTGCTTGGTCTTCCATTGCTTTTGCTTGGTCTTCCAACTGATTTTTTAATTCTTCAATAACAACATCTTTCTCTCTAAGATTCTTTTCTATTAATCTTTCGACCTCATCCTCAATGTCCATATCTTGTCTGAGTTTGTCACTGGCAATTGCCCTTGTAAGTCGTAAAACTATTTTTTGAACCAACGGGTCGTCTTGTTCTCCTGAAAAATCTAACTTATGTTCGTCTTCCGTCTTGTATTCTTGGCTAAAAACTTGAAGCACTCTTTCTAAATACGATTGCAGACTTTTCTTCAAACGAGGAATCTGAATCGTGTAGCTTTCATGGGTCAATAACTCTACAAATTCTTCTTGTTTAGTATTCTCCATTATTTCACCTGTTGCTGCATTTTGGTACTTTTTACCTACCTTCAAAACAGGAGTTTCTATATTTTCTAAAGAGAAACCAAGAAAATAAATCGTAATAATGGGCAATGCCATTTTTTCAATCTTACCATCTTCTCTAATAAACTCATCTTCGATTCGATAGTTTTCACCCAAATATTTTCTAAAACGCATCACATCTAATAAATGTCTTGCTTTTTGAAGTTCAATCAATACCTTTTTGTGTTTGCCATCTGGCGTACGTATGATAGATTTGAAATCCAGTCTAAAAACTCGAATTAAATGTTCTTCTATTTCAGAACTGACTTCTTGGGGTTTTACTTCGAGAGAAATAATTTCTTCTCCTAAAATAGTGGACAATAGTTCCCTCGCAATATCCAAATCTTGCATCAGATACTTGAAAACTACGTCGTAAATTGGATTGGCAATAATCATTTTGAAAATTAAGACTTTATTTTACACAAAAATACATCTCTTTTTCGCAATTTTGATGTTCTAATATACAACGATATAAATTTCTCGCAGATGTTCAATTACTTAGAGCCTTCATACATTAAGAATTTTATCCAGACTGCCATCTCAGAAGACGTTGGCGACGGTGACCATACTTCGCTTTCTACAATTCCTGCTACCGCTACTGGTAGAGCAAGACTTTTGGTAAAAGACACAGGTATTTTGGCAGGAGCAACTTTAGCTCCGATGATTTTTGCTGAAATTGACCCTAATCTACAAGTAGAATTATTGATTCCAGATGGTACACCTATTAAACATGGTGAAATCGTGTTGACGGTGGTAGGTTCTTCTCAATCAATTCTGAAAGCTGAGCGTCTGGTACTCAACTGTATGCAGAGGATGTCTGGGATTGCTACCTATACGCATTCGATGGTTAAATTATTGGAAGGCACAAATACTAAACTTTTAGATACTCGGAAGACTACGCCCAATTTTAGGTTGTGCGAGAAATGGGCGTGCCATATTGGTGGAGCAGTGAATCATCGGTACGCTTTGTTTGATATGATTTTGATTAAAGATAACCATGTGGATTATGCAGGTGGAATCAAAAATGCGATTCAACAGGCAAATGATTACTTAAAAACTACGGGAAGGAACTTACAAATAGAAATTGAGGTTCGTAATCTTACAGAATTGGCTCAGGTATTGGAAATCGGACAGATTCAAAGAATTATGCTGGATAATTTTTCTTTTGAGAATCTTCGAGAAGCTATCAGAATAATTGACGGGCGTTTCATGACGGAAGCCTCTGGAGGAATCAATGAAAAAACCATCAGAGAATATGCCGAATGTGGCGTTGATTATATTTCATGCGGTGCATTGACCCACCATGTGAATAGTTTAGATTTAAGTCTTAAAGCGTATTGATTTCAGTAAAACCCCCAAAAAACATTGCGGATAGATCCAGAAACCATAGAGCGAATAAAACAAGCTGCTGATATTACTGAGGTAATCGGAGATTATGTTTCCTTGAAAAAAAAGGGAGCAAATCTTTGGGCTTGCTGTCCTTTTCATGGCGAAAAATCTCCGTCGTTTTCGGTTTCACCACCCAAGGGAATTTATAAATGTTTTGGCTGTGGCAAGGCTGGTGATGCTGTCCGTTTTGTAATGGATATTGAGGGACTGGGCTACGGCGAGGCTCTTCGTCATTTAGCTAAAAAATATGGTATAGAAATTCAAGAAACTAAGGTGACAGATGAGCAGTTGGAAGCACAAAATGCTCGAGAAAGTTTATACATCGTCTTGAATTATGCTAAAAATTATTTCCAGAATCTCCTCTTCAATCATGAAGAAGGGCAATCAATTGGCTATCCTTATTTTAAAGAAAGAGGTTTCAATGACCTGACTATCAAGGCATTCGAGTTGGGTTATAGCCTAAACGTTTGGGATGCTTTCACGAAAGATGCTCAGAAAAATGGATTTTCTTTAGAAATTTTAGAGAAAGCTGGATTGACGATTGTGAAAGAAGCCCCCCAACCCTCAGAAGGGGGAGCTTTGTCATCCGAATTTGAGTCCAAAGCTCCCCCTTCGGGACGGTTCGACGCTTCGACGGGGGGGGCTTCTGCTCGCCTCTACGACCGCTTCAGAAATAGAGTAATTTTTCCGATTCATAATGTTTCTGGGAAGGTAATTGCCTTTGGGGCGAGAATTCTGACGAGTGATAAAAATCAGCCTAAATACCTCAATTCGCCCGAGACTGAGGTTTACCATAAATCGAATATTTTGTACGGAATTTTTCAGGCAAAAAATGAAATTCGTACTAAAGATGTTTGTTATTTGGTAGAAGGTTATACCGACGTTGTATCCTTGCACCAAGCAGGAATCAAAAATGTAGTTGCGTCTTCGGGTACATCGCTGACGATTGAACAGATTCGACTTATCAATCGTTTTACCCCCAATATTACCGTTCTCTACGACGGTGACCCCGCAGGAATCAAAGCGTCTTTGCGGGGAATGGACATGATTTTGGAGGAAGGTTTAAACGTAAAATTAGTTGTTTTTCCTGATGGCGAAGACCCCGATAGTTATGTTCAGAAGATTGGTACAGAGGCATTTACGGAATATATTAAAAATACAGCTACCGATTTTATCACTTTCAAAGCCGAGCTTTCTCTGAAAGAAGCAGGGAACGACCCTTTCAAGAAAGCAGAGA
The DNA here is from genome assembly GCA_013298865.1 of Cytophagales bacterium. Classification (GTDB taxonomy): domain Bacteria; phylum Bacteroidota; class Bacteroidia; order Cytophagales; family Spirosomataceae; genus JAAFJL01. Next base: position 14,173 of record JAAFJL010000083.1, on the reverse strand, counting down.
TTATTAAGGACATGGTCGGGAGTATTTCTAAAATTCCAGATTCTATCAAAAGATCTGTGTTTTTTCAGAAAACTGCCTCTTTAATGAATATTGATGAGTCAATTCTGATTGCTGAGTCGAACAAAATTTCGTTGGAACGTTCCAAACAGAAAGACAAAGATTACCAACGTCAATCAAACCAGCAACGACTTCAAGGTAATTCCCCTAACACAGTTCCACTCAATAATCGTCCTGCAATTCCACCATCAGATATGATGAGTTTTTCAGAAGATGATGAAGGTGGTGGACAATTTATAGAAGATTTTGTTGGTGGAAATGTTCTTGTACCCACTGATTTACCGCCAATTGTAAAACCACCAAGAAGTCCACTTTCTTATCATGAAGAAGAATGTGTTCGGCTTTTGGTCAATTACGGAAAAAGAGAAGTTGACCCAAATCTTGCTCCAGGCGTAACTTTGGCACAATATATTCTATCAGAAATTGAGGGAATTGAATTTAAGACACCAATTTTTGAACAAATTGTTACCTTATGTAGAAATAAGTTCTTGGAAGGTATCGTTCTGGAAGCATCGTATTTTATTGGTCATGAAGACCCAGAAATTCAACAAGAAAGTATTAATTTAGTGAGTGAACGTCATGTAATTTCTGAACAATGGAAGAAAAAACACGAGATTTTAGTCCCAGAGGAAGGCGATAAATTATCAGAAATGGCATTTACCAATATTCTTCGTCTGAAAAAAGCCTATAACAGTGTACGTATGGATGAAATTAAGCGAAATCTCATGCTGACCGCCGACCCAAACGAACAGAACCATTGGCTTACTCAATATATGGAAGCCAAAGAAATCGAAAAGCAAATTGCAAAAGAGTTGGGAACGGTTGTTGTTCGGTAATTTCAGTTAACAGTTATCAATAAACAGTTAATTCGCTTTTTCGGATTTGCAATCCGAAAGTTATTGTTAAGGATTTTTTAATCCTTCTTCAAATTTAAAAACTTCGCTCTTTCGGATTTGCAATCCGAAAGTTGTTGTTAAGGATTTTTTAATCCTTCTTCAAATTTAAAAAACAAAAACCGTCATATAAATGAAAACATTGTATATCGTCCGTCATGCTCAGGCTTCAGAATCTGTTTCGCCTGACATCGCTCGCCCACTTACCGCTAATGGCATGATTGATTGTACCCGCATGGGCAGACATCTTGCTTCAAAAATGCAAGGAATTGATTTAATTTTAACATCCCATGCCGAGCGTACACAGATGACTACGCAGGTATTTTGCGAACAACTGAAATTAGATTTTTTTAGTATCGCAAAATTGGATGAATCTCTCTACGAAAGTTCGCCAAAACATTATTGGGATGCCGTGAAGGAACTTCCAGAAAACATTGATGCTGTGATGATTGTGGGGCATAACCCAAGTGTAAGTTATTTTGCAGAGTTTTTGACTCACGACGAAATTGGCTCGATGCCAACTTGTGGCGTAATAGGCATGACAATAAACGTAGCAACTTGGGCAGAAGTTGGTAAAAATACAGGAAAAACCCTCTTCTATGACTCCCCTGACGGAATTATGGGTTTAAAAAATGACTAATTTTCGTTGCTCGTTTTTCGTTTTTTGATGTTCAGTTAGCCGATAATTGATTTTCGTTTTTCGATGTTAGGGCGGGACAAATAACATACATCGAAAATCGAGCAACGAATAACGAACACCAAGCAATGAAAATCGAATAACAAACACCGAGCAACAAAAGTCGAATAACGAACATCAAAATTCACTATGAATAAAAATCAAAAAATATTACGTATTGTTTTTATCGTTTTTACGGCTGGTGTTGCTTTTTTGGCAATCGACATGGCACGCCATACAACTGCTCCGTGGAATAAGAAAAAACAGGCTGTCCGAGCATGGGGTGGAGACACTACGCCAAAAGATACTTTAAAGATTCAAAAGTAAAATGACGTTCAGAACAAGTTTTGAAATTACTGAATCAGAAGAGAAAATTTCTTTGTCAAATCAGGTTTTTACAATAGGCTCATGTTTTTCGGAAGTCATTGGTAATCAGATGCTTGAAAACAAAATCAATGTTTCTGCTAACCCTTTTGGAACGCTTTTTAATCCTCTCTCAATCTTCAAAATCCTCTCCCCTGCCTATACACAGGCAGATGAACGCTTGTTTGTGCAGTCACAGGAAAGATGGTTTCATTACGATTTCCCTGCTAAATTTTCTGGTAATTCTCAAGATGATGTAAGACTGACAATCAATTCAACGATTCAGTCTGAACAAAGCAAAATTAAAAACACAGATTTTTTGATTATTACCTTCGGAACTGCCTTTATTTATCAGTTAAAAGAATCGCCTGTTTATGTAGCAAATTGTCATAAAATGCCTGCTTCTTTGTTCGAGAGAAGTTTACTTTCTGTAAAAGATATTTGTAAAAAATTCGCTGTTCTTCATCAAGAATTACAGGTTCAAAACCCCAATCTCAAAATCATTCTGACGGTTTCGCCCGTACGTCATACCCGTGAAGGAATGCCCGAAAACCAAGTTTCAAAATCAATTCTTCGGGCGGCTTGTCATTATTTAGTATCTGATTATGAGAATGTTAGCTATTTCCCTTCCTACGAAATCATGCTCGACGACCTCCGTGATTATCGTTTCTATAAACCAGACATGATTCATCCGAACGAAGTGGCAGAACAATACATTTTTGAAAAATTTAGCAAAACATATTTCGACCAAGAACTTCAAAATTTCCTCCCGATTTGGGCAAAAATCAGTAAATCTTTAGCTCATAGACCTTTTAATACCAAGACAGAGTCTCATCAGAAATTCTTGCAAAATTTACTTTATCAACTCCAAGAAATTGGTAATAAAGTGGATGTTACAGCAGAAATAGAAAGGTTAAAAAATACGATTTCTTCATAAAAAGCCCTCATTCTGTTTGTATCTTTGTGGAAGCATTCGGCTGTCAGCTATTAGCTTTCAGCCAAATGCCAATAGCAAAAAGCAAAAAATATGGGTGATTTAAAAATTAAAAAAGAAGATATTATTAGGGCTTTGAGTACAGTACAAGAGCCTGATTTGAAAAAAGATTTAGTGACTTTGAACATGATCAAAGACATTGAATTAGGCATTGGTGAAGTCCGTTTTACAGTCGTCCTAACTACGCCCGCTTGTCCACTAAAAGAAAGAATCAGAAAAGAATGTGAAGAGGCAATTCATACTCATGTGGACGCTGATTTGAAAGTAAACATCAACATGACAGCCGATGTAACGTCCAATAGAATGGGAGGAACATTGTTGCCAGAAGTGAAAAATATCATTGCTATTGCTTCTGGAAAAGGTGGCGTAGGTAAATCAACGGTAACTGCTAATTTAGCCATCGCCCTGAAACAAGCTGGTGCAAAAGTAGGAATCATTGATGCCGATATTTCTGGACCTTCCATTCCTGTAATGTTTGGGGCAGAAGATATGCAGCCAATGGTGGGCGAAGTTGGAGGAAAAAACATGATTCAGCCCATTATGCAGTATGGAATCAAGATGATTTCGATGGGTTTTCTTACACCACAAGATAGCCCTGTACCGTGGCGTGGTCCAATGGCAACGCAGGCATTGCGTCAGTTTTTTGCTGATACTTTTTGGGGAGAATTAGATTACCTTTTAATTGATTTACCTCCAGGAACTTCAGATATTCACCTTTCGTTGGTTCAATTAGTACCAGTTACGGGGGCAGTCATCGTGACGACCCCTCAGAAAGTGGCTTTGGCAGATGCTACAAAAGGTTTGATGTTTTTCAGACAAGCACAAATCAATGTGCCAGTGTTGGGAGTTATCGAAAATATGGCGTACTTTACACCTGCGGAACTTCCTGATAATAAGTACTTTATCTTTGGGAAAGACGGCGGAAAAGAATTAGCCCAAAAATATGAAACTGAATTATTGGGCGAAATTCCATTAGTACAAAGTATCCGTGAAGCAGGCGACGACGGCAGACCAGCCGCTATGAACGATGGTATCATTGCAGAGGCTTTCAAGAATGCAGCCGAAGCACTTGCCCGACAGGTTGCTATTAGAAACGCAACTCAGGACAAGACAACACGAGTAGAAGTAAAGGTATAATTTTAGTAGTATTAAGTATCAGGTACTAAGTCCTGAGCATCTGTACAAAATTTTTCTTAGTACTTAGTACCAAATACATCATTCACAACAACAAAAATGAATAACCCCACACTAACCGAACACGCTTTATTTGCCAAAGTCGAAAAAGCACTTGGCAGCATTCGTCCCTATTTGGAAGCAGATGGTGGGAATGTCCGTATCGTGAATATTACGGCAGACAATGTTTTGCAATTAGAACTTACGGGTGCGTGTAGTTCGTGTTCAATGTCGGCAATGACTTTCAAAGCAGGAATTGAAGATACTGTTCGCCGTGAAGTCCCCGAAATTAACAGGATTGAAGCAATTGCGTAGATTTAAAATTCTGATGAATCGCAAAAACTACATAGCACTATTGCTTTTGGCACTAATCAGTGTCAAGACTTTGCTTGTGCCAGTGGTTTATTTAGATTTTGAATTGAAAAAAGATTATATTATTAAAAATCTTTGCGAAAACCGTTTCAAACCCCAATTGAAATGTAATGGAGCTTGTATTTTGGCAAAAAAACTACACGAATTAGCCGAAGACAACGCTACCAAGGAAACCCAAAAACAAGGGCAATCAATCAAGAAAGTATTAGAAGAAGTGTTTGAAAATACGCCACTTTTTTCTTTAGAACTAAGTCATTTTAATATCTCTAAAAAATCTATTTATTTCTATCAATTAGCTCATTATCAGAGCTTTTCTTTCTCTTTTTTTCATCCTCCAATGATTTAATTATTGCTTTTAAAAACCAATTTTACCAGAACAGAATCATATACTGTTTTTCAAATTTGTGTGTATTTTAATTAACAATAATTCCAGATGAAAAAAATATTTAATATCCTCATTGTCAATATCTTGACGCTTTTTATTACTGTTGCTCAAACAGAAAATAAACCCATGAATGTAGCAATTTTTTTGTATGAAGGCGTAGAGCTTTTAGATTTTGCAGGACCTTATGAAGTCTTTGGCAATACAGGAGGCTTCAACGTTTATACAGTTTCGTATTTGCCAGAAGTTAGTGTTTTTCCACAGAATAAAATCAAGTTAAAACCTGATTTTCAATTGGCTGATTGTCCGAAACCAGATATTCTTATTTTTCCAGGAGCAACACCCCAAGGCGTTATGCAAGTGTATAATAACGAAGAAGTGATGGCTTGGATAAAGGCAACCAACGACCAAACCCAGCTCACGATGTCGGTTTGTACTGGGGCGTATTTTCTTTCAAAAATAGGTGTTCTGGATGGAAAATCTGCCACAACACACCATGGAGCAGTTGATTATTTGCAACAATACACGCCAAAAGCGAAGGTTTTAAAGAAGACCCGATTCGTGGAAGATGGTAAAATCATCACTACCGCAGGCGTATCAGCAGGGCTGGATGGAGCATTGCACATTGTTGAAAAATTGAAAGGTTTGGAGGTAGCTAAACAAGTAGCTTTATTAATGGAATATGACCATTGGAAATCTGGAATGGGCGTTGTTATTGGAGTAACAAATCAACAACCGAGTAACAAGAAAGCGAAAAGTTCTGTCAAAAAATCAAATGTTAAAGTCGCTAAGAATGAAGAAGTTATCAGAGATTTTTTTGCGGAAGAAACAGACCCAGTTTGCAAAATGCACATTAGTAAAGACACGAAACATTTATCTGAATACAAAGGAAAAAAGGTAGGCTTTTGCAGTGTAGTTTGTAAGGAAATGTTTGATAAAAAACCCGAGAAGTTTATTCATGCGGGGCATTGATTTTATTTATTTCCCTGTGTTGTAGCCATCAATCGTAATTTTGAATTCTTCGTTAATTTGATAGCTAAACGGATGTTTTTTCCTGATTATCAGGGACATAGGATTCAAAATACCATTGGATTCTTTCAAAATACAGTCTTGTTTAGTGAATTTATCGCTATTATATTCATTAAACTAAGCATTGAATTTTCGATGTCGAATCATCTAGCGACCATCTGAGCTATCACATATATATATGATGATTGCATCCTGTAAATTTTGGTAAAATTCCACAAAGATATTAGCAATAGTCATTGATGTTTTTTTATCAAAAACTGGTAGGTTTTCTGTTGGATTTTCAAGAACAGCGATTACAAACTCATAGAAATAGTTGGAGTACGTTGAATCTTTAAACAAATAATTGGGAGAATATTTGAAGTAAACTTGATAAACGATTAAGTGGTCAGTTACAAAAAGATATGAATTTGGATTGTCAATATCTTTCCTTAACTCATATCCTTTTATTGGTTCTTGATGAAGCATTTTTCTTTTTTAAATCTTCAATTAATTTTCTTTTCTCAGGATTATGCTCGTAGTCGTAACGCATCTCTGCTTGTAATTCCCGTTTACTCGTCACCAAATAGTTTATCAAAGCATCAATATTGGCTTGACGTTCTTCTGGACTAAGATTTTTATTGATAGTTGCCATTTCTTTATAGATTTGCTGTTTTCAAAATTATAAACTTCATCATAAAATACCTATTTTTCAGTAAATTTGTTTGATAATCAATGAAACAATGAAAAAGACAAAATCATTCAAATTTTGGAACTCTGAGGAAGTTGAACAAACTTTTGGGATTACAAGAATATACGATAATCCACTTCTTGATGAGTGGCTAAACAATAATTATGTCATAGACCCAAAAATGATAAGTTATTTAGAGGGAGTTAAGGATGAACTCGTAAAAAAAATAGAATACTGGAACGAAGAAGAATTAAAATATCACTTCTTGGGAAAATTCGTAGATATGGTCAATTTTGATAAATTCGACAATTATCGTTCATTTTTAGGACGCACCCTTTCGGCAGAAGTTAATGGAATTACAATTTCGGGCGAGGTTGATTTTATGGTAGCAACAGGAAAACAAACACCACAGGTTCCTTTTTTCTTCCTGCATGAGTATAAACAGGAACTAAAAAGAGACAATGACCCTCTCGGACAAGTATTAATTGCGATGGTAGCTGCCCAAACAAGAAATGCTCATGGTAAGCCCATTTATGGTTGTTATGTGACGGGAAGATTTTGGTATTTTGTGGTATTACACGAAAAAGAATATGCGGTAAGTGATGCCTTCAAAGCTACTGACGATGAGATTTATAAAATTACAAGTATGCTCTTATTTGCGAAAGCGGACATTGAGAAAACTTTAAAAGAAATGAATAAATGAAATACATAATCATCACACTCATAGGTTTATTAACGGGTTTCAATCAGCCTAATAAACCAACACAACTATCAGATAATCAAAGAGTTGGTACAACACCAAGGTTCACTAACGATGAAAAAGGGAATCCCGTTTTGAGTTGGGCTGAGAAGGACGGAGATAAACAAAATCTCTTCTTTTTTGCCATTTCAAAAGATGGTGGAAGTACTTTTCAGGAGAAAATATCGGTGAAAGTTCCTGAAAAATATTCTATCCATGCAGAAGGAATGCCCAAGATTGCTTTCAAAAAAAATGGAGAAATTATTGCTACGTTTGAGGTTTCTAAACCAACACCTGAGGCTCCGAGGGCGAGTAATTTTTACTTTATTTTCTCTAAAGATAAAGGCAAGAACTGGTCTGAACCAAAGGAAATTCACCAAGATATTGCTCCTGGGAAAGGACATTCTTTTGGCGATGTAACTGCTCTTCCAGACGGACAGGTTGGTTTTGTTTGGTTGGATGAAACTTACATAAAAGGTGCTGGACGAAGTGTAAAATTCCGCCAGACTTTGCCTGATGGCACACTTTCAAACGAAGTAATTGTAGATTCAAGTGCTTGTCAGTGTTGCAGAACCAATCTTTTTGTTGATACTGATAAAAACTTACACATCATTTACCGTGATTTATTAGCAGATGGTTCAAGAGACATTTCACGTATAGTTTCAAAGGATGGTGGTAAAACTTTTGTCGATTTTAAAGTTGTTTTTGATGATAAATGGAAGGTAAATGCTTGTCCGCATACAGGTCCGGGTGTGACACAGGTAGGTAAGGATTTATACACGGCTTGGTTTACGGGAAAAGAAAATGAGGCTGGAGTAAGATTGGCTAAAATTGGGTCTGGTAAATTGATGGACAAAATAGAAACTAACCGAGCGAAACATCCGCAAGTGGGCGTTTTGAATAATCAATTAGTGATGACTTGGGACCAGTCTATGCAAAAAGACGAAAAGTTTTTTACTAAAGTAGGCATCAAGATTTTTGATAAAGAGGGTACTTTCAAAGAAGAATGGATTACTCCAGATTTCATGACATCAACTTACCCTGTTGTGCTGTCAAGTGGAAAGGATTTGCTGGTAGCTTATGAACAGAAAAAGGATATGAAAGATAATTCTGTAATTGTTGTGCAACGGTTGAGTGATTTAGTAAAATAAAATTTTGTCCAAATCATCATGAAAAAGGACACAGAATATTAAAAAAAAGTAGAAATTGCCCTGAATAATAATTTAGGGCAATTTTTTTGCTCAATGAACAAAAAATATGAACGTAATTCAAGATTATTTAGAAAAATGTAAGGGAATTATTGAGACTGTATCTTCCCAAGAATCTCAAATCAAAGAAACAGCCCGAATCTTTGCAGATTCAATTTTGGCAGGAAGAATGGTACACGTTTTTGGTTCTGGTCATAGCCGAATTATGGTTGAAGAAATGTGGCCTCGTTATGGTTCTTTTGCTGGTTTCAATCCCATTGTTGAACTCTCTTTGACTTTCCATAATTTAGTCGTGGGGGCGAATGGACAGCGTCAGGCTATGTTTTTGGAAAATGTATCGGGTCTTGCCGACAGAATTTTACGCAATTTTGATTTATCAGAACAAGATACTGCCCTTGTGATTTCATCGTCAGGATGCAATGTTGTACCTATTGAAATGGCTGAAATTTTTCAACAAAAAGGAATAAAGGTAGTAGGGCTTATCTCTAAAAATCATTCAGATGCCAGCACTTCAAAACGGAAAGATGGCTTGAAATTAGGAGACTTTTCGGATATAATTCTTGATACTGGTGCCCCCATTGGTGATGCCATGGTCTATGTGCCAAATTTAGACACGCCCGTTGCTCCAGGCTCAACTGTGGGTGGTGCATTGTTGATTAATTCCATCAAAGCTGAAGTTGCTAAACTTCTCACCGAAGCAGGGCGACCACCAAAAGTTTTGAGTGCAGGCGTAATCGTCGGAGCAGAAAAAGCCGTTGAACTATTTGAAGGTGCGTACGACGAACACGCCCATCGAATTGCCAAAATGTATGCAAAAAACGGGATTGCTTCTTACGTTTCAGAAGGAAATTTATAAAATAATTGCACACGAATTTTAAGGATTAGACACGGGTTTTATGTATTTATCAAGAGTTCTATTCACTATCAATGACCTCAAATTTTAATGGAATTAATACATAAAAATCCGTGTCCAATCCTTAAAATCCGTGTTCCATCGTATCCATAATCAAAAAACCATGCAACAAGTACCCATAAAAACCACCGTAGTTGGCTCTTGGCCATTCCCAAGTTGGCTCGAATTTGCCTCAGAAAATTTAGATAAATTTGGCAAAGCAGACATCAATGAAATCATTGAAGATGCCGTTGTGAATGCCATTCACGACCAAGTAACGGCTGGTCTGGACGTTATTACTGATGGCGAACAAACTCGTTTGGACTTCAATTTGTCGTTCTACGGTTTCATCAAAGGAATGCAACCCAACCACGAAGAAACTCGTAAGTTCGGACCACCAGCCCATGACCAACGTGGTAAACATACTGTCATTGAGCCACTTAAAGCCCCAAAAGGCTTGGGAGTAGTAGAAGAATATAACCGTTTGAAGCGACTCGCTCCTGCTGGACAAATCCTGAAAGCATCCATCCCAGGACCTTACACATTGTCTGGAAGAATGTTGCCAGGTGAAGTTTATAAAGACCGTTGGGAGATTACAGAAGCACTTTTGCCAATGGTTGCTCGTGAATTAGAGGCTTTGGTGGCAGCAGGTTGCAAGGAAATTTGTATTGATGAACCTTCAATGTCTTGCTATGCGTATAAAGAAGACACCAAACGTTTTGTCGATATTTTCAACCGAACAGTTAAAGGCATTGTGGGCAAAACTCGTATTGGTACGCATCTCTGCTTTGGCAATTTCAAAGGTCGTTCTGTGGGTAAAAAAACCATTGCCCCAATGTTGCCAGATTTCTTAGATTTGACAGTTGATGAATTACACTCAGAAATGACTATTCTCAATTTTCAAGAAGTACATTTATTAGAACGTTTTGCCGAAAAAATGGATGTTGCCGTAGGCGTAATTGATGTAAAATCTTACTACATTGAAACCGTTGAGGATGTAAAAGAGCGAATCAAAATGTGCTTAAAATACGTTCCAGCAGAGAAATTGGCAGTTGCCCCAGACTGCGGAATGTCCCAAACAGCACGTTGGGCAACAAAATTGAAAATTGCAAATATGTGTGAAGCAGCAAAGCAATTGAGGTAGTAAATCAGTGTGGAATTTTGAACTTCATCAATCGGTAAGGCTCTAACTTACTGGCATCTAATACCTGATTGGTAGTTTCACTGAAATTATCAATTTGGGTATTGATGATGAAGTAAATATTATCATTAAATATGTCAAAAGTAGTTGGTATCTTGAATTCTTTTCCAAAAGAAATGATTTTTTCACTCCTCAAAATAGCTATTCCTTGCTCATTCAAATAGTACTTGAAAAATCCATTTTTGGGTGAATTATTATCCCACACATTTACGATTCCGAGCAAATTATTTTTGTAAAATTTCAAACCATCTATTCCAGATAACTGCTTATTAGCTGTGTTTAGTATCTTTTTAGCTTTAATATCAATGATTCTAATACCTTTTGTAGAAGCTAAATAGAGGTATTTATTGTCATCAGAAATAGTTATGCCGTTTGAGTGTGCTATCTCTTCGCTATCCAAAAAAACTTCTATTTTCTTATTGGGTCTTTGAATACTATAAATCCTTGTGCTTTCAGAGTCAGTGATAAAAATCTCATTGTTTGAACTTACTGCTAAATCATTGAGATAGATAAAATTGGCATCATCAATCGTGTAGGAGTCTATGAGTTGATGGCTTTTGACATTCAAAAGAAGCAGGACAGAACGGTTGTCTTTTTTGGTTAAACTATTACTCAAAGCGTATAAAGTATCCCCTTTAACTGTCATTCCAAAACCTGATAAACAACCGTATTGATTGTGTTCAATGAAATTTAGTGGATTACTACCATCAAGATTAGAGGTAACTATTTTGTTGTTATTGAGGCTATTAAGGAAAATTTTACCAGACTGCTTATCAATCGCAAAACCCTCTGGGAATAAATCTTTTTCAAAGCCTAAAGTAATTATTTCTGAGTTATTTTTCTGACAAGATACAAAGCAACTTATCAAGATAAAGACGACAATTCTGGTTTTCATCAACTTGCTTTATTAAACTTTATCACTTCACATTCCTACTCACAAAACTATCATGTAGCATCAATACAAACTCTGCTTGTTCGTCAAGTGTCATGTAAGAAGTGTCCATATAAGTAGCGTCAATTGCTTGAGTAAGAGGACCTTCTTCTCGGTGAGAATCTATGTAATCTCGTTTTTTCAGGTTCTCCAAAATCTCGTCAATACCAATCATTTCACCTTTTTCTAACAACTCAATTTGTCTCCTTCCAGCCCGAATCACAGGGTCGGCGGTCATGAAAACTTTGATTTCCGCATTCGGAAAAACCTTCGTACCAATGTCTCTCCCGTCCATAACGATTCCTTTGCCCTTACCCATTTTTTGTTGTTGAGCAACCATTGCCCTTCTGATTGTGGTAACGGCACTAACCTCAGAAACCATCTGAGAAATGTACATTTTACGGATTTCGTCCTCCACATTCAGACCGTTCAGATAAACATCTGAAGCACCTCGGTGTTCGTTAAAATGAAAAGTGATATGGATATTGTCTAAGGCTTTATCAACCTCCTTGGGATTCGTGAGGGTTACATGGTGTTCATGACAATACAAACTGACAGCACGGTACATGGCACCAGTGTCAATGAAGGCGTAGCCCAATTTGGCAGCCACTTTTTTGGCGGTAGTACTTTTGCCACAGCTTGAGTACCCATCCAAAGCGATGATGATTCTTTGCATCCCTATCTTTTTTTAGTGCAAATATAGGGGAAATACATTTTAAGATTGAAAATTCAAGCATCGTAAATTGTACAAGTTATTTTTAGCAAAACCTCATAAAAGCCCTGTGGAACTCTGTGTCAAACTTCTTTAACTCTGTGTCCTAATTGCTAACTCATCCATTTACAAAAAACTCCAAGCAACAATTCTACTAATCTTTTGCCCTTGAGCCATGTCTATTGTTCTGTATTTGAGAACTTTAGCTTTTTTTAGTGCATGATAAATACTCGGAAGATTTTCTTTTTTAGAAACTAAACTCGTAAACCAACGACATTGATTGGGTATCGTTGTAGATTCCTCAATCATTTTCCCGATAAAAGAAACCTCCCCACCCTCACACCAAAGTTCAGAGCTTTTGCCTCCAAAATTTAAGGTACTTTTAGCATTTTTTCCTCCCAAATTTTTAACTTTTCGTTGATTGCCAGCCGTGGCTTCTGCCAAGGATCCATGAAAAGGAGGGTTACAAATAGACACATCAAAAACCTCATCGGGCTTAATAATTCCTTTGAAAATATGTGAATCCGTATGTTGCAAACGACATTCAATTTTATCAGAAATTGAAGGATTTGAAACAACAATATTATTAGCAGATTGAATAGCGACGGGGTCAATATCAGACCCTACAAAATCCCAACCATAGGCAGATGCACCAATAATTGGATATACGCAATTTGCCCCAACACCAATATCAAGAACTTTTACCGAATTACCTTCAGGAATAAGTCCACGGTTTGAATCCGCCAATAAATCAGCAATGTAATGGATGTAATCTGCCCTACCAGGAATCGGCGGACAAAGGTAATGTGGGGGAATATCCCAGTAAGATATTTTATAAAAATGCTTCAAAATAGCCCTATTGAGCATTTTTACTCCATCGGGATTGGCAAAATCAATGGTTTCTGTACCATATTTATTCACAAAAACGTAGGTAGAAAGTTCTGGACAAGCCCTAAGTAATTGCTTGAAATCATACCGAAAACGATGTGGATTTCGAGAATGAAGACTATTTTTTTCGGAGGAAATATTTTGATTTTTTTCTGACAATTTGAAGAATATTTTCCTGCAATTTACGGCTGTCTATTTAAAATCCCTAACGGAATGTTTTCACTTGTTTCACGGGGTTTTAGTGGGGTAGTGTAAAAAGTCTAAAGTCTATGAGCGACCGTCGCTCGGTTAAAAGTTTTAAGCAGAAATATTATTCTGTAAAATTGAATATTTCCCAATAATATACCTTAGAATAAGATTTCAAAGACTATTACGGAATATTATTTGGCGGAAAATACTTTCAACTTTTAACTTTAGACTTTTTACACAACCCCAGAGTTCTTAAACCCAATTAAGCCGTACTGACCCCGACTCAATGATGTTTTTAATCCATCTGATTTTCATCGTTAGTTGTATCAATTTTTATAACTACCTGCTTCTCTTCTTTTTTGAAAGTATGGAAAGGCATCTTATAGTTTTGGCGATTCAAATACACTTCTCTCGGCTCGGTTCTGACAACCTCCAATGACTTTCCAACCGTTTTATTACCCACTTGCTTATAGTTTCTATTAACAGCAACGTTCTCTGAAACACCAACCGTATTAGTACTCTTCTTGGCTGCATGGGCGGCTTTGTTAGAATGTTTGTAATTACCGACGCTGAAACTTGGATCATTCTTATGAAGGTCTTGGGCTAAACTGGCAAAACTTGCTATTGTAAACAGACTCGCCAAAATTATTGACTTTTTCATGATTCTCTTTGATTTTAATGTTTATAGATAGAGCGATTTAAGTTTTATAAAATCCAACTTTAGGATGTTTACAAAAACTTATTATTTTCTCTTTCTGTGTTTTAAGGATTTCAAAAGCTGTTTCCAACTTTTGATTTAATTCGGTC
>JAAFJL010000082.1 GCA_013298865.1 Cytophagales bacterium | reverse complement strand
CCATCTCCGAAAAACAATATTCAAGCCCCTATCCTATTCAGAATCAGGCAATTCCAGCAATTTTAGCAGGTAAAGATGTTTTAGGAATCGCTCAAACGGGTTCTGGGAAAACTGCCAGTTTTGTATTGCCAATTTTAGAATTATTTCAACAAAAAAAGGTCAATCGCAATTTACATTTAAAGGTTTTGATATTAGTGCCAACTCGTGAACTGGCGGTGCAAATTGCAGAAGTGATTGGAGAATTTAGTAAATATTTGCCCAATCCAGTAAAACATAATGCGGTCTTTGGGGGCGTAACCTTGAACCAGCAAATGATGACTTTGAAGAATACCGAAATCTTAGTTGCTACGCCTGGACGTTTGTTGGAATTGGTTTCTACGCAATCCATCAATCTTTCAAAAATAGAAACTTTGGTTTTGGACGAAGCCGATAAAATGTTGGATTTGGGTTTTCAGGAAGAAGCCAGTCAGATTTTTGCTTTGCTACCTACGAAGCGACAGAATATTCTATTTTCTGCGACCTTAGATACTGAAAATCAATTGATTAAGGAAACGTTGCTTTGCAATCCTATCAGAATAGAAATTGAAGCAGAAGCAAAAAATACGGATTTAATCAAGCAAACTGCCTATCAGGTTGAACCCGAAAAAAAAGGTCCGTTGCTGAGGTATTTGATTAAAACCCAAAATATGCAACAAGTCTTGGTCTTTGTTTCTTCTGTCCGAACGGCAGATAATCTGACCGATAAGTTGAAGAAAAATGGCATTGAAGCAATGGCAATTCATAGCAAAAAAAGCCAAAGTGCAAGGACAGAAGCCTTGAATCGTTTCAAGAAAGGGAAAACCAAAGTTTTGGTAGCAACTGATTTGGCATCGAGAGGAATTGACATTCAGTTTTTGCCTTTTGTGATAAATTATGAATTACCCCGTTCGCCCAAGGATTATGTACACCGTATAGGACGTACAGGACGAGCAGAATCATCTGGTGAAGCCATTTCACTGATTTGTCCAGAAGACGCACATCATTTCAAAATCATTCAGAAAAAAATGGGAAAACAAGTAGAAATCATTGATTCTGAGGACTTTGTGTTGGCGGGGATGTAGTTATGCTCGCCATTGAAAAGACTTCGCATCAATTGCTCGCATGGTACACAAAATTCCGTCTAAATGGTCGTATTCATGTTGTAAAAGTTCCGATAAATCATCGGACATTTTCCATTCTTGTGCTTGCCAATTTTCATCTAAATATCTGATAGTTAAAGACTTATGTCGTTTCACTTTTACCAAAAGATTCGGAAAACTCATGCAATCATCCCAAAGTTCAAACTTCTCATCGCTTAAATCTATCAATTCAGGATTGATAAAAATGACTGGTTTGTCAATATTCATGTAAATCAGTCTTTTCATGATTCCCAATTGTGGGGCGGCAATCGCTCGACCAAAATTATATTTCGCCCGAATTTCCTGCATAACATTGTGTAAATCTGCCACCCAATCTTTCACTAAATGGAGTTCAGATTCAGCTATTGGCTCACAAACTTCGTACAACAACGGGTGTCCTAATTGTAATAAATCTTCTAATTTTTTCATTAGACTTCCTGCAAAAGTGTTTTATGATTGAAAAATATTAGATTTTCGAGCGAAAATTAGGAAAATTTTAAAGCCCGAATGGAATTCCATAGCAGAGCTACGGTTGAAAAATTTTCTTGATTTATAGCCGAAAAGATAATGTTTTTCGACTTAAAACACTTTCGCAGGAAGTCTATTTACACAAATACGTTTTTATTACTTCTGTCTCGGTATCAAAAATCAGTACGCCCTCATGTTCGTTATCAAGCTGACCGATTAAAACTCCTTGATTATTCCAGATAGCAGAATTTCCAGCACTTTCAAAATTATCACATTTTCCGATACAATTCGCCATCAAAACTATCATGGAATATTTTTGGGCAATTTCGGGATAATGTTTAAATGCCTTCTCAACTCCATTGCTTGATTTTGCTACACTTGCTACATAAATTCCTGCTCCATTTTTAGCGACCTCGTCTGCGTGTTCGGTCAACAAAGATTCATAACAAATAGCTGGAGCAATTTTCTCATCTTCAAAAGTCACGAAGATTTGTTTATCACCAGCCACAAAAAATGGAAATTCATCAGAATGCAAATGCTGTTTCGAGTAAATCTGTCTCGGCATATTTGGTTGAAGAATAATCATGCTAATCAGAATTCCAGCATCAGATTTTGTGGGCATACCAACTCCAATAATAATTATGTCGGTATCGCTTATTTGTTGAAGTTCATCAAAAATTTCATCATCTTGATTGGTCGCAAAGTCTTTGGCGATGTCAGGTTCATAGCCAGTAATAGAAAGTTCTGGAAAAAAAATAGCATCGGCTTGCTCGTCCAAAGCAAGTTTAATAAGTTTTTTATGGGCTTCAACATTCTCTGAAATATTAGCTTTCGTTGGTTTTAGCTGGGCAATACAAATTTTCATTTTTTGGGTATGTTTTTTTCTATTACAAACTCTCAATCTTCAATTCAACTCTACGGTTTCTCTTCCTATTTTCGTCTGTTGTATTGGGTACTAAAGGTCTTGTTGGTCCGTAGCCAATTGTTTTGATACGGCTCTCAGAGTTTGCTAACTGACTAATAATGAAATTCTTACAAGCAATTGCACGTTCACGAGAAAGCCTCATGTTCTCGTTATAGTCTGCTTGAGTATCCTCTTTGAATGCTGAAGTATGCCCTGATAATTCAATAAAAAGAGTCGGATATTTCTTCATCAAATCGACTACTTTGCTCAATTCTGCTCTGCCTTCGGGCAATAAATCACTCTTGCTTTGTTCAAATTGAATGGCATTCAAGGTGATATTCTCTCCTTTCTTTAAAATTTCCCCATTGATAATAATTGAAACTGGTGGTGGAATTGGCGTTAATTCAACATCCAAAATCTGACAACCTGTCTGAGCAATTGCCTCAAAGTCAATGTCTCCGCCTTCATAATTTTGAGCCTGAATACTGAAAACGCCTTTTTGTTTTATTTTCAAATCCGAAAACTGTGCTTTGCCTTCTCGGTCTGTATAAAAAACTTTTCCATTCAACAACATCTTTGCACCACCAACGGCTTTTTGCGTATTTTTATCCCTGACAGTCACGCAAATATTTTGTGTTTGGGGAAGAACTGGCACTGGAATTGGAATTGGTTGAGCTTTAGACTTTTTATAGACAACTGGGGGTGCAGTATTTCTTTTATGATTATATAAATTGATAGGAATACGGAGATTCAACCAAAAAGATTTTGGGGCAATACCTGTTTCTTCTGTTCCTAAAATTGATTTATTTTGATAGTAGGTTAAACTTTCCTTCAAAAATGGACTCAAGCTATGCTGGTATGAGAGACTAACTTCCAGTCCTATCTTCCCTTTAAGAACCATGCCAATTTCGGGAGCAATAGAGAGTACATTTGGTTGAGGATTCAAAGAAACAAAAGAAATTCCTGTGCCATTTTCTATATAATTTTTGGTATCTGCACTGGTTTCTACCCAGCTATCATTTTCACCTTTTGAGTTTAATTGCAAAGAATACAGTCCACTTATCTGAAAGAAATAACCCAAAATACCATTATTTTTAAAGCCAAATTCTCTCCGCAAAGCAAAATGCAAACCCGTCTGACGATAAATTTCTAAGGATTCTACCAATTCATATTGTTTAAAATTAAAAGTTGGAAATGAAGAACGCTGAATATGATTTTGACGATAAAATCCCAATATTCCTCCCCAAGCATTGCCATTGTTGGGGTTACTTAATTTAAACATCACGTCTGCCCCCCAACCGTTATTCTTGAAATCATAAGCCTCCTCTGTGCCATTCGGTGAAATGAGTGTTCCTGAATATTTTGTCACAACTTCTGGGGTCAGAAAACGAGTTCCAGTCTTCAAATCATAGCTTGGTGCGAGTGTCATGCCTGTACTAAATCGTGGCAATAAATGGATGGAAAACTGTTGACTGAAAGAACTAAAATGAGAAAGGAGAATAGATAGTAATACGTATAGTTTTTTCATGAAATTATTGTTTGAGATATTGAAGCTGTTCAAACAAAAATAGGCATAATCTCGAATATGATAAAATACTAATGAGTAATCGGTGAGATAATTAGCGATGAAGTATGTTTTCAACAAAAAAATACCGCATACTCAGTATTGCTACCGTTCACTCATTGAAAAGAATCAGAAATGGTATTATCCAATAATATTTGCAATGAATTAATTGATAAGTATCTTATTGTCAGTTAGTTAAATTTATTTTAATCAAAAAACTCATTAACATTTAATGTCATGAAAAAATTATTTTTACCTCTTTTTCTTTTTGGGCTTTTATTAAATGCTTGTAAAAAAGATGACTCAAATACGAAACCAAGTGAAAATCCAATGTCAAAAATTTTAGAAGACAAAACTTGGACTCTGGCTTCTTCTACAAATGGACCTTTTGAATTAGGGCATATTTTTAGTACCATAACCAAAGGTAAAATCACTCAATTAGGTTGCCAAATGCCCGAGCCAGGGATTTACACGGTATCACTTTGGGATGTTAATACAAAGAAATTATTAGCACAAAAAGCTGTTGAGCAAACCACAGCAAATAAACTTACGTTGGCAGGACTTACCGAAATTATTATTGAAAAAGACGTGAAGTATGCTGTTAGTGTCAATAGTACGATTAATGGAGTTACGAAGCCTTACAATTATGCAGAAAATTCTTCTGCAACAGTTTTTCCATTTACAGTAGGCAGTGTAATCTTTCAGAGTACAGTTTATAATAGCTCCAAAGTACCCGTTTTTCCAGAAACTTTCAAAAGCAAAAGGCTTTTTGGCTACCCAGAATTTACTTTTATCGCTGATTGAGGAATGAACATACAAAATCCCTTCAAATTTAACGTTTGAAGGGATTTTTTTGAAGTTGTTTAACCTTTCTCCTTTGTCCCCAACATCGCCCACAAACCTAAGATTGGTCCAATGGCGAGGAAGACAAATAAATATGTCGGGTTGATAGTTTCGGCAATGATTCTGAAAAATTGAATGCTAATAATTGTCAATGAAAAACCGATGGAATTTGTAATTGTCAGTAATGTGCCTTTGTTTTCTGTAGGTGCATTTTGGGCGACTAAAGTTGAAAATAACGGAGAATCGGCAATCACGACCATTCCCCAAAAAACTAAGAAAACAAATAAAGTAATTGTATTTGCATAATGAAGAAAAATCGGAGAAAAGAGACAACAACTACAAGATAAAGTTAAGGCAATAATAGCAATTCGTTTTGTGCCAAAAGACTGAGAAAGATAACCGCCCACTACACAAGCTATTGACCCAGAGGCAATTACAAGAAAAGCCCACAAAGAAACATTGAGTTCTATTAAATTATTTTGGGTTTTATAGGTTAAAATGAGGGCTGGTAAAAATGCCCAAAAAGTATATAATTCCCACATATGCCCGAAGTACCCCAATGCCGCTTTTCTGAAATTATGGATTTTAAAACCTCTTGGAATAACTGAAAAATCCATCTTTTTGCTAAGATTTGAGTACGCCCCTTTCGGAACAAAAAGTAACATCATTGTACCCCCTAAAACCGAAAGCGTTGATGTTGCGAATAATACAAATTGCCAAGAATAATGAGTGTTGAAACCCTTTAGAAAATGCGGAAAGGCTGTCCCCAATACCAATGCACCAACCAATAATCCCAAGGATTTTCCGAGTCCCTGTTGGTAATGATCTGAGGCGATTTTCATACCTACTGGATAAATCCCTGCTAAGAAAAACCCTGTCAGGAAACGAGAAACAAGCAAAATGACTTCATTGGTATTCAACATCACAATACTAAGGTTACACAATGCCGCCAAAACAGAGCAAACAAAGAATATCTTAGTCGCCACGAATCTGTCCACAATTCCCAACAAAGCAAACAAGAAAGTACCCGTAATAAACCCGAACTGAACGGCACTAACCAAATGAGCCAGATTGTTAGATTCTATGTGAAAATATGTTGCTAAATCTGGTAGAATAGCATTGCCCGCAAACCAAAGTGATGTACAAAAAAATTGAGAAATAACGATAAATGGAAGGACTGGTTTCATTTGAATTTTAATAGACTTCCTGCGAAAGTGTTTTATGATTGAAAAATAGTAAATTTTCGAGCGAAAATCAGGAAAATTTTGAAAGCATAGCAGAGCTACGGTTGAAAAATTTTCTTGATTTGTAGCCGAAAAGGTGTTGTTTCTCGACTTAAAACACTTTTGTAGGAAGTCTATTAGACTTTTTCGGTTTTTATGGTCTCTCTTTTTCCTAAGTAAAGTCCGCCAATTACTAAAATTGTACCGATGATTGTATAAATCGTTATGGGTTCATTTGTGAGAATATATGCGTAGAAAAACCCAAATATTGGACATAAAAATAACCAAAGAGATGCTTTTGTTGGCTCTGCTTTCAGTAAATATAACCAAAGTTGTACAGCTAAAATTGAAATTGGAACAACCAGCCAAAGCACTGAAAACCAGAACGTTGCACTGAATTCATTCTTGGATTGTTCAAATAAAGATGTGGTAAATGGTAGTAGAATCAACCCTCCAAATAGTACCTGCCATCCATTAATACTCAACCTCGGCAAAGTCCAATTAACGCTTTGATAATAAACCGTCCCGACAGAATAACACAGCATACTGAAAGTCAATAGAGTTACTCCCAAAGGCGTTGCATGGGCATTTAATAGTAAGGGAAATATTGCCACTGCTACTCCGCTAATACCAATAAAAAGTCCCGTCCAGATGTTCCAAGTAATTTTTTGTCGTAACCAAACGGCATTTAACACACTGATTATTAAAGGACAAGTCGCACTGCCAAGTGTACCAATACCTGCGGTGACGTTTTTCATGGCATAAACAAAAGCAGCAGGATAAATTGCCATGCTGAGAACACCACAAATTAGCAATGGAAGCCATTCGTTTTTTTTCGGAAAGCGGTCTTTATTCAA
Organism: Cytophagales bacterium; assembly: GCA_013298865.1. GTDB lineage: Bacteria > Bacteroidota > Bacteroidia > Cytophagales > Spirosomataceae > JAAFJL01. Next base: position 18,429 of record JAAFJL010000082.1, on the reverse strand, counting down.
CAAAAGTGATATGGCTAACATCAATAATGCCGCAATGAAAAAACGAGTATTTATCAGCAAAAGTGGTTGAGAAACCTTCAGTCCTAATTTTGTAGCTACCGAACCAGACCCCCAAAGTGCCGCAAAAATTAAACCTGCTAATATCTTTTTCATTTGTTGATTTAATAACTTCGATTCTCAGAAACCGAAAGTGTAACTTCCCCAAAAACTCTGCCAATCTGCCTCTTTTGAATCAGTGTGCGGAATCATTTTTACGGTACTAATCATCCATTTGCCTTTGGCTTCAAAAGGAAAACTTACCTTCCCCGAAGCATCACTTCTGTATTTTTTCATATTCACTTTTCCATTCACTTTTTGCCAAACCAAGACCAAAGCATTTTCCTGAATTTGATTATCAAAAAGTACATCAAAAGTTAGTTGTTTCGGAGTATTTTTCATGTACGGATTAGCATTTGGAATCAATTCTAATCTCATACCTGTATTGATTTTATAGCTATCATCTTGTTTATCAGATACTTGCAAAAGCGTTTTCACACAACGACGGTAGAATTCTTTTCCTTTCGTATCCAATAAACTCTGTTCTTTTCTGAAAGCCAAAGCATTGTCTAATCCTTCTTCTTTCAGGTATTCATTAAACTTTGAGGGTTCTAATTCAATGAATTTATTTTCATTATTGAAAGCAATCAAATGATTTCCTGCTGTCTTGAAAGCCACTTGAATTTGATTTGGATTACTTTCCGCCACACTTTCCATAATTTCCTCCTGACCCTCCTGACTGTAATGTGTCAATTTAGCAATTTTATCTTTTTTGCCTCCCCAATTTTTCCCCGTAAAATTTTCACCGACATTAATATCAATGGCAACCAACTCATTAATTTTTAAGCGAAATTTCTGAGGCAACAACCAAAATTCATGGGCGATACTGGCAAAAGTAATTGTGGATAAACACAAAAGTATTAGAGAGGTTTTGTTGAGTTTGTTCATGTTGAGAATGGGATTTGTTATTGAAGCTGTTTAAACTTTTCGTTTTGAATGGAAATTGAGTTCATTTTTAAGCTGATAGTTTGAAAATTATAAGCCCCCAGTGGAACTGATAGCAGAGCTACGTTGAATAATTTTTAAACTATCAGGTTGAAAATGAACCTATTTACAACGAAAGGAATAAGTTTAAACAGCTTCATTAAATAAGTAAAAATATAGTACTCGTTTCATCGAAAAATTCGGGCTACAAGTACTACAAAATATACCTACGAAAAAACGGCTATACTGGTTGTAATTCCCCTTCCAATCTTGAAATTACACAAGTTGCTACTGCGTTGCCCGCTACTGAAGTTGCCGAACGCCCCATGTCTAAGAATGGGTCAATTCCCAAGATTAAAACCAAACCTTCTGCTGGTAAATTAAACTGTGCTAATGTTCCTGCAATTACTACTAAAGATGCCCTGGGAACACCAGCGATACCTTTTGAGGTAATCATTAAGGTCAATAACATCAAAATTTGTTGGTCTAAAGTCAGTCCTTTGTGGTATGCTTGGGCAATAAATCCTGTGGCAAAAGTCATGTACATCATCGAGCCATCGAGGTTGAAAGAATATCCCAATGGCAAGACAAAACCTGTAATTTTTTCAGGGCAACCGAAGCGTTTCAGGGCTTCAAATTGCTGAGGCATTGAGGCTTCTGAACTGGCAGTACTGAACGAAAGAATGAGTGCATCTTTGATTTCGGCAAGGAGTTTCCAGTAATTAATTTTCATGAAAGCACAGATGCCCCAAAGGACTACAAAAACGAAAAACGCCAGTCCACCGTAGAAACAAACCAATAGATATACGTAAGAAACTAAAATGCCTAAACCTTTCAGTGAAACGATGGAAGTCATAGCTGCAAAAACCGCAAAAGGGGCTAAATTCATGATATAGCCTACAATTTTGAAAACTACTTCGGTTAAAGTTTCAAATACTTTGATGAGTTTTTTACCTGCTTCACCGATTGAACCAAGGGCAATTCCGAAGAAAAGCGAGAAAATTACAATTTGCAGAATCTCGTTTTCGGCTAAGGCTTTGAAGAAACTTGTCGGGAAAATATGAAGAATTAAATCAGCCGCAGTTTTGATTTTACCCGTTCCAGCACTGGCATCTACGCCTGTCGGAATTGGCCATTCTTGGATTTCGCCAGGGCGAGTAACATTGACAATGATTAAACCAATAATTAATGACAAAAATGTAGCAAAATAGAAATACAATAAAGTCTTTACGCCAATGCGTCCAACCACTTTGAAATCCCCTAATTTAGCAATCCCTACTGTCAGTGTACAAAATACCAATGGACCGATAATCATTTTTATCAAGTTCAAGAAAATCTTGCTGATGATATTGACATAACTTCCGTACCGTTCTGCATAAGTAGAAACATTTTTGATAACTTCTTGATTAGTAACAGGGTCAATGATTTTTTCCGTTATCATTTCGGGAAAAGCCATGTACAAAATTTGTCCAAGAACTGTTCCCAGCACAAAGCCAATGACGATTTTAATAGTAATTGATAGTTTCATACAGAATTGTTAGTTGATTTTTATTTACTGCAATCTAAAGAAAGAGATTCAAAAATCAAACTTGGTCATTTAAAAACCTTCTTGTAAATCGGTTTTCGCATCAAAAATTGAAGATACATTAAAGGATAAAAAAGGTAATTGGTGAAAAGCGTTGGCGTTTTGAAAGAAATATCGTCAATGATAATTGTTCCGCCAGAAGGATTTCGGACAACTCGGTGTTTGTGTTGCCAATAACTCAGAAAAAATGGAAGCTTTGTGCCTTCATCAATAAAATAAATTTCATCGTCAGTGGCTTGTTGGTCTGTGATTTCGGAAGTCCAAGTTTGCTTGAAAATTAGAAAATTTAACTCTAAAGAAACAAAATTGCCTTTCAGACAACCATCAAATCGAAGCACTTTTACGGGGGGAAATGGAGGACTTAGTTTTTCAAAAAGTGATAGGTCGAAACCTTCCCAGACTGTTCTAAACTCCTGATTTACTTGTGTTTGGATTAATATTTTCATCATGATATTCTAACCACAAAACTATCAAAAAGGTTAGCTGAGAGCCTAAATAAATTACAATACCGTGATTTTGTTGAATTATTACAAGAAAAAATAGTCTTTCGCTTTTAAAAGCCCTATTTTTGTGTCTTCAAATTATCACCAACCTTACTCAATACAGCATGAAATGTATAAAAATAATGCTTCTGATAATGGTGTTTGTTTCCATTAAGATTCAGGCACAAGTAGGCGAGAAATTTTATGGCAAGGCATCTTATTATGCCGATAAATTCCACGGAAGGTCAACATCAAGCGGTGAACCTTACGATAGAGAAGAATATACCGCCGCCCACCGAGATTTACCCTTCAATACCATCGTCGAACTGACGAATACTGCCAATAACAAAGTTGCTGTTGTAAAAATCAATGACCGTGGACCTTTTGTTTACACTCGTATCATAGACGTGTCGTTTGCGGCTGCACGAGATTTGGAATTATTAGGACCAGGCGAAGCAGAGATAGAAATGAAAGTACTGTCGATGGATAAACCTGAATACGTAGTGTCGTCAGTACAGTTTGGACCAAAAGGCGAATTCAATAAAGAGTTCAATCAGCACGCCCCCGTGAAAATGATTATGAAAGACGGGCGATTTGTGATGGACACTTTGGCTAATAATAGCAAAGTGGCTTTACCAGCAGAAGTAGTTGTACAGAAAACTCAACCTGCTGCACCTGCATTTGTGGTTTCGGACAGTGCCAAACAAGCCCAAGCCGATGGTGCAAAAATGGGATTTGCCCAGCACAAATACGTGCGTGTAGTAAAAGACCGAGACGGACGCTATCGTTTAGATTCTTCGATGGTTGCTCCACCGATTCCGAAAGAGATAAAACAACCAATTGTTGAACAAGTTTTGCAAAACGTAATTGCTCAGAATAAGCAAAATACTACGCAAGAGCAGCCTGTTAATTCGACAACAAATATTGTAAAAACGAACTACGAAACCACAGCTAAACCAGAGGATAAATCAGGTTTTACTCAGCACAAATACGTAAGAGTTTATTTGGACAATGAAGGAAGAGTAAGAGTAGATACCAGTCAGAATAAGCCGATTGTTACAGCGAAAGCCCCTGATAATAAGGGAGTTAGTCAAAATATTCAGAGTAATACTCCGCAAAGAAATGAGGTAAATATTACGGCAAAAGCTCCAGTCAATCCAACGCTTCAAACGCAAAATCCACCGAAACCAAAGGAAGTTTATAAGGATGGCGTTCGTCAGCATTCGTACGTAAAAATTTACTACGATGCCAACGGAAGAATCAAAATGGATACCGCCAATTATGAGAAACCAAAGTGATGTGTAGCATGAAATTGCATTCCATGAATTCGGACTCGGACTCACGGAATGCAATTCCGTGCTACTTACTTCACCTCTTCGGCACTTGTTATAGCCGTGTTTCCTCCTATTAATTCCTGCAATAATTTCTCAATATCTGGAAATTTTTCTTTCAAAGCAGAGATTCCTTCCGTTTTTAATTTCTCGAAATACTCAGGTGCTTTATCAATCGCACCTTCTGCCTCCGTACGAAGTTGATTTCCCTTTTCTTTCAAATCAGTCATCAATTTTTCTCCGTCTTCGGTCTGTAAATATTTGTTAAGAGCAACACCTGCGGCGGCTCCTAAAATAAAGGTTGCAAGATGTTTTGCGTTTACTGGCATGGCTTTTTTTGTTTATTTGGATTGATAATGAAAAAAATAGCTGTTGGCAGTTAGCTATTGGCTTACAGCTAATTGCCTAAAGCCAATAATTTACAATTAATACTCAATGTCGATATTGTACTTGACTAACAAACCTGCGATTTCAGAAAGTGAGAATTTTGCTTTCTTGATTTTGTTCAACTCAGGGTCAAGTGCATAGTTTTTTGATGAGCGGAAATCGGTTTTTTCTAAATTAGTTTGTACAAAAGTAGCACCCGCTAAGTCACATTCTTTAAACGATGAAGCCGATAAATCAGTTTCTGAGAAATCAACTTCTTTCAATGAACATTCTACAAAATTTGTTTTGGTCATTTTCTTTTTAAAAAAGACAGAATAATCAAGGTTACATTGCTGAAAACTGACCGAAAATAAGAAATCTTTACACAAACTAAAATCAATACCCATTAATTTACAGTTCGAGAATTGAACATTTTTCAAGCCCGATTCCCTGAATTTTGCCAAAGCAAAGTTACATTCTTCAAATTCACAATCCACGAAGTCGTTATTGCTCAAATCGGTTTTTGAAAAAATACAGTTTTTGAAAACACAATTCTCAAATTCATTTTTTTGTAATTTTTGGTCTGAATAATCAATGTTCTCAAACGTTTTGTCTTGATGGTATTCTGATGTCATTTTTGTATTTTGTAAAAAATTGATTGCACACGGATTTTAGGGGGTGCAAGCAACACTGATTTAATTAGATTTTTATTCTAAATAATTTCAAATGGGTTTTAGCGTAATTACAGCATAAAAAGTTATTCAATCTTGATTTTCACAAATCCTTTAATTAATGCTAATGAGTCGCAAGAATTTATACAACAATCACGATTTGATTTCAATAAACCTCTTTTTAAAAAATCTTTTTCTTCATTAGTTATATGGACAAACACTATCGGTGAAGTTAGTCTATTTCTGGGAATATCATCAAAAAAATTAGATGTTTGAATAGTATCCTTGATAGCCCAATAATATGCTTCAATTTTTCCTTTATACCATACTTCCTTTCTAAAAAAATTATGATATTCGCCACAATTACAATCGTAAAATAATTTTTCAACAGTCTTATTTTGCTTTTTAGTATCAAGATAAATGTAATCTATTCCATGAAAAAAGCCTTTTCTAAGTGTAGCTATTTCTCCTAAATTATTTCTCTCTTTAGAAATTATCCACGAGCTATCACATGAAATTAATATCCAACCGATAAAAACAATTGATAATAAAACTCGGGCTTTGTGATAAAAATGAAGTTGCATATTTATTTTTTGCTACTTTTTAGAGTCGAAAAACCTAATTTACCCTAATAATTCTTCAATTGCTTTTTCTACTTTTTCAAAACCAAATCTTCCCATTACTTCTTGCATCATGGCTGAAATTTCTGGATTACAGAGGTTTCCAATGCTCCCTTCGTGCGTGTGTACAAGGTTACGGTTGGGCGTATATGTACCAGATTCAATCTCATTTCCGATGATTTTATAGGCTTCTCTGAACGGAATTCCTTGTAAAACCAGTTCATTTACTCTTTCTACCGAGAACAATAAATCGTATTTTTCATTCTCCAGAATTCCATCTTTTACTTCTATTCCAGATAACATAAAATGTGTAATATCCAGACAATCAGTAATTTCCGTAAATGCAGGCATTAAAATTTCCTTCAAAATCTGCATTTCTCGGTGATAGCCAGAAGGCAAATTACTCATCACTAACTGAATCTCGTTGGGTAAACTTTTTAATTTATTAGTTTTACCTCGAAGCAATTCCGCAACATCGGGATTTTTCTTGTGTGGCATGATAGAACTTCCCGTTGTCATTTCGTTGGGGAGTTTCAGAAAACCAAAATTCTGAGAATTATATAAGCAAATATCCATTGCCATTCGTGAAAGTGTCGTCGCAATTTGGGCGATAGCTGTCACGGCAAAAAGTTCAGTTTTTCCTCTCGACATTTGGGCATAAACCACATTATAATGCAAGTTTTCAAAGCCTAACAATTGGGTCGTCATGGTGCGGTTCAAAGGAAAAGACGAACCATACCCAGCCCCAGAACCCAACGGATTTTTATTGGCAATTCGGTAAGCCGTCTGGAGCATCTCCATGTCGTCCACCAAAGATTCTGCGTACGCTCCGAACCATAATCCAAAAGAGGATGGCATTGCAATCTGGAGGTGCGTATAACCTGGCAAAAGCACATTTTTATGTTTTTCACTCAATGAAATCAACAAATCAAATACTTTCTGAGATTGCTTTGCCAAACTTTCCAAACGATTTCTGGTAAACAATTTCAAATCCACCAAAACTTGGTCATTTCTCGAACGCCCCGAGTGTATTTTCTTACCAGTTTCTCCCAAACGGCGAGTCAATAGCAATTCTACCTGAGAATGAACATCCTCGATTCCAGGTTCGATTTCAAATTTACCTCCTATGATATTTTGATAAATTCTTTTCAGTTCTCGCTGAATATCAGACAGTTCGCTTTCAGTCAAGAGGTTGATAGTTGCCAACATTTGCGTATGAGCCAAAGAACCCAGCACATCAAATGCTGCCAAAAGTACGTCAAACTCAGGGTCACGTCCGATGGTAAATTTTTCAATTTTTTCGTTAACAGTTGTATTATCTTTTTGCCAAAGTTTACTCATTTCTTTATTTTGAAGAAGCTCTTAAATTATTGTGATTCTTCTGTAATTCATCAAAAACGAAACCTTATAGGTTTTCGAAAACCTATAAGGTTTGACGCTCGAAAACTTAGGACTTAGTACTTAATATTTATTACAAAATTAATTATCAAAGGTAATCATTGTTTTGAAAACTAAGAACCAGCCCGTAATATTGTCAAAAATTAAAATCATGACAAAAACAGATATTGCTGCCCTCAGAGAAAATTATACAAAAGGTGCGTTGGATGTAAAAGACGTATCGAAAAATCCGATTGAACAATTTCAAAAATGGTTCGATGAAGCCATTGATAGTCAGTTACTTGAACCTAATGCCATGTTAGTTTCTACGGTTTCTGCCGACGGAAAACCTTCTGCCAGAGTTGTTTTATTGAAAGATTTAACGGAACATGGGTTTGCTTTTTACACCAATTATCTCAGTAGAAAAGGTACAGAAATCAATGAAAATCCAAATGCTTGTATTACTTTTTTTTGGAATGAATTAGAGCGACAAGTAAGGATTGAAGGTAAAATAGAAAAGGTAAGTCCTGAAGAATCAGACGCTTACTTTCAAGTTCGTCCGAGAAGTAGCCAAATTGGAGCCTGGACGTCTGACCAAAGCAAAGTAATCGCAAATCGAGAAATTTTAGAAAACCGAGAAAAAGAATTACTCGAACAATACGAAGGAATCACTATTCCGAGACCAGCACATTGGGGTGGTTTCAGATTAGTACCAGATTATATAGAATTTTGGCAAGGTCGCCCATCACGCCTCCACGATCGCATTGCTTATACATACGAAGAGGAACATTCTTGGAAAATTGGGCGGTTGTCGCCGTAGGGGGTGATTGCTTATTTGTTTTACATCTAACTCAGACTACTTTCAATTATCTACTTATCCACAAAAACAAAACCACTATTATGTTCAAAAAACTACTCCCTTTTTTATTATTCTTTGCGGTTTCATGCAGTAAGAAAGATGAACCAATTGCCAAAAGCTCTGCTAAAAGTATAACGGGGTTTTCTTTCAATGCGGTCAATCCTGCGGTTTCAGCAAGTATTGATGAAACTGCCAAAACAATCACTGCTAATTTTCCGATAGGTACAGATTTAACTCAATTGATACCTACGATTACCATTTCATCTTTGGCAACAATTACTCCAAATACAGGAATTGTCCAAGACTTTACCAATCCAATTAGCTATACTGTAAAAGCAGAAGACGGTAGTACAAGTATTTATACCACAAAGATTACACGTACTAAAAGCAGTTCTCAAATTCTTAAAAGTTTTGTGTTCAATGGCTTGTCCCCTGCAATATCGGCTACCATAGATACGACAAAATATACGATTTCGGCAACACTACCAGTAGGTACTGATTTAACTAAATTAGTACCTACCATTAGTATTTCTCCATTGGCAACGATTAGTCCCTCAACTGATATAGCACAAGATTTTTCTAATCCTGTAACCTACATCATAAAAGCAGAAAACGGAAGTAGCACCACCTATACAGCAAAAATAATTCGGACAAAAAGCTCTAATAAAAATATCAAAAGTTTTGCCTTTAAGGGACTGAACCCTGCTGTTAGTGCAGTTATAGACACAGTCAATTATACTATAACTGCAATTGTTCCTAACGCAACTGATCTAACCAAGTTGTTACCATCTATTACTGTTGCCCCCTTGGCAATAATTAGTCCCGCAACTGACGTAACCCAAGATTTTAGCAAGCTCATTACCTATACCACAACCGCAGAAGATGGCAGTAAGCAGACTTGGATAGCCACAGTAAGTTCCTTTGTTGCTATTCCTGATATAAACTTTGAAAAAGCTCTCATTGCATTAGGAATAGATGATGTACAAGACGGTAAAATTTTAAGAAGTAAGGCAGAAAAAGTAACTGAGTTAGATTTTTACGGTGCTAAAATTACTAATTTACAAGGATTAGAAGCATTCATCAATCTAAAGAAACTGAATTGTTCAACGAATAAAGTAAGAAACTTAGATGTTAGCAAAAATATTAATCTGCAAGAATTAAGTTGTGGAGGAGACGAACTTAGTAGTTTAGACATAAGCAAGAATATTGCACTAAAAATATTAGACTGTAATGGAAATCAATTGAGTAGTTTAGATGTAAGCAAGAATATTAATTTGCAGAAATTAATCTGTTACTCGAATAGTCTTAGTGGTTTAGATGTCAGTAAAAATACCGCACTGTTACGTTTAGAATATACTTATAATAAAATCACTTTCGTAGATGTGAGTAAAAATACACTTTTAGAGTACTTGGCTTGTGATAGTAATCCTCTTGTTAAATTGGATGTAAGTAAGAATATTAATTTGAATTACTTGTATTGTGGTTACAATCAACTCTCAAGTATTGACATAAGTAAAAATACGAATTTACAATATTTTGATTGTTCTAATAATTCACTTAAAGAATTAGATTTAAGTAAAAATGTAGATTTAATCCAATTGGGTTGTATCAAGAATAGCCTTATCAGTTTAGATGTTAGCAAAAATACCGCATTGAAATATTTAGACTGCTACTCTAATACCATTAGTACTCTAAATGTCAGTAATAATCCTTTATTGAAAAGAATTTTGTGTTATTTCAATGATCTCAGCAGTCTGAATGTCACTAAATGTACTAATTTAACTGAACTAAGGTGTTTTTATAATGATTTAAGCAGTTTAGATGTGACTAAAAATACCTCTTTATCAATCTTAATTTGTTCTACTAATGCTCTTACTAACTTGGATGTAAGCAAAAATACAGCACTGACTGACTTAAATTGTAATAATAACAATTTAACGAGTTTAGATGTTAGCAAGATTGTGCTTTTGCAGTATTTAAACTGTTCAACAAATAAAATCGAAACTATTTGTGTCAGTAGTTTAAATCAGCCACCTAAAAGTGGCTGGTTAAAGGATACTAAAACTACTTATTCGGTTTGCAAATAGAGTAAATTTTCTATTTGAAACGAATAGGTACTTTTCATTAGTCAGTAATAAGAATGTCCAATTTAAACATCATTTTCACTCACTCATTTAGTATATGAAACCATCTTGGATTGGCGTTTACCTTGCCGTAACAGCTCCCTCATGATATAACTTGGACAACTTATTTTATTCTTGTTTCTGTAAGGGGAAAATCAATAGTTTTTTCCAACACCACAAATTCTAAAAACTGTTTCGGAAGCCCAAAGTCAGGGTCATTCATCGGGAAGGGTTCACGTTCTCCCGTTTCTGTATAACCATGGCGTTTGTACCAATCAATTAATTCCGTACGCACAGAAATCGCTGTCATACTTATTTTGGGTAAACCTTTTTCACGAGCAACATTTTCAGCCTCATACAACATCTTTTTACCCACGCCTCCGCCTTGCAATTCAGGCGAAACCGTTAGCATTCCCAAATACAACTTATCACCTTTATCAACTAACATAACACAGCCTATAATCTCTTGATTTTCAGTGTATTTCAAGATAGTCGTATCTGCTTTTTGTATAGTTTTGGTTAATCCTTCTTCCGTCGTTCTGATTCCTCCTAAAAGGTCAGCCTCTGTTGTCCACCCTTTTTTGGAAGATTCACCCCTGTATGCAGAATTAACCAAACGGTTGATAGCTTCAATGTCTTCTAATTTAGCTTTTGTAATCATGATTTGTTTTTAGAAATTGTTTAAATTTTCTCTTTATCCAATCACCCTACTCCCTCTCAATCATTTCATAATACACTTTATTGAAATGATGGGTGTAAACATCCAACAAAGTTCTGTTTTCCTTGAATAATTTTAGGGCTATTTCTTTGTATTTTTTATACTCTTCTTGCTTTTCGAGAGCCTTGTAGGTTTTACATCTAAAATACTCATTATCTGCCAATGGGTTGATTTGGGCTTGTTTTTCAAAAGATTTCAAAGCATTTTCGTAGTCTTTTAGCTCAAAATAAGTTACGCCTAATTGGTAATAATCAAACAATCCAGCCTCATAATTTTTGGTATTGAGTTGCTGATTAAAAACCTCAATTGCTTTCTTTTTTTGGTTGATTGCACTGTAACAAATTCCCTTCGCAATATTCAAATGATAGTTGCCATTTTGGGAATAGCCAATGTCATAATTTACCAAACTGTCTAATCTTTCGATGTCATTGATTGCCCCCTGATAATCCCGAAAAAACTGATAGCGACACCACCCACGATAGCCTAAGCATTTCTTTTCGTCATAAAAGACCGCTTTGTCGATGAGCTTTTTCCAAGTAATAAAATCTCCACTTTTCAAATATGCCGTTGACTTTGCTTTGTAAGCATACGAAAAATAAGGGCAAATCTCCAAGGCTTTATCGAATTGTTCGTGATATTCTCTGTAAAACTGATTCTCTTCTGGAATATTTTCAATCACTAAACAAGCCTTGTATTGAAGGGTATCTCCTTGGTAAAGAAACGCTTTACAATTAATATCTTGGTTTTGGGCAAAAAGTGCCATTGGCAACAATAGTGCTATAAAAAATAGTGTCCTCATGGTAGAATTTCTTGAATTTGTCCGTCTTTTATTTTGAAAACAAGGTATTGATAATAGTTCGTTTTAGCATCATTATAGGTCATCGCTTTCCAGCCTTTCAGATTTTTAGTAATTGCTAAAAGTTGTGAGGTGATAGATTCATCAAATGTTTTTTCCTGATAATTTTCATCCGAAGCAATCAGTCTAAACCTTTCCGTTTCGCCCAAACAATTAACAATGAACCGAATTCTGATTAAACCACTTTCATGCTTGACGTTCTTAGAATCATATTTTTCCCGAAAAATCTTTTCGATAGCCCATTTATCTCCGTCGTAAGTCATTCCATGAAGATGAAAATATTGAACTATTCCACAATCACCACAGGCTACAAAGTTGGCTTTATCCGTTTTGGAGTCAAAAGCAATATCACCAATAGTTCTTGGATATTGGGAAGCAGCAGGAGTTTTTTCCTGAGTAAAAGAAAAATAGGGAATGAGAATGAAAATGAGTAAGATGAGGAGTTTTTGCATGGGTGAGGATTAGAAAGAGATAAGCACTTATTTTCTAAATTTAATACTAAAAAAGACCCACGATATTCCGAAGGTCTTCTTTAGTTTTGAGCCGATGAATTTATAAAAGTCCAACCTTTATTTTTTGAATAATTTCTTCGACTTTTTGAACAGTAGAACCTACAAGTACAGCAATCGTTTCGGTATTTATTCCTAATTGAAGACCATTCTTAATAATCATTATTTCTTTTATTTCCATTCCTTGATTAATCCCTAAGCTCACCCCTTGATTAATTCCTTGGTTTATTCCTTGGCTTATTCCCTGGCTTATTCCCTGACTAATTCCTTGACTAATTCCTTGATTGATAAGTTGTTGTGCCGTTGTCATGACGATGTTGTTTAGATTCACTGATACTTTTGTAAAAATACTGACAATCTCTGTAATTGTCAATCCGTCAATATTTTCCATTAATCATCATCAATACGCCCTCGCAAAAACGACTCTTTTTCCAGATGGATTTCCTGTAAGAATACATTTACCTTCTTCTTCGACGGCATCCAAAGGAATGCAACGAATGGTGGCTTTGGTTAATTCTTTGATTTTTTCTTCGGTTTCTGGTGTGCCGTCCCAGTGGGCTGAAATGAAGCCTGCTTTTTCGTCCAACGTTTTTACAAATTCATCCCACGAGTCCACTTTATGAGAATTCTCTGCTCTGAAATTAAGGGCTTTTTGGTAAATATTGGCTTGGATTTCTTCTAAAAGATTCGTCACCGTTTCTACCACAGAATCAATCTGATAGGTCGCTTTTACTTTGGTGTCTCTTCTGGCAATTTCTACTGTTCCATTTGCCAAATCTCTTGCCCCAATTGCCAAACGCACGGGTACGCCTTTCAACTCATATTCCGCAAATTTAAACCCAGGAGATTGTTTATCCGAAGTATCAAATTTTACAGAAACACCTTTCTTTTTCAATTCTTTTACAATTGGCAAAATCACTTCCGAAATCTGAGCTAATTGCTCTTCTCCCTTGAAAATCGGCACAATTACTACTTGAATTGGAGCTAATTTTGGAGGTAAAATCAAACCTTCGTCGTCTGAGTGTGCCATGATTAAAGCCCCCATCAAACGAGTAGAAACGCCCCATGATGTTCCCCAAACGTGTTCTAATTGATTTTCTTTATTCGTGAATTTTACGTCAAAGGCTTTGGCAAAATTTTGCCCCAAAAAGTGCGAAGTTCCAGCTTGTAGTGCTTTGCCGTCTTGCATCATTGCTTCTATGCAATAGGTTTCTTCTGCCCCAGCAAAACGTTCATTGGCAGTCTTTCGTCCACGTACCACAGGAACAGCCATGAATTCTTCGGCGAATGTGGCGTAAACTTCCAGCATTTGTTCAGTTTCTGCAATGGCTTCTTTTTCGGTTGAATGGGCGGTGTGTCCTTCTTGCCAAAGGAATTCTGCCGTTCTGAGGAAAAGACGGGTACGCATTTCCCAACGGACAACGTTTGCCCATTGGTTAATCAACAAAGGTAAATCTCTGTGCGACTGAATCCAGTTGCGGTAGGTATTCCAGATGATTGCTTCAGACGTTGGGCGAACTATCAATTCTTCTTCTAATTTAGCGTCTGGGTCAACCATTAATTTGCCTGGTTTATTTGGGTCGTTTTTTAGGCGATAGTGCGTCACGATGGCACATTCTTTGGCGAAACCTTCGGCGTTTTTCTCTTCTGCTTCAAACAAACTCTTAGGAACGAAGAGCGGAAAATAGGCATTTTCATGTCCAGTTTCTTTGAACATATCGTCTAAGGCACGTTGCATTTTTTCCCAGATAGAATAGCCATAAGGTTTAATCACCATACAACCTCGCACGGCTGAATTTTCTGCCAAATCGGCACGTTTTACTAACTCATTATACCATTCAGAATAATTTTCGCTGCGTTTTGGTAATGCTTTACTCATTATATTTTTGCTTAAAATTGTTTTGTTATCGTTCGAGAATCAATTACAAAGTTCGATCATTCTATTTTATTGAAAAAGGCAATTAGGAATTATTTACGAATTAGAAGTCTTTAATTATCTTCTAATCTTTTTTTAAGGGATTATCTATACGTATTGCTGGGGGAAAATCGTTTACAAATTGTCTTTGAGATATGATTTCAAAAGATTTCTGGAAGAACATTTTGTGAAATTTATTCCTAAAACGTAAACCTCATAACCACCTGACAATCAAATGATTAGTTTTAAAATTTCTAATTTTGTTAATTTCTTGAATAAATTGTAACATTCCAAGAAAAAACTTTGTTAATGAAGTGTTAAATTTTACCAAGCAATCATATTTTGTAGTAAGTTTGATTCAAATTATAACGCACCGAAAGCTAACCAATAAAATTTTTATATTTTTATCAATCGAAATTTAAAATAGATATGAACATGACCGTCAAAAATTCCATCAAAACTTTATCAGCCGTAGTGTTGATGGGTTTGGCTTGGGGATGTGGTTCTTCTAAACAAGTTGCCCAAAATTCCTCAAATGAGATATATGATGACCTTTATGCTTCGGCAACTGATGCTCCTGCGGGAAGTGTCAATAATGAAGTTACTGAAACAAGGGAAGAGCGTCGTCAGAGAAACTATGCTAATCGTAATCCAGATTATAATGGTAACAACGGACAGTCTCCTCAAGGTACTGATGAATATTATTCTCAGAATTGGGTAAGTTCTCGTAACTATTATGGTTATCAGAATAATTTTGGTATGAATAATGGATTCGGCTCACCTTTTGGTAACAACTATTGGGGAATGAATCCTGGCATTCATTTCGGATACAGTTATGGTTATGATCCGTGGGCTTGGAATTCAAGTAGATTCGGTTACGGTAGCCAATGGAATACTGGTTGGGACAATTGGGGTGGTGGTTTCAATTCTTGGAACAGTCCTTGGGGATATAACTCTTGGAACAATCCTTGGGGATATAATTCATGGGGTGGTGGTTTCAATTCTTGGAACAGCTACGCATACAATGGCTGGGGTAATCCATATTTTGGAAATTATTACGGAGGTTACAATAATGGCTATAATAATGGTTACAACAACGGCTTCAATAATGCCTACAACAGACCCCAATACGGTGGTACAAACGTAAACGGTGCAGACCCAAATCGTAACAATGTAGTTACTCGTGGACCAAGACAAGATAGAACTTCGGCTCGTGATAATTCAGATAACTTTATCAATGCTCCAAGAACAGACCGTGGTGGAAGACAAGGAGCTACTGAAACAACTTCTGGCAATTATTACAACAGGAATTTTGATAATACTTCAAGAACAACTGGTAATGGTTCTTCAAGTACAGGAACACGTACACAAAGTAGTGGGAATAGCAGTAATAACGAAAGCCAATATTCTGCTCCGAGAAGAAATAGCAGAGTGACTTATAGCTACGATACACCATCTTCTGGTAATAGTAGCGGTAATAGCACTGGGTCGTCGAGCGGTTCTTCAAACAGAACAGCAAGTACTCCAAGTTATTCGCAACCAAGTTACTCACCGCCAAGTAGTTCAAGTGGAAGTTCATCTTCTGGTAGCTCACGTGGAAGCGGTGGTTATAGTGGTGGTGGTTCTTCGTCAAGCGGTTCTTCTTCTGGCGGTTCATCATCTGGTGGCGGTGGAGGTTCGTCGTCTGGTGGTGGTGGCGGTCGTGGACCAAGATAATTTTCAAAGAAAAGTGCTGGCTAACTAACTGGCACTTTTTTTTTGAGTATTTTTTGAGATTTGAGAACCCGTGTCAGATTTGAGAGTCTGACACCACTGAAAAAAAGAAAGTACATGGTACTTTTAAATTTACAAATTCCTTTAACAAAACATTAACAATCGCTTTGGAATACTGCTTAGAGGTATTTCGTTATAAAGATGTCATGTAATTAAATGGTTGATAGTAGATTTGTAATTGTATTTCAAAATTCATTACAAAAATTCAGACATCAACAATTCAGTTTCTTAAAAGGTCAAAACCTAAACAAAAAAAATCAAAAGATGAAACCGCTTAAATACTTCCTAACATTGTGTGTTGCTCTTTCTGGAATGAAAGCCTCTGCACAAATCTATTCTTATAACGAATTGGCGAGAACCTTCTCGCAATCAGGTACAACAGGCTCTGCTCGTTTCCAAGCAATTGGTGGCTCGCATACGGCTCTGGCAGCAGATTTGACTTCAATTAGTTCGAATCCTGCTGGTTTAGGCTTTTACAAACGTTCTGAATTAGGGTTTTCTTTGGGCTTAAATTCACTCAATTCAACAGCACAGTACATTGATGGAAGTACAGATGATAGTAAATTGAATGTCAATCTCCCAAATTTTGGAATTGTTTTTGGCGGAAATGGCAGTTACAATAATCAATCTGGCGACTGGCGTGGAGCGTTTGGCGTTTCTTATAATCGTCAGGCGAGTTTACACAACAATTTTTCTTATCAAGGAACAAATAACAGAAGTTCTTTTGTCGATTATGTAGCAGAACAAGCTACGCTTGCGGGATATACGGGTGCTCAGTTGGATGGTCCAGATCATTGGAATTCTCAATCTCAGCAAGCACTTACAACAGAAGGATTGTTTTATCAGGCATATCTGATAAATCCTACAAAAGTTAATGCTAATGGGGTTGGGCTACCTCCTTATGCAAGATATGATGTTAATTCTCCAGTTCGTCAGACGGGTTCTTATTCTTCAAAAGGAGCGATTTCAAACTGGACTTTTGGTTATGGTACTTCGTATAAAGATAAATTTTATTTGGGTGGGTCATTAGGCTTAGCTCGGATGAGATTTGATTCTAAAAATTCTATCCAAGAAGTTTATACCACAGGCAAGAACGTTCGTGGAATGACTTACAACGAAACACTCGTAACAGATGGAAGCGGCTTGAATATTTCTTTGGGCATAATTTATAAACCAACAAATTCATTGAGAGTTGGAGCGGCTTATACTTCGCCAACTTGGTATAGCGAAATCAAAGAGACTTTTAATCAGAATGTTACCCCAGATGTTATCGGGATTCCTTCGACAGATAATAACGGAAGACCTGTCACTATTACAAGTGTAAGCAAAGTAGAGTCTGCTCCGAATGAGTTTACCTATCAACTCAGAACACCTTCAAAGGCTTCGGTTGGTATTGCTTATTTCTTCGGAAAAAGTGGATTTATTTCTGCTGATGTTGAGTCTGTGGGTTATGCGGGAATGCAGGTAAGTTCAGAGGAATTATCGGCAAGTGCAGATGCTAATTTCAAAAGTAAATACAATGGTAGAATAAAAAGCAATTACCAAAATGCCATGAATGTAAAATTGGGCGGAGAATATCGTACTGGTACATTGAACTTCCGTGCAGGAGTTGCCCAATACGGAGACCCATACAAATCTTCTTATGATGGCATCAACCGTTCGCAATTAGTACTTTCTGGTGGAATTGGCGTAAGAAATGAAACGTTTTATTTCGATGCAGCCGTTACACATAGTACAGTAAATGGTGCTTATACTCCGTATGTGATTCAGAGAAGTACCAGCGATTATACTTCGGCAAAATTGAATAATAGCAATACGAATCTGATACTTTCGGTTGGAGTGTTTTTTTAAGAATTTCATAAGTTTATTGTAAACAAAAAAGCCTTTCTTCTGAGAAGAAAGGCTTTTTTGTTTACAATAAATATCTGTATAAAATTAGCTTACACTATTTATCTGATTATCAAGCTGATAGCCAACAGCTAATTGCCGACAGCTACCTACTTCTCTCCTACCATATCTTCTGGTTTTACCCATTCGTCGAATTCTTCTGGTGTTAAGTAACCTAATGCTACGGCAGTTTCTTTTAGGGTGGAGCCGTTTTTATGAGCAGTCTGAGCAATCTCTGCCGCTTTATAATAGCCAATTTTAGTATTCAACGCAGTCACTAACATCAAAGAATTATTTACGTGCTTTTTGATATTTTCGTGTAAAGGCTCTATACCCT
>JAAFJL010000081.1 GCA_013298865.1 Cytophagales bacterium | reverse complement strand
GGTTTTGGACCATCGTCAAAAACGTGTCCGAGGTGTCCGCCACATCTGGCACACATTACTTCGTCTCTTTGCATTCCATGACTATCGTCCGAGGCAACAAAGAGACTTTTTGAAGTCAATGGATTCCAGAATGAAGGCCAGCCCGTACCAGATTCAAACTTCGTTTCAGAAGAAAAAAGCTCTAATTTACAACAAACACAGCTATAAATCCCATGTTCGTGGTTGTCGTGGGTTGCTCCAGTAAAAGGTCTTTCCGTTCCTTTTTTCCGAGCAATACTAAATTGTTCAGGCGTTAGCTCTTTTTTCCACTGAGCATCAGTTTTATTGATTTCAAATTTATGAATTTCGCCACTTTGGGCTTTTGTTGTGCAAGAAATAAAAGAAATTCCTGCTAAAAGAAATAATGTGAGTGATTTCATTGTTGTTGATTTTTCGTTATGACTTATATACGAAAAACGATAGTAAATAGTTTTGGAGAATTGAAAAGATTAGGGCAAACCGTCAGTAAGCCGACCAAAATGGGTGATATTTGTCTGAAAAACTTATCTATTCCACTAAATCTTCTCAATCCAAAATCACCATTTTATCTGGGTTTTCTAAGAAATCGAACATCATTGCTATTTGAGAAGTCGTATTTCTGTCAACCGAAACTGGTGGGATTTCATCTTTCGCAAAGTAAGCTACTTGACTGATTTCAGTAGTATTTTCCAAAATTGCCCCGCCCGTTTTTTCACAAAGAATAAACATTTTATAGACATACCACGCTTGTGGAGGATGAGGATGACATTTTTTGTCTAAAACCGCCAACAACCTCACTGCTTTTACGTCCAATCCAGTTTCTTCTTGGACTTCCTTCACGGCAACCTCAGACGGTGTATAACCAACATCGCCCCAACCACCAGGCAAAGCCCAGTTATTATCTATTTTTTCACGAACCATCAGAATTCTATTATGTTCATCAAAAACTACGGCTCTAATATCTACTTTTGGGGTCTGATAGCCATCTCGTTCTGTGGTAAAAAGTGGAGCAATTTTTTCGATAGGTTCATCGGTTAAATTACTGATTATCTGCACACTAAGGTCTGAAATTTCCTCATATCTTTCACGGTCGAAGGGTTTGTCTGCACTATAAAAAAGCCCAGCTTGTGCAAGAGCTTGTAGGCGTTGGGCAATGGCAAGAAAATCCATAAGTTAGGGAAATTAAAAATGTAAAATTGAGAATTAAAAATTGAGCTGTATAGTTATGACTAATTTCTTCGTTTTTGTAGTAATTTCAAAATAAAAGAAGATATTGTATAAAAAGTTTAATCATCTTCCAGCAAATTCTTTTTTAGAATCCTGAAAGGATTAAATTTGATTAGCCCTGAGTGAAACTCGGGGAAAATGAATTAATCTGTGGCTTCAACCCCATTCGGGGTTGAATTCGCTCATATTTCAATTCCATACGTTTCACATATGGCTAATCATGTTTGACCTCTCACGAGGTCTTTTGCCAAAAAAGAAATTGCTGAACATCTTCTAATTTTTATTTCCTAAAACAAACAGAATTACCATGAAGAAAAATGCTATTTTAGTACTGATGTTTTGTGTGTCTTTATGCTCATGTAAAGAAAATGATAATGCAAAAACCAGGTCTATTGATGTTGTAGGTAGTGCCGAACAAGAAGTTTTGCCAGACAGAATTCTGATAGGAATTACCCTGCAAGAATACATGAAAGATGCCAATAAAAAAGTAGATATTTTGGTAGTAGAAGCACAACTACAAAAAGCAATGGCTGATGCTGGTTTGCCCAAAGAGGATTTAGCAATCGGAAGTATTTATGGGGAACAAACTTGGTGGAGAAAAAAGAAACCAACTAATTTTTTAGAGAGTAAAACCTATTTATTATCTGTTCCAAATTTGGCTAAAATTGATGGTATCTTGAACCGAATCGACCAGAGAGCAATCACGGGAACAAATATTAATAGCTATGATTATTCTAAAATGGAAGAATTGCGTAAAGAAGTAAAAATCAAAGCATTGCAAGTTGCAAAAGCCAAAGCAGAATACCTATTAAAAGGCATTGATGAGTCTTTAGGAGAGGCTTTGGAAGTACACGAAATTGAGGTAGAACCGTACAATAGATTTCAACAAATGGAATCAAATGTTATGCCCTATGCTACTAATGCTGTCCCAGTATTGCAAGAATCTACGGTGGCTTCTCAGAAAATAAAAGTGAGATATGAAGTTAAGGCAAGTTTTAAAATTAAATAAAAATTGAGAGAGATTTTTAACAACCCAAATCTCTTTTCAAAAACAGAATTATCATGAAAAAAAATGCTATTTTAGTACTGACATTTTGTTTGTCATTATTCACATTCTCGATGAATGCACAAGTTATGGAAAAAGAAAAAATTAGAAAAATTGATGTTACAGGCAGTGCAGAACAAGAGGTGCTACCAGATAAAATTTTGGTGTCTATTACCCTACAAGAATACATGAAGGATAATAAAATAAGGGTAGATATGTTGGTGTTGGAAGCTCAATTGCAGAAAGCTGTCGCAGATGCTGGTTTGTCTAAAGAAAGCCTGACCGTAGGCAATATTTCTGGCTATCGGAACTGGTGGGGAAGGAAAAAGCCTACTAATTTTTTAGAAAATAAAACTTACATCCTCACAGTGGCAAACCTTGCAAAAATAGACGGCATTTTGAATCGTATTGACGAAAAAGGGATTGCATCAACAAACATTGACCGATACGAATATTCTAAAATCACGGAACTTCGTAAAGAGATAAAAATCAAAGCCTTGCAAGCTGCAAAAGAGAAAGCAACTTATTTATTGGCAGGTATTGGGGAAACTTTGGGAGAGGCTTTGGAGATTCATGAGGTAGAGGAAGGTTATCAAGCACAGCCTGTTTATTCAAATATGATGATGCGTAGTGCGGCTATGGATACTGCCCCGATGCAAGAAAGTACAGTTGACGTTCAGAAAATCAAAGTACGTTACGAAATGAAAGCGAGTTTTAGGATTAAGTAACTTTTTCGGTAATCGGATTTTTCGGTACACGGTTTGTTTTCGGTACACGGTTAAAGGTGAACGGTAAACGGTTCGTTCGTCAGCAAATCGTGTACAGTAAATAGTGTCCCGAAAAAACCGTTCACCGTGTACCGTTTACCGAAAATAGATAGACCGTGTACCCCAAATAATTCATTTGCCGAAAATCCGTTCACCGTGTGCCGTTTACCGTTTACCAAAAAAATATATGAAACAAAACATTTACGATGCAATTGTGATTGGTTCTGGAATTAGTGGCGGTTGGGCTGCTAAAGAACTGTGTGAGAAAGGTTTACGGACGCTCGTCTTGGAGCGTGGACGTGACGTAAAACACGTAGAAGATTATCCAACTGCGATGGCGAATCCTTGGGATTTGGAACATCATGGACGAATGCCTCTTGCCGTAAAAGAAGCCAATCCCATCGTGAGCAAATGCTATGCTTTTGATGAAGCAACGCAACATTTTTTCGTAAAAGATACTGAACATCCGTACATTCAAGAAAAACCTTTCGATTGGATTCGGGGCTATCAGGTTGGTGGGAAGTCACTCATTTGGGCAAGACAAACCCAACGATGGAGTGACTACGAATTTGAAGGACCCGCCCGTGATGGTTTTGCGGTAGATTGGCCCATTCGGTACAAAGATCTTGCTCCGTGGTATAGTCATGTAGAAAAATTTGTAGGAATCTCTGGGAATAAAGATGGTATTTCGTCTTTGCCAGATGGCGAGTTTTTGCCCCCTTGGGAATTGAATTGTTTAGAAAAACATATCCAAAAAAGTGTTGCTCAAAACTATAAAAATCGGCAGGTTATCATTGGGCGTTGTGCGCACCTGACAGAACCGAAGGCAATTCACCTTGCACAGGGACGTGGACAATGCCAAGCTCGCCATTTATGCTATCGGGGTTGTCCTTATGGAGCATATTTTAGTTCAAATTCTTCAACTTTGCCTTGGGCTGCCAAAACCAAAAAACTAACGCTTCGCCCTAACTCCGTGGTTCATTCTATTATTTATGACGAACAAAAAAAACGAGCAACTGGCGTGCGTGTTGTAGATACTTTGACAAAAGAAATGACCGAGTATTTTGCCAAAATTATCTTCGTAAATGCGGCTTGTTTGAATACCAATTTGATTCTCCAAAATTCAACTTCACATCGTTTTCCGAATGGTCTGGGCAACGACAATGGACTTCTGGGAAAATACATTGCCTTTCATATATACAGAGGTGCAGGCGGAGGCGATTATGAAGGTTTTGAAGACCAATATTACTACGGTCGCCGCCCAACGACAGCCTTTATGCCATCTTTCAGGAATCTCCAAAAACAAGAGATGGATTTTCAACGAGGGTATATGGTAGCTTTTTCAGCGTCCCGTTCAAAAGGCAATGAAAATCCTACGGCTTTTGGGGCAGATTTCAAAAATTCCATGACAGAAGTAGGACCTTGGGGTGTGTTTATCATGATGCAGGGCGAATCAATTCCGAAATTAGAAAACCACGTTAGACTGAGCAAAGATAAAAAAGATGCTTGGGGAATTCCACAGCTAATAACGTCGGTTGGCTACGATGAAAACGATGCAAAAATGGTGAAAGATTTCAGAGAGCAAGCTACCGAAATGTTACAAAAAGCAGGATGCACCAACGTGGAAACCTATGATACCCATCAATCACCAGGGCTTGATATTCATGAAATGGGAGGCGTAAGAATGGGCAAAGACCCAAAAACATCCTTACTGAATGAATGGAATCAACTGCATCAATGCAAAAATGTATTTGTAACAGACGGAGCCGCCATGACCTCGACAGGAAATCAAAATCCATCCCTAACATTCATGGCACTAACCGCCCGAGCAGTAAACCATGCAGTCGGGGAGATGAAGAAGAGGAATTTGTAGTGGGGATAAAGCTGTCAAAACCTTCATTACCGACAATTAGGTCAGAAAAAAATCCATCTCAAACTATGTTTTGAGATGGATTTTGAATGAAATGATAAAATCTTTTATCATTATTCTATTTTTATTATTTTTACTACTTCAGGCTTTTGAGAGGATTGTAAGTTAATAAAGTATGTTCCTGCTGGATAATGCTTAATGTCTAATTCTACTGAGTTATCCCCTTCTTTTCCTTCAACATTTTTCAATTCCATACTTCTACCTTGCAAACTGTAAAGGTTGAACCATACATTTTCGGCTTTTTCAAGAAAGAACTCTACCCTTACTTTTCCATTAGTTGGATTAGGATAAGCAGTAATAGCATTCGTTTTCTCTTCCGAATTAACTCCAATTCTTGCCTGCCCATCACTAAAACACAAAACAATATCTTCTGGAACTCCCGCATTCCGTAGTTGTTGGCGAGTTAATGCTCCTCCACCTGGATTTGCATTGAGAGAGGCATACAAACCACTACTTCCATTCAAAGCAAATAAAATTCTACTATTTGGTGCATCCCAAGCGAACCAGTTTCCATCTTTAAATTTATTCTCTGCTTGACTCCAGTAATGCCATCCTTGTGCATCTTGATAAGGACAGTGATTTCCCGATGGTGGAATTACTGTTACTGTTACAGATATTGAGGTACTTTCACAACTTCCAGCAATACATTTGGCGGTGTAAGTTGTTGTAACAGTGGGATTAACGGTGGAACTACCATTTCCCCAAACCACACTTCCTGTTGCACAGGTTGCACTCAGAATTGATTGACCTCCAGATGAGACACTTGTCGGATTTGCACTTACTCCCGTTGGTGGATTTGGTACTGTTGTACAACCAAAAAAACAATTAATAATATCTTGAGGGACTCCTGCATTCAATAATTGGTTACTGGTCAAAACATCTCCGCCAGGATTGGGGCTTGATGATGCGTACATTACGCCCTGACTGTTCTTCAAAGCAAACAAAATTCTACTATTTGGTGCATCCCAAGCGAACCAGTTTCCATCCTTAAATTTATTCTCAGCTTGGCTCCAATAATGCCATCCTTGTGCATCTTGATAAGGACAGTGATTTCCAGAAGGTGGTACTGGCACTGTTACTGTCACTGATATTGGAGTACTTTCACAAGTTCCAGCAACACATTTGGCATTATAAGTAGTTGTAACAGTTGGATTAACAGTGGAACTCCCATTTCCCCAAACCACATTTCCTGTTGCACAGGTTGCACTCAAAATTGATTGACCTCCAGATGCAACAGTTGTTGGGTTTGCACTTACACCTGTTGGCGGATTTGGGACAATCGGACAATTGGGTCCACCCTGATGAATCTCAACAGCTCTATTCCTAATTTCAGTCTCGGAGCCAACAATCAAATAACATACAATATCTTTTACATAACTACTCCTATTTGTGATATTGAAATTAATAAATGGCTGAAAAAAAGTAAATCCCCCGAGAAATTCTGTCCCTGGACCATTTTGGGGATAAACCTCTAATTGTTTAAATACGAAATATGCACTACTCCCTCCATTATCTGCATTATACACCCCAATACCTGATTCTGGATGGTTGGCATCATAAACCATACCCCAATATTCGGTTGCATGAGCATCAGCAGGGCTTACACCAGCATTTGTTGTGTTTGGCAAATCTCCACCGACAGTTGGGGCATTTGTCCATGGATTATTGCCAGTATAAGTTTTATATTTATTTAAGGTATTTACAATGAAACACGCAGGAGCACCAGCACCATCAAAGCCTCCACCGTCCCATTGACCATCCGTTCTAAAACTGGTGTATTTATATTCAATTTTAACAGAGTTCCCAATAATGGTATATTTGGTTTCAATGAAAGTCTGAGAAAGTTCACTATCCAACGTATAGAATATAGGTCTTAACTTCACATAATAGCCATTTGGGATAGCATGATAATCTATTAGACTTACAGCGTGGTTTGAGAAATCACCACCTTGGGTTACATTGTATGATGTTATACTCCCTCCGTTATTGGGTGCAGAATGGGAGACTTTTCCATTTTGTGTATATCCATCTTTCTTTTCATAAGCATCAAGTGTAACTTGAAAACCACCATCATATCCGTTATATACTAAATTAGTGGTCGCATTTGCTAATGAAGCCCAAGCTAATTGTCCTCCACGTTTTAAGTTTATACCAATTTTTATTTTATCGTTTTTTAGCCATACAATATCATTTACAGGGTCATAATGCGGTGTATTTGTGAATATTACTGGTGAATGAGCATTACCATCATAGTAACTGGGTGGATGTCCATCTGAAAAATAATATTGAGGTTTATTAGGTTCAGTAATAGTAACTTGTGCTAAACTTTCTGATAAGATCAGAGAAAAATAGAGTAAAAATGATAGAGACTTTTTCATAATTTTATTTTTTAAAATTGAGAATAATAAATTTAATTTTCCTAAAGGAAAGCGTAGTAATAAGATTTAGCTTTGTTGTATCGAATCATAGGCACATTATTTATGGGTTTATGTTATTAGAATAATCAAATTTTGAAAAATAAAGAATACTATAATTTATATTTCGACAAACCTTGGTTTCACATCTACATAATCTATTCATTCTTCCACTTTTACAATTTTTGATATAATTCAAGGACAAAACCATATTGTTATTTTGAGTTTGTAAAATCTGTATAATTTAATTAGCACAAAATAAAGCCTGTCAATGTCTTAGATTTAATGACGGATTACACTGATTTTTTTGACTCATGCAACCCATTTATCGAATCATATTTGGCTTAATTTGTCTTTTTATGCCATATTATTGCCATGGTTTATTTTGTAAATCATTGACTCCTAAGATAGAAAATGGAAGATTTCAAGAACAAATTGAAAATTTCAGAAACACGCTGTTGCTTCTTGCCCAAAGCGTAGATTAAACCAACCCCGAACAAATAACTCATTGATAACAAAACAGTTAGTTGAAATAAGAAAATTATTGAAAGTTTTTTAGACTGAAAGTTTGGTTTTTCTGGTAAGAACTTATAATTTTGCAACTCGTTAAAAAAAACGACAGTAAAAAGGTTTCATAGCTCAGCTGGTTCAGAGCACCTGCCTTACAAGCAGGGGGTCCAAGGTTCGAATCCTTGTGGGACCACCAAATTACAAAGTTTCATTAAAATTCGGTTTCATAGCTCAGCTGGTTCAGAGCACCTGCCTTACAAGCAGGGGGTCCAAGGTTCGAATCCTTGTGGGACCACCAAAAAGGAAGTCAAAACGGCTTCCTTTTTTTATGTACTCAAAAAAGGAAGACATTTCGTGATTGATGTCTTCCTTTTTTATTTCTCTCGTTTTGAATAGGGGTCAGAATTGATTAAATTTGTAATCCCATTACTAATTAGGGGCAATTGATTGATTATCAAAATATTGACTTGCAACGTTTTTGATAAAACTTCATTTTTAGCACATCAAACAGAGGTTTTTCAAAGATATTAAAGGCATGAATTCGTTAAAAAGTGTTAATTCAGTGAAAGAGCAAATAGATCTTGGCAATCTGCCTAAACATATAGCCGTTATCATGGACGGAAACGGTAGGTGGGCGAAACAACAAGGCTTTCTTGATAGAGTTTTTGGTCATAGAAATGCCCTGCAAGCAGTTCGAGATGTGATTGAGGGGTGTGGGGAATTACATATTGAATATTTGACACTATATGCCTTCTCGACAGAAAACTGGAATCGCCCGAAAACAGAAGTTGATGCTTTGATGATTCTTTTGGTGAAAACCATTAAAGATGAATTGCCAACGATGATGAAAAACAACGTTCGTCTGGAAACCATCGGAAATACGGAAAGTTTACCACAAACTTCTCAGAAAGAATTAAAAAAAGCAATACAGCAGACAAAAGACAATACAGGACTTACTGTAACTTTAGCTTTGAGTTACAGCGGAAAATGGGATATTGTTGAAGCAACCAAAAAGTTAGCTAAAGCCGTTCAAGAAGGAAAGATACAGGTTGATGATATTAGTGAAGATTTATTCTCACATTCATTAGATACTTTCGGAATGCCAGACCCAGATTTGATGATTCGGACAGGGGGCGACCACAGAATTAGTAACTTTCTTTTATGGCAATTGGCTTATTCTGAATTGTATATTTTCGATGATTTACTTTGGCCAGATTTTAGAAAACAACATTTACACGAAGCTATTCTGGATTATCAAAATAGAGAAAGACGTTTCGGAAAAACAAGTGAACAGATACAGGTGTCTAATTAAAAATTTGGCAATTTGAAAATGTACTAATTTGAAAATTAAAAAATACAAATTGCATTCTGGTAGTTTACTAACATTAAGCATCGAAAAACGAACATCGAAAAGTCTAATTTTCTACATCATACAAACTAACAAACTGACACATTCGTAATGGGGTGTTAACAAATTAAAAAAATGAAAAAACATATTTTACTCTTAGGGTTTTTATTGATTTCAGTGTTAGCTTCTGCACAATTTCGATTGGGTGGCGTTGGTCGTCCGAGAGTTGTCGAACAAACTGAACTAAGTTATGCCGACCCCAAAGAATATGAAATAGCAGACATAACTGTCTCTGGTTCAAAGTTTTATGATGGAAATTCCATGATTACTATTTCGGGTTTACGTGTTGGAGATAAAGTAAAAATCCCTGGGGATGCTGTAACTTCTGCGGTTCGTAAGTTGATGGAACAAGGAATTCTGGAAGATGTAGAAATAACTGCGTCTAAAATCGAAGGAGAAAAAATATGGCTCAATGTTGGGCTTCGTGAGCGTCCTCGTTTGTACAAACTTGCTTTTACGGGCATTCGTAAAGGAGAAATGGAAACTTTGAATGACAAGGTAAAAATCTACAAGGGAAAAATTATTACAGAAACCTTAAAGAAAAATATTGAACTCGTCATCAGAAGGCATTATGAAGAGAAAGGTTACATGAATATCTCGATTAAACCTGTTCAAAAAACAGATTCTGCTCGTGGAAATAATGCAACTTTGAAAGTTGATATTGTCAAAAATGGTAAAGTAAAAATCAAGCAAATTATCATTGAAGGACGTGAGGAACTGAAAGAATCATTGGTTCGTAGAAAATTGAAAAATACTAAACAAATGCGTTTTGGTAGAATTTTCAATCCTTCTAAATTTATTCCAAAGAAATTTGAAGAAGATAAAGGAAAACTTTTAGAGTTTTATAACAAAAAAGGATACCGTGATTTTACTGTTATAAGAGATTCTGTTTATAAATCTGGTGAAAATACTGTAAATGTAGTCCTGAAAATTGATGAAGGTAAAAAGTATTACTTCCGAAATATCCGTTGGGAAGGTAACTACATTTATCCAGACTCAATCTTGACAGAAGTTTTGGGCTTGAAAAAAGGAGATATTTATGATACAGAAGACCTCGACAAGCGTTTGAATGGAAAGCCTGGCGAAGACGTAAGCTCTGTTTATATGGACAATGGTTATTTATTTTATAACTGTGAACCAGTAGAGACTGCCATCGTTGGGGATTCAATAGACTTGACCTTGAGAATCAGTGAAGGAAAACAAGCTACTATCAATAGAGTTATCGTAAATGGAAATACTAAAACTTCTGACCACGTAGTTTTGCGTGAAATCCGTACTTTACCAGGGCAAAAATTTAGTAAATCATTGATTATTCGTACAGTACGTGAACTTTCGACAATTGGTTATTTTAATCCTGAGAAGATAACGCCTAATCCAATTCCAAAGGCTGATGGTACTGTTGATATAGAATACAATGTAGAAGAAAAACCGTCTGACCAAATTGAATTATCAGGTGGTTGGGGTGGTTATATCGGCTTTGTGGGTACGTTGGGAGTTGTTTTTAATAACTTTTCAGCAAGAAATATTCCAAATTTGAGTACTTGGAAACCACTTCCTGCGGGTGATGGACAGAAATTAGCTATTCGCTTTCAAGCAACTGGAGCATCTTTCCAAAACTACTCATTGACATTTACTGAACCGTGGTTGGGTGGTAAAAAACCGAACTCATTCTCTATTTCAATTGCCAGAAATATTTCTTATCCTTTCCGTTACCGTAATGCGTTTGCAGGCGGTGGTTTTGGTGGCGGTGCCTTTGGTGGTGGACTGGGTGGTGGCTTTGGTAACCCTTACGGTGGTGGTTATGGTTATCCTTACGGAGGCGTAGGCTTACCTGTAACTCCACAAGATAGTATAGATGTCGTAAATAATGCTGCACAAGAAGAGGCACAACAAAATGCTCATTTTAACTCAACAACAGTTTCATTCAGTTTAGGAAAACGTCTGAAAAGACCTGATGATTACTTTTCGATGAGTAATTCGCTTTCATTCCAATTTATTGATGTGAGTAAGGAATTGAGTGCTTCTTATGGTTATCCGAGTGGTAGTTCGACATTGGTTACTTTTGTGACAAACTTTGCCAGAAATAGTATTGATAATCCGACTTTCCCAAGAATGGGGTCATCGTTCTCATTGACAGGTTCATTAACGCCACCATTCTCATTATTAGGGCTGAAAAAATCAAGTTTTATTGAATACCATAAATGGATGTTTGATGCCTCTTGGTTTACACCATTGGCAGGGAAGTTAATTTTCCATACAAGGGCTCACATGGGCTTCTTAGGGTCTTACGGAAAAGATATTACAACGTTTGAACGTTTTGACTTAGGCGGTTCTGGAATGGTACAGGGTTACACTTTCAACCGTGATATTATTGGTCTGAGAGGTTATAAAGATAGAAATATTGGACCATCTGGTTTCGGAAACTCTGGTGGGGTTGTTTATAATAAATTTGTAATGGAAATGCGTTACCCAGTTTCATTGAATCCGTCAGCAACGATATTCTTATTAGGTTTTGCAGAAGGCGGAAACAACTGGTCTAATTATGCTGAGTATAATCCTTTCAAATTGTATAAATCTGCTGGAGTAGGAGCAAGAATTTTCATGCCAGCATTCGGTATGATTGGTATAGATTATGGTATCGGATTTGACAAGCCTCGTCCAGGAGAATCAGACTTTGGTCGTCAAGCATTTACCTTCTCAATCGGACAACAGTTGAGATAAGTTTTAATTTGGCAATGAGATAATTTGGAAATTATTGACTTATTCAAACTCAATTTCCAAATTTTCAAATTGACTCCTTTTCTGTTAAACTTTTGTTAATCTCAGAAAAAAATACGAATTCAATTCAATAAGGCATAATTTTGGTCGTTAGTAAATCAAAAACCATTTATACGAAAAAAATAACGTCGTGAAAAAGATAATTTTACTAATTTTGGTACTTGTTACAGGTACATCAGCCTTGAAAGCTCAGAAATTCGGCTACATTGATACTGAATTTATTACTTCAAAAATGACTGATTATCAGAATGCACAAACTGATATTGAAAATGTAACTGCAAAGTGGGTCAAGGAAATCTCTGATAAAAATGCCGAAGTAGAGAAATTAGAAAAAGCATACCGTGCAGAAGAAGTATTGTTGACAGAAGAAATGAAACAAACTCGTCAGAGAGCAATTGCCGAGAAAAGTAAAGAAGCACGTGACTACCAGAATAAAGTTTTTGGAATCAATGGCGAACTTATCAAGAAAAAGCAAGATTTGATGAAACCCATTCTCGACGAAATCGCTAAGGCAGTCGAAAAAGTAGTTCGTCAGAAAAGATTAGATTTCATTTTTGATAAATCTTCTGATAACGTAACGATGATTTATACAAACCCTCAGCACGACTATACAGATTATGTAATGGAGGAATTAGGAATTTCGCCAGACCAATTGAAGGAAAAAGAAGAAGCTGAAAAGGAAGAAAAAGCAAATCAAGATGCTGAAAAAGAAAAAGCTGAAACTAAGAACGAAAAACCTGCTGGTTCTAAAAAACCCAAAAAGAATAATTAACTAAAGCGTTACTCAACGACAAGATGTTCGTCTAATCTTCGAGTAAAAATTACAAACCAAATTTCCCTAATTTTTTACCAATAATTAATTTTTAAAAAACTCAAATGAAAAACAAAATTTTGATTGCCATTTTTGCTTTGGTAGCATTGGCGAACACACAAGTACAGGCACAGACAAAAATCGGATTTATCAATGTTGATTATATTTTGTCACAATTGCCAGAATTTAAGCAAGTTGAGACTGAAATCAGAAGTACTCAGCAACAATATGAGAATATGTTGCAAGCAAAAGTGAAGGATTTCCAAGCAAAAGTTGCTGATTATGAGAAAACTTCTGGTGCAATGGATGCTGTAATTAGAGCTGACCGTGAAAAAACTTTACAGAGTGAGCAGCAGTCAATCGAAGAATTTCGTACAAACTCTTCTACTTCTTTGCAAAAGAAACAAGCACAATTGTTACAACCTTTGTTGAAGAAAATCGAAGACAATATGCACACAGTGGCTAAGGAAAACGGATTTGCTTATGTATTTAATTCAGATGCAGGTGCAGGAACTTCGCCAATCTTGTTGCACGCACCAGACGATGCAAATATGTCTGACTTAGTATTGAAGAAAATGGGCGTAACACCGAAGCCAGTGCCTGCACCAGTTGCAACACCAGCTACGACTGCTCCGAAGAAAAACTAATTTGAAAATGTGTCAATTTGAAAATTAAGATACATTTTAATCAACAATCAAGAAACCTCTGCCATTTGAATTGGTAGAGGTTTTTTGTTTAAGCTAACTTATGTCGTAATTTTGTAGTGTAAATAACAAATGTGATGGAATCAAAAAGACAACAAAAATTTGCTCGCCTAATTCAGAAGGATTTAAGTGATATTTTTCAGAAAGAAATGAAAACATTGATTGGCAATGCGTTCGTTACGGTAGCTGATGTAAAGATGACGCCTGACCTTTCTATCGCCAGAATTTATTTGAGTTTTATGCTTGCACCCAGCAAAAATATGTTGCTGGAAGATATTAGAGAAAGCTCAAATCAGATACGCAAAGTGTTGGGGAATAAAATTCGTAACCAAGCGAGGATTGTACCAGAATTAGAATTTTTCATTGATGATACTGCCGAATATGCAGCTAAAATTGATGCACTTTTTGCGAGTATCGAAATCCCGCCGCTCAAAGAAGGCGAGGTAATTGGAGATTAGGGTGTTCAGACTATTTAGGTCATAAGTGTTAGGTTTGAGAATTTTCCTCCTGTGGAGGGGTTGTGTAAAAAGTCTAAAGTCTATGAGCGACCGTCGCTCGGTTAAAAGTTTTAAGCAGAAATATTATTCTGTAAAATTGAATATTTTCAAATAATATACTTTAGAATAAAATTTCAAAGACTATTTCGGAATATTATTTGGCAAAAAATACTTTCAACTTTTAACTTTAGACTTTTTACACAACCCCTTCATACAAATATGGCATCATAAAAATTTTCCAATTTACTGAAAACCAAATACTTACCTTTTATTTTTAAATGAATCTTCCTTTCCTGATAGCAAAACGCTACTTTTTTTCCAAGAAAAAAACTTCTTTCATTTCTCTAATTGCTAATATCTCGATGTTGGGTGTTGGTGTTGGTGTCATGACCTTGGTTGTAGTACTTTCTGTGTTCAATGGCTTAGAGGATTTTCAACGTTCTTTGTTCAAAAGTTTTGATTCAGATTTGAAAATTAGTGTAAAAACTGGCAAAAATTTTGAACTCACCCCTGCTCTTTTACAACAAATAAAGGGAAACTCAGCCGTAAAAAGTGTAATGGAAGTGATTCAGGAAAGTTGCCTTCTGAAATACCAAGATGCCCAAATGGTCGTGAACATGAAGGGAGTCGATGAGACAATTTTGGCACAAGAACAAATCAAAAAAAGTATTATTGAAGGTAATTTAAAGCTGACCGATGGTCCACAAAACTATGCTGTGGTTGGTTCTGGTGTGTATGTGACGCTGGACTTGCGATTGATGGATTTTATCAATCCGATTGAGGCTTGGTATCCACGTAATACAAAATCAAAAACTTTGAATTTTTCTGCGGGCGAAGATGCCTTTAACCGAATGACGCTTTTGCCATCTGGAATTTTTTCGATTGAGGCAGAATACAATGATAATTACGTTTTAGTTCCGCTAAAATTTGCTCAAGAACTGTTTGACTACGACAAAAAAAGGACAGCCTTAGAAGTACAGGTGAAAGAAGGGAATGATATTGACGATGTAAAGAAAACCTTGGAGAAACAGCTTGGAGAGCAGTTTTTGGTACAAAATCAAGACGAACAACACGCTACTTTGCTAAGGGCAATTAAGGTTGAAAAATTTATTACTTTCTTGATTCTGGTTTTCATTTTGGGTATTGCTTCTTTCAATATTTTCTTTTCATTGTCAATGCTTGCTATCGAGAAAAAAGAAGATGTTCGTACGCTCTACGCAATGGGAGCAACGCCTACACTCGTGAAGCAGATTTTCTTGGCAGAAGGAGCAATCGTTGGTCTGACAGGGGCAATCGTTGGTTTGATTCTGGGATTTCTCTTGTGTTTGTCTCAGCAAACTTGGGGATTTGTAAAAATGGGAATTTTCGGAGGTTTGATTGACGCTTATCCAGTGAAAATGAATGCTTTAGATTTTATTTCAACGGCAATTGTAGTAATCCTTATCACGATGTTAGCTTCTTATTTTCCTGCAAAACGTGCCGCAGGCGTACAGTTACTGAAGTAATTTTCAACAATTACTTCAGTAACCTCCTAAAAAATCTTCTCAATTACTTACAAAATATAGATAAGTAACTACTCAATTTTGCTAATATTAGCAGCACTTAGTCCTCGTTTTTCATAAGAAACCCTGTCCTCTTCCTGAATTGACATGGTGTTTAAGTCTGTCACATGAAAAGAAAGTGCCATCGGGTAAGCGTCATCTTTGATGAATCCAATACCTTTACTTTCGTCATAAAATTTTACTTTGCCCTTTTGCATAATCGTATTTTGAAAAGATAAATAAAATTTAGTTATCGTGGCTTTTGTCGTATAAATTTATGGTATAATTATCTGATTCACATTACCTTATACTCAATTTAGACTTTAAAAAATTATGCAAAAAATTTACAAATCATTGTATGCACAGATGGTATATGTTATTCTGTCTGGCTTACCTCTCATCTTTTTTCCAAATGTTCTACTTAAAATTTTGGGCTTTGAACCTACCCAAGAAATCTGGATACGTATTTTGGGACTTTTAGTATTAATTCTGAGCATTTATTATTACCGTTTGGCAAAATATGGAAATGACAAAACCGTTATGGCTACAGTACTGGGGAGATTAGCATTCTGTACAGGCTTAGTATTATTTGTAATTGTTGGTATCGGAAAACCAATGCTACTCGGTTTTGCTTTTGTTGAGTCTCTATTTGCGTTATGGACTTGGCAGGAAGTGAAAAAGGGGTAAATAAAATAAATCAAAAACAATCTCATAAAAAAAATGAAAAAAACAACCTTAGTACTCGCTTTGGGATTAGGTATCCTGAGTTGTGAAAAGCCGTTAGAGACAGCCAATGTTAATAAAACAGGCAATACTGCAAACCTAAAAGTCGCTGCTGTAGGTCCTTGGTCAAGGACATTTACTGATGATTTCAATGCTGGTTCTACATTGAGCCAATGGCAAAAGGCAAATCGGAAAGATTATAATTCCAATTATTGTCAATATGATCCATCTGTCCCGCAGGTAGCAACAAAAGACTTTAGGAGTTGTCTTATTATCACAGCTACCAAGACAGGGAATAATGCTTACAAGTCAGCACTACTAAAATCAAATTATAGTTTCAAACCAGCTAATAATCAAGAATATAGGCTATCTTCTCAGATAAAATTAATTGCTTTGGATGGTTCAACGTTTAAATCATTTACCCAAACTTACGGAGCTTGGCCTGCATTTTGGTCTGTCCAAGAGACTAATTGGCCTACCAAAGGAGAAATTGATATTATGGAAGGATACTCTTTTGCTCCATCGTCGTCTCGTTTTGCCAGTAATCTTTTTTATGGAACAAGTACTGGGAATAATTTATTGGGAAATACCGCCGAAAGAAACTACCCATCCAGTTTTAATGTAGATGGAAATAGTGGTTGGCATTTGTATGATTGCTACTGGAAAAATCAAAATGGAGTAGTGACCGTGACAACCATGATTGATAATCAAATAATTGCCACATATACTAATAGCGTTAGCCCAAATTTAAGTTTACAAAATTTTGGACCACACACTATAATGCTTAATCTGAATGTTGGGTCAAACGATGCAAATTTTATTAACCCCAATCTCATAAAACTATTTAGCAGCACTATGATGTGGGTAGATTATGTGACAGTTGACAAAAGAACAATTTAGAATTGGACAAAATTGAGGGTAAAATCAATGAATTTGCCCTCAATTTTACATTACACCAGCATCCCCTCACAGACTTCTAAGAAATTTTTAATCATTGGATTTGTATTATCTCTTAACCAAACGAGCGACAAACTTGTGGTTTCTGGAATAGTTTTCAAAGCAATGAATTTCACGCCTTTGGGCATACTGGTCTGGTAGGAGATTGGTAAAATAGAAATTCCGAGATTGTGTTCGACCAGCCTCAGAATCGTTGCCCCATAATTTGATTCGTGAATAATATTCGGTAAAAAACCGCTACGTTCGCATAGTTTTATCAATTTATCGTAATAAACAGAACCTTCTTGGCGGGGTGTTAAGATAAATTTCTCATCCTTGAATTGTGAAATATCAATGAAATTATCTTGGCTAATGGCGTGATTTTCAGGCAGAACCACCGCCAAAAACTCGCTACTAATGGTTCTTGAATCAAACTGAGCATCAATAATTGATTCCCGTACAAAGCCAATATCAACCTTATTATCTTTGATGGCATTCAACAAAACATTTTCAATTTCTTCTGATAAAATGGTTCTTATTTTTGGAAATTTTTGCTGAATTTCCAATAAAATCTGCGGTAAAACAGAATGAATCGCCGAACCAGGATGCCCCACTCTCAGTTCTCCTTCTTCCCCGTTATGAATCAATGTTACTCGTTTTTTTACAAATTCTAACTGATTCATAATTTTTATAGCTTCAACTCTAAGGCATTCGCCTGCCATCGTGAGCGACACATTTCGTTTATTTCTTTCAAACAAAATCACGCCCAACTCCCCTTCTAATTGTTGAATTTGTCGGCTAAGGGCAGGTTGAGTAATAAACAGTTTTTCGGCGGCTTTTGAAAAATGGAGTTCTTCGGCTACTCCCAAAAAATATTTTAACTGTGTGATTTCCATATATACAAAGATTAAAAACTCAAATTAATGCTTTTTATTTATGAATTAATAAGAAATAAGTATTTTTAATTATTAATCAAATTTTGTTTTTTTGTATTGAAGCTAAACTTACTACCACTGCATGAACATCCGCAAAGCACATATTTCTGACAATGAAGTTCTATTAAAAATCGGACGACAAACATTCATAGATACTTATGCTTCTAAGAATACGCCAGAAAATATGGCGAGTTACCTGGAAAAAAACTTCTCAGAAAAGCAAGTTTCAGATGAAATCTCAGATGCTAACAATCTATTTTTA
The DNA here is from genome assembly GCA_013298865.1 of Cytophagales bacterium. Lineage (GTDB taxonomy): Bacteria > Bacteroidota > Bacteroidia > Cytophagales > Spirosomataceae > JAAFJL01. Next base: position 6,984 of record JAAFJL010000081.1, on the reverse strand, counting down.
CTTTTAGAAAACCACACAGAAATTGTTGGTTATGCCAAATTGAGGTATAATTCAGAGGCATTATCAGACCGAAAGGCTATCGAGATTGAACGTTTTTATGTAATTCAAGATTTTCACGGGCAGGGTTTGGGCGTAGTATTGATGGATGGTTGTGTGGCTCATGCCAAAGCATTGGGCAATGATGTAATCTGGTTGGGAGTTTGGGAAGAAAATCCCAGAGCCATCAGTTTTTACAAAAAAATGGGCTTTGAAATTTTTGATACCCATCATTTCGTACTCGGAGATGATGCTCAAATTGACTATCTAATGAAAAAGGAATTGGAGCAATAAAATATTGTTGTGGGAAACCACCAAAAGATATTCACATCTATAAAGTGTGAATTTTAGAAAATGAAATTACTAAAAATCCCCGTTGATGACGGGGATTTTTGTTGGGAGATTGTAGTTGTCAATAATTATTTCTCTGACAAAGCGTTATACTTGATAACAAACTTTTACCCAAACGCTATGAAAAAGATTATATTAATAGCTTTTTTACTTCCTATTTTTGCTTGTGAAAAGGCAACAGAAGCTACAATGACTCGACCTTTTTATCTCTCATTTACTCCTTTTCCTCACGAAATCAGTACACAAGCCATAGACTTTAGCTATGACAGAATTGGCAAAGATGCTGACATGATTACACACTCTTTTGATGAAGGAATTCCATGGATTGAAGCCCTGAATAACCAACCTTTTTCAAAAAAAATACAAGACGACTGGAATAATCGCCTATCAAGAACTCCAAAAGGGCATAAGGTATTTGTACAACAATCTCCTATTTCGTTTCTCAGAGAAGGCTTGGCTTTGTACCAAAAAGAAGATAATAATATGCCCCTCCCGAAGCCCTGGGACACATATTTATTCAATAACAGCAATGTAAAAACTGCGTATCTGAATTTTTGCAAGCGACAAATTGATTTCTTTAAACCAGATTATTATGGTTTTGCAATTGAGGCAAATATATTGTTGAAAAACAAACCTGAAAAATGGGCTGCCTACAAAGAATTTCATCAATATATTTATACTGAACTAAAAAAATCTTACCCTAATTTGCCCATTCTGATTTCCTTTGCAGGAGATTTTTTGCTGAGGGGCTATGAAGACAATGTGAATTATGATTTACAAGAAAAAGCAGTTCCTGAACTGATGGCTTACAGTGATGTCTTTGGGGTGTCACTTTATATTTATACCTCTACATTTTCAACAAATTCTATCCCTAACGACACCTTCGATAAACTCAAAAAAATTGCTGGAAGCAAACCCATGGCTATCACCGAGACAGGGTATATTTCAAAAGAATTAAAATTAGATCTACCAACTGCCACTGGAATATTAACAGTCAAAGTCCCTTCTGATGAATCAAAACAAGCGAATTATGTTGATTTATTATTGAAAAATGCCGAGAAACACTCTTTTTTATTCGTCAATAATTTTATTTTGAGAGATTACGACAAACTCTGGTTACAGCTCGGTGGCAAAAATGACCTTTCTGCTTTTTGGAGAAATACAGGTCTATATTCTTCGGAAGAAAACGAGAAACAGGCTTTCAAAATATGGAAATCGTATTTGTCAAAGACTAAGAAATAGGAGATTTAAAAGCCAATTTTTGTTCCTGCAATTCCTTCATTGACTGCTTGTTTCACTTCGGCAGCATGGCAAATAATTACTTGTTTTACGCCGTCCTTTAGTGCCTTGAAAGCATTATCCAATTTCGGAATCATACCCTGATAAATTACGCCTTCCGATTTATATTTTTCATATTTCTCTGGATTCAAATGCTCAATCACAGAATCATCATTTTCAGGATTGCTCAAAACTCCTTTTTTCTCGAAACAATAAACCAAACTTACCTCAAATTCTTGGCTCATCGCAACAGCAATTGCTTGGGCTTGGGTATCAGCATTTGTGTTGAGTAAATCCCCTTCTTTACAATACGTTAATGGAGCAAAAACTGGAACAATATTATTATTATCTAACATACTGGTAATGAAAGCATTATCTACCTTTTCAATATCCCCGACAAAACCATAATCAATAGTAGCAACGGGTCTTTTTTTGGATAGAATCACCCCTCCGTCAGCCCCTGTCAGCCCGATAGCATTTGTGCCAATACTTTGTAGTTTTGCCACTAAATTTTTATTGACTAATCCGCCATAAACCATCGTCACGACATCCAGCGTGGCTTTATCCGTAATTCTTCTGCCTTCTACCATAACGGTTTCGATACCTAATTTTTCGGCAATTTGTGTAGCAATTTTTCCCCCACCATGTACCAAGATTTTAGGAGAATCAATTGCCACAAAATCTTGTAAAAATTGTGAACAAAGTTCTTGATTATCAACAACGTTTCCGCCTATTTTTATAACTGTAAGTTTCATTGGTTTTTTAGTAAAAGTATGCTTTTTACAAAGTTAGTTTGTATTTTCTAATTTATGGAGTTGTTAGAATCCTACAAATTTGCATTGCCTGAAGATATTTTAAAACGGCTTCTTACCTTTGTAACCAATTTATATGATTAAGTAATGCAATTTAAAGAAATCCCAGGTCTCGAAAGTATCAAAAAAACGCTCATCCAGTCTGTCCAGAATAATCATGTGGCTCATGCACAGTTATTTCATGGCAATATTGGAAGTGCCAATTTGGCGTTAGCTTGGGCGTATGCGACCTATATTAATTGTGAAAATCGAGTAGGTGCAATTCCGCAAGATGCTGGACTTTTTGGGAGTGTAGCAATTGATATTCCGAAAGATGAAAACGATTCTTGCGGGCGTTGTGCCTCCTGTGCGAAGATGCGGAAATTGATTCATCCAGATTTTCATCACATCTTCCCGACAGCCACAACCAAGAAAATTAAAGAAGCAGAATCGGATGCGTATTTACCACTTTGGCGAGAATATTTAACCGAATATCCCTACGGAACGCTCTCGGATTGGTTAACTTTCATTGGTGTAGAAGGCAACCGTCAAGGGAATATTTCGGCAGAAGAAGCTCGTAAAATTATTGGTAAAATCACTTTCAAAGCCTACGAAGCAGAGTACAAAATCCTGATGATTTGGCAACCAGAAATGCTTAATTTAAGTTCTGCCAATGCCCTGCTAAAAGTGTTAGAAGAACCACCTGCAAAGACACTCTTTTTGTTGGTCTGTAATGATGCCAATAAGTTGCTCACAACCATATTGTCGAGAACCCAACGAGTCTCAGTTCCAGCTTTTACAGATGAAGACATTTCTACGTATCTTTCTGAAAAACAGGGAGTTACTCAACAGGAATCTCAGCAAGTTGCGTATCTTTCAGAAGGAAATTTGGCAAAAGCCCTAAGCCTTACAGGAGTACAGACCAACGAAATACATACATGGTTTGCCAATTGGATGAGGGCATCGTATAAGCCTGATTTACAGAGTTTAGTAAAGATTACTGATGAATTTGATGCCCTGCAAAAAGAGCGTCAAAAAGGAATTTTAGAATACAGTCTTTCTATTTTTAGGGACTTATTTTTATGGCAAAACGGAGCAACAGATTTAGTAAGATTACAAGGCGAAGAAATGACTTTTGTCCAGAATTTTTCTAAGGCAGTAAAACCCCAAGCGGTTGAATTAATCGTAAATGAATTGAATCAGGCTTTTCATCATATCGAACGAAATGTTAGGGCAAAAATCGTGTTTTTAGATTTATCCTTGACCATAGCAAAATTATTTAAAAAATGAGTGTAATAAAATTAGGAACGAGGGGGTCAAAATTGGCTCTTTGGCAGGCAGAGTACATCAAGGAAACTTTAGAAAATGGTGGACTTCAAGTAGAAATCGTCATTATTAATACCAAAGGCGACAAAATTCTTGACCGTTCTTTGGCAAAAATTGGCTCGAAAGGAGTTTTTACGGAAGAATTAGAAGAGCAATTACGTTCGGGAGAAATTGATATTGCCCAACATTCTGCCAAAGATTTACAGTCGGAATTGGCAGAAGATTTAGAATTAATTGCTTTTACCGAAAGAGAAAAAGTAAACGATGTTTTAGTGAGTTTTGATAAAAGTCTCTCTTTAGAATCTGGAAAAACTTTTGTTGTAGGCACATCATCAACCCGAAGAGTTGCGATGTTGAAACACTACTATCCTCATATTCAGACAGTTGATATGCGTGGAAATCTTCAAACACGTTTAGCAAAACTGGAAAGTGGCGTATGTGATGCCCTCTTGCTGGCGTATGCAGGTGTCCACCGAATGGGTTATGAAGAGCATATCGCAGAGCTGATTTCAACAGAAAAATTCACGCCTGCTGTCGGACAAGGTTCAGTTGCGATTGAATGTGCCAAGTCATTAGACCCGACCAAAAAAGCAAAAATCAGAGAACTCTGCAATCATACAGAAACCGAACAACAATTATTAGCAGAAAGAGCATTTCTGAGACGATTGCAAGGCGGTTGCAGCATTCCAGTTTTTGGGAATGCAAGCCAAACAATACCTTTTCTCCTCACAGGCGGAATCATTAGTTTAGATGGTTCAGAAATGTTGAAAGAGACAGTTTCGGGTGAAAACCCAGAAGAGTTAGGGTTGACTTTAGCAGAGAAAATTTTAAGTTTGGGCGGTCATAGAATTTTACAAGAAATCAAAAATGCGTTATGAAAAAATTGATTTTATTTTCATTATTAATATCTGTAAATCAGATACTTACGGCACAATCTAAGAAAGATTATCTCGTTACGATTAGTACGCCTTGGGGAGATATGCACGCTGTTTTGTTCGATAAAACACCCAAACATAAAGCTAATTTTTTGAAATTAGTTGACGAAAAGTTCTTTGATGGTTTGTTGTTTCATAGGGTAATCAATACTTTCATGATTCAAGGTGGAGACCCTAATTCTCGGAAAGCAAAGCCAGGAGAAATGTTGGGCAATGGAGACGTTGGTTATAAAGTTGATGCGGAGATTTTACCCGAAATTTTCCACAAAAAAGGAGTCATTGCCGCTGCCCGAGACGACAATCCAGAGAAGGCTTCGTCGGGTTGTCAGTTTTATGTGGTACAAGGGCAAATCTGGAATGAGATGACCCTGAAAGACCAAATGGCACGTTCGCCGAAGAGAATTTACACGCCAGAACAGCAACAAGTTTACAAGACAATCGGTGGTACTCCACATCTTGATGGCAACTATACAGTTTTTGGACAAGTATTTGATAATCTGTGGGTTATAGATTCTGTGGCAACCCAAAAGAGAGACAAAGCGAATCGCCCTTTAGTGGATATAGCCATGAAAATTACCTGCAAAAAAATGCGGAAGAAGAAGATTACAAGGTTATATGGCTGGAAGTTTGAAGAATAGACTCGGAGCGAAAGTGTTTTATGATTGAAAAATAGCATATTTTCGAGCGAAAATTAAGAAAATTTTGAAGGCATAGCATCGCTACGGCTGAAAAATTTACTTGATTTGCAGCCGAAAAGGTGCTGTTTTTCAACTTAAAACACTTTCACTCTGAGTCTAATAGTATCTTTGTAAAAATAGACAATTATGAAAAGTGATTTCAGAGAATGGAATCTTGATAAAATTGAAGATGCCTTTGGATTAAAACAAATTTGGCATTCAGAAATTTTAGACGAATTAATCAATCATCCATATCAGTTAGATGATATGGAAAAAAACTTTGTCTCTAAACTGCAAAGGCATTTTAGCTTTGGTGGAGATGATTGGAACGAAGTTGAATTAGAGAATAAATTTATCAGTCCTATGATTGTTCTCTCGGAGATTTTGGATGAGAAATGTTCTTATTTTTTGGAAAGAGAATTACAAATTACTATCAATGAATATGAACTTTCTGGTAAAGTAGATGGCATGATTGCCACAGGTTTTCGTAGTCCGAAAAAGCCCTATTTTTGTTTGAATGAATATAAGCGTGGAACAGACCCCACAATGGATATTGCCGACGGTGACCCCAAAGGACAAGCATTAATTGCAATGCTGGTTGCTCAAAAAATAAACGAAAATAAAGCTCCTATTTTTGGATGTTTTGTTATTGGTAGAATTTGGCAATTCATGATTCTTGAAGGTAATCAATATACTATCAGCAGAGATTTTTCATGTGTAGATGATGAGATTTTTGACATTTTTAGGATTTTAAAAGGACTTCGAGTTCAAATTGAAAAATATATTTAACAAACAGTGCAAAAAAAGAAAATTCTCATTACTGGTTCTAATGGATTATTAGGACAAAAATTGGTTTTACTGCTATCTCAACAGTCTGATATACAATTGATTGCGACTGCTCGTGGAAAAAATCGCTTGCCCTTTACTGACGGTTATGAGTACCAAGAAATGGATATTACCAATGCCGAACAAGTAGCTGGGGTAATAGCGGAAACTCGTCCAGAAGCCATTATTCATACCGCCGCTATGACTAATGTTGACCAATGCGAAGCCGAGAAGGAACTATGTTGGGCAATGAATGTGAAAGCGGTAGAACATTTAGTAGAAGCCTGCGAAAAACACGCTATTTTTCTGTGCCATGTTTCGACAGATTTTGTTTTTGATGGAACATCTGGACCATATTCGGAAGATGCTGTGCCGAGTCCCCTCAGTTTTTATGGTTGGAGTAAATACGCTGCGGAGGAAGTGCTGAGGCGTTCGGGATGCTCTTGGGCAATTACCCGAACGGTTTTAGTTTACGGCATAGTCTCCGACATGAGTCGTTCTAATATTATTTTGTGGGTCAAAAAATCTTTGGAAGAAAAGAAGGCTATTCAAGTGGTAACAGACCAGTTTCGTACCCCAACATTAGCCGAAGATTTGGCAAAAGGCTGTTGGTTAATTACGAACAAAAAAGCAGAAGGAATTTTTCATATTTCAGGTAAAGATTTCCTGACTCCCTACGAAATGGCAATCAAAACCGCAGATTTTTTCAATTTAGATAAATCATTAATTTCTCCAGTTGATTCAAGCAATTTTACCCAACCAGCC
>JAAFJL010000080.1 GCA_013298865.1 Cytophagales bacterium | reverse complement strand
GGGCATTGGTTGCTTGTTGAGTTGTTCAACATCAAGGTGTTTTACTTGTGCTAAAAGCTCTGATTTTGATGATTCAAGATTATCAAATAATGATTGCAATCGTTTGTTCATGATTATTGGGTTTATTTATCTTCTCCTTTCAAAACTTTCAAAACCTTCGTTTTTCCCTCTTGTTCTATTGATAAAAAATATAGCCCAGATGACAGATTTTTGGCATCAATCACTTTACCTTCTTGAAGTTCTTCTTTAGTAGCATTTGTCTGAAAAATTGGTTTTCCCATCACATCAACCAAAGTCAGTTGAGCGTTTTTCTGAGTATCAGTTTTTACAGTGAATTGAGATTTTACAGGATTGGGATAAACTGTAATGCTCTGTTGCTCAATAGGTTCTGTATTTGAAAGTAAGATTTCTGAAATATCACTTTTCCAAACTCCTCGCCCAAAAGTAGCCGCATAAAGCGTGTGCGTACGTGGGTCGATTTCTAATTCACTCACGATTACATTTGGCAAATTGGTATTGTAAACTTGCCATTTAGTATCGTTTAGTTTGAGTGTATAAACGCCAATGTCCATACCCACATAAAGCGTTTTTGTTTGTTGGTCAAGAACAATACAATTCACAGGAATATTTGGGAGATTATAGGAAATATTTGTCCATGTAGCACCTGCATCTTTTGAGGCAAAAATCTTTTTGCCATCCGTCCAATTACTGTAACAAGCCCAAACGTATTCGGGTTTGGCATCATCCATTGCAAGGTAACTCAAATAGCTGTCATTCGGTAAAGAAGATGAGGTAATGTTAAGGAAAGTAGAACCATTCGCAGTTTTCCAAAGCTCTGATTTTCTGGAAGTTATAGGATTCGCTACTTTTGCAACATACATATTAGAAGGTTTTTCTTTAGAAATTACTAAAGCAGAACTTGGATTAGGGGCAACCAATTCTGGGATATTCGAGAAATTAGAAAGTTTTCGAGCGGTTTTATAGTCACTGTACAAAGGAATGGCATAAACATTCCCAGCCGCCACGATAATCTCCTTACTTTTTGCATCAAAAACATAAGGTGTTGTCCATTCTGAAACCTCTCTGAACCTGCCAGGATTGAAAACCTCAATTGCTGTCTCTGCACTGGTACTGGTCTTTTTGTAGAAAGCACTAATATTGCCATACTGATAGGACGCATAATAGCCATTTGTACCATTTGGATTTACTAAGCATTCCATTCCGTCACCTCCGTAAACTTCATCCCAAACGCCATTTTTGAACAAATGAGAACTATTGTCCTGAGCCCCCGCAATCAGGCTGTTATCGGTTTCAGAAAAACCTAAACGGTAAAAAGATGTGGCATTAATGCCCGTTGCTTCGACTTTCCAAGTAGTTTTTCGATTAGCTTTTACTTCTAAAGTAGAAAATAAACCGCCATCATTACAATTATAAAATCGCTGATTGAGCGGGTTATAGGCATAATAATGAATATCTGGATGCGTATTCCCACCATAATCAGACTCTGGAATCCAAGTTTTTCCAGCATCTTCAGAAACCATTGTGGTAAGACCTGCCACAATAACTTTATCTGGATTTTTGGGGTCGGCCAAAATCGTTTGGTCGTATAGTCCTTGTGAATATCCGTAATCGTCGGCTTCGCTAATGTCTTTTGGATAAAAATAAATGGAGCCATCTCCCAAAAGATTGATACTTTTTTGTGAACGACTTGCTGTTTTTGTCCAAGTTTTGCCTGCATCATCACTTCTGAAAAAACCGTAAAGTAATCCGTTCAAATCACAAGATACAGCATAGATTCTTTGGGGATTTGTGGCAGCAATAGATAGTTCAATTCTTTGGGCAAGTGTGGGTTCAATGCCAGTAGTTAGTTCTTTCCAAGTATCACCATAATCTTCTGATTTTAAGATATTTGCCTTGCCAGATTTAATGCTATTTACATACAAACCAGTCGCATAAAGTACATTCTGATTCACAGGGTCTTGGTCTAAATCACTCGTCATGGAATCATAAGTTTTTGTAAAACTATCGCCTCCATTTTTACTTTTATAAATCCCATTTGTAGAAGTCACTACGACTTCCTGACTGTTTTTGGGGTTTACTAAAATTCGTCTCATTAAAGACCCCGTAAAATCTGTCAATTTGAAAGAAAGTCCCGTGGGTTTCCAGTTTTTTCCACCGTCAGTAGTTTTGTAAAGCCCAATACCAAAGTGCGAATTACGTTTGCGTCCAGCCGTATAAAGGTCATAACCGATGTAGGCAAAATCACAAATTGCAGCATAAACAGTCTCAGGATTCGACGGGTCAACCGTAATTCCTGCTACTCGTGTTATGGGCAAATTATCTGTAAGTGGCGTGTAAGATTGTCCTTCATTCGTTGTTTTCCAGATGCCACCTTGTGCAAAACCCACATAAAAAACTTTGGCATCTTTTGGGTGAAAAGCAATACAATTTACCCGACCCAACCTTGTATTGTCGGCATTGCCATAAGGACCAACTGGAAGCCAACCAGCGTCTCCCATTTTCGCATTTGGAGATTGTATTTTCATGGCTTCAACTTGGTCGAAAGCATCCAAATACGCTCTTCCAGAAGGTAATTCTCCATTTGCATCTACTCGACGATACACCTCGTCCTCTTGACGTTTAGCCCATTTCCAACCTCGCATTTTTGATAGGTCGTTTTGCAAGCGAAAAGCATCAAACTGAGTACGATGTTGAAAGATAGAAGAAGCATTTTCTAAACGAGGAATACTTGCCGAAGAAGCTAATCGAGCATGATTTTGACCAAAAACAGCCAAAGGAAATAATAGAACTATGAGTAGTTTTTTCATGATGATTTGTAGTGAATAATGTGTTAAAATAACCAATAACTTTTAAACAGAGAGGTTTAGAGAGTTAGAGTTAGTATTTCATCTTTTCTCTATTCCTCTAAACCTCTTGATGTTTTATTGGGTCTATGTCTAAACTATTCTATGTTGTAAAGTTTCGGTACAATATATTTGGTTCTTCTTCTATTTAAACTCCAATTGATAATTGTTTATTGCTAATTGTCAATTGTTCAAGCCCAATTTATTCCTTTTTTCAAAAGCGATAGTGTTCTTTCTTCTTCGCTACCTGCTTCGGTTTTGTAATCATAAATCCAGCGAGCCATCGGGGGCATACTCATCAAGATTGACTCTGTTCTACCATTGGTTTCAAGTCCGAATTTTGTACCTCTATCATGCACTAAATTGAATTCTACATATCGACCACGACGAAGAAGCTGGAACTCTTTCTCATTTTCAGAGAATTCGATATTCTTATTTTTTGCCATCAATTTTGTATAAATCGGAGCAAAACTTTCTCCTATTTCTTTCACAAAATTAAATAATTGTTCTTTCGTTTTTCCAGTCTCTTTTGGTTTCAAATAATCAAAGAAAATACCTCCAACTCCACGGGTTTCGTTGCGATGAGTATTGAAAAAATAGTTATCTGCCCAATCTTTAAATTTGGGATAATAGTTAGCTTCGTGCTTTTCACAAGCATTTTTGAGTTGCTGATGAAACCATTTTGCATCTTCATCAACAACATAATGTGGGGTTAAATCTATGCCTCCGCCAAACCAAAATGCTCCATTCGACATTTCAAAATACCGTACATTCATGTGAATAATTGGTACTTTCGGACTGACTGGATGTTGTACAATAGAAACACCTGTGGCAAAAAACTGGACTTTTTCTGTCAGTCCCATTGACTGCAACATTTTTTCGTGCAAATCACCCCAAACTGCCGAAAACATTACGCCACCTTTTTCAATGATTTTCCCATCAGCCATTACTCGTGAACGCCCACCACCACCTTCTGGACGTTGCCAAAGGTCTTCGTGGAATTTTGCTTTTCCATCTGCTTTTTCCAAAGATTTACAGATAGAATCTTGCAAACTTTCAAAATAACTTTGTATGTCTTCTTTTGTAGGGGTGGTCGTCATGAATTCAGTGAACAGTTATGCAGTTATCAGTAAACAATTATCAGTGGACAGTTATCAGTAAGCAGTTATCAGTGGACAGTAAGCAGTTATCAATTTTATATTATTCACTGATAACTGATAATTGTTCACTGATAACTGTTTACTGTCCAGTGCTATCTTTTTTCGCTGGTGTTTCTGGTGTGCCTTGGTTGGCATCTTTTGCTTTTTGCAGTAGCGAATCTAAATTTACGCCAGTCGAATCATACAGAATTGTATCAGAACGTGCTGGTATGTAGGCACTTACACAATCTATTTTCTTGGTTAATTGTTTTGGGTCAATTTTCTCGAACGGCACAGGATGATACATTTTTAGGGCTGGGTCTTTTATAATTCCTACCATGTAACGCCCAAAAAGAGGAAGTGCAGTTTTTGCTCCTTCGCCATACGCTCCGCTTCGGAAGTGAATCGAACGGTCATCACCACCGACCCATGTACCTGTAACCAAACTGGCTGTCAAGCCCATGTACCAACCATCTGAATGATTAGAGGTTGTTCCTGTTTTTCCTGCAAAACGTGATTTGTAGCGGTCTTTTCCATCGAATAATTCTTTGAAAGACCACAAGTTCTGAGAAGTTCCCCCTTGTTCTTCTAATCCACCTTCGAGCATATAACGCATCAATAAAGCGGATTCTTTTTTGATAACTCGTTCTTGAATTGGGTCAAAATGGTGAATAATATTTCCATTTCTATCTTGAATTTCAACTACCAGCATTGGCTCAGAGTGAATTCCTTCATTGATAAAAGCACTGTATGCTCCCACTAAATCATACACAGAAACATCGGCAGACCCTAACCCAATGGAAGCCACCGCAGGCAGATTACTTTTGATGCCCATTTTTTTAGCATAATATACTACGGTATCTGGACCAACAGTATTTGTCAGTCTTGCTGCAATAGAGTTGATTGACTTTGCCATAGCACGCCGTAGAGACATCGTGGCGTAAGAAAAACGCCTATCGGCATTTTGTGGAGCCCAAATTTTCTTCACACCTTTTTCTTCAATTTCTACTTGAAAAGGCTCATCTTTTACCTGTGTACAAGGCGAGTAATCTTTTGGACCATCAATGGCAGCCGTATAAACAAACGGCTTAAAGGTAGAGCCTGGTTGCCTGCGACTTTGTTTTACGTGGTCGTACTGAAAATAATTGAAGTCTAATCCACCCACCCAAGCCTTGATATGTCCTGTGAAAGGATCCATAGACATCATGCCCGCTTGGAGGAATTTTTTATAATAAGCAATCGAATCATAAGCACTCATTTCTCGTTGTTCTTCACCAGCAACATTCCGAGAATAAACCCACATTTTTCGCTTCACTTCTTTCATATAATAATTAATCGAATCTGGCGAATTTTTATATTTATTGGCAACTTTTTTATAGTATTCTGTTCGCTTGGCAACGGTATCTATGAAACCAGGAATTTCTACCCCTTTTTCGTCTGTCCAAGGGTTTTTACCAGACCAGTGATTGTCAAAAGTTGTTTGCAGGCTTCTCATTCCATCTTTCATTGCTTTTTCGGCGTGTCCTTGCATTCGTGAATCAATGGTAGTAATAATTTTCAGACCGTCTCGATACAAATCTATTTCTGTATCATTTTCTGCTGCCCAGTCTGCCAAAACTTTTGAAACCGCAGTTTTAAAGTAATTACCAGTATCATCCTGTGGGGTTTCTTCATTGATTTTCAAGACAATAGGTAAAACTTTTAAGGAATCAAATGCTTCTTTCGAGATAAAATTCCCTTTTACCATTTTTGCCAAAACAGTGTTTCTTCTGGCTAATGATTTATCATAATTTTTCCTTGGATTGTAGGTTGTTGTGGCTTTTTGCATACCTACCAGAACGGCAGCTTCTTGGATTTTCAGGCTATCTGCTGTGGTATTAAAATATGTTTTGGCGGCAACTTTTATTCCGTAAGCATTACTACCAAAGTCAACGGTGTTCAAGTACCATAATACGATTTCGTCTTTAGTATATGTGCGTTCCAACCTGATGGCAGTGAGCCATTCTTTGGTCTTGATTACTAATTTTGCGAGTCCAGGGATATAGCCAAAAAGCCCTTTCTGAGCAATTCCTTTTTTCTTTCTTATTTTGAAAAGGTTCTTGGCAACTTGCTGAGTGATTGTACTACCTCCGCCACGCTCGCTGTTTCCCGTAACAATTCCTGCAATTACTCCAGGCATTGCTTTAAAATCTATCCCTGAATGGTCATAGAAACGAAAATCCTCAGTTGCGACTAAGGCATTGACCAAATGCGGAGATAAATCTTTGTAGTCTTTGATAGGCGTACGATTTTCCAAGAAAAACTTACCCATCATCACTCCATCAGAAGAGAAGATTTCAGAAGACTGAGAAAGTTTGGGATTCTGTAAATCTTCTACGGAAGGCATTTCGCCCGTGAGCCAAAGAAAATTGGTTTCTACACAAAAAATATAAAATACTCCCGCAAAAGTAGTCCAAGCAAAGGCTTTCCAGAGTTTTACAACTTGGCGATAATACACTGACTGGCGATCTATGCTTTCTTCGTATTTCTCTTTTACTTTTTCTTTGGAATCCCAGTATTTTACTTTGATTACATCCAAATATTTGTAGAATTGTACTACTTTTTCTTCGCCAAGGATTTTTACCAATAGCTTGTCAATTCCTGCCCAAAGCCAATGTAGCCCTTGTGCGGAAAGAGATTTTAGAGTATTCCCAAAATTTTGAATGATTGCTAACAATTTGCTCATTATTCGTACGTCTTTACCTCGTTTCTTGATGTTTTGAATGGCTTTAAGCAATTGGCTTTAGGCAATTGGCTTTAAAATAAGACAATTAGGCAACGATAACTGTCAATTTTAAAATATCAGCTATTTACGATTTATCCTAATTAGCTAACAAGTTACGATTTTGTAATAAAAGGCTAATAACTTGGGGGAGATTTTTTACAGGAGTTGAGTTATCGGTTGGTCATTCCCAAAAACATTTCCAATAAAACTCTATGCGGAGCAACTACCATTTCTGGTGTTATTTTCTCAACATCAAACCAACGTAGTTCTGCGATGTCGTCTTGGGCTTGTGGCGTACCAAAAACATAATCTGCCACAAATAAATGTGTAATGATTTTGTCGGCTTCATTTCTATAACGCCAGTCGTCAATTTTTTTACTGCCAATGTACCGAGGTTGCCCAATTTCGAGTCCTGTTTCTTCAGATGCTTCTCTTTTGGCGGCGTCTTCGTAGCAATCGTCTGTTGGGTCGGTGAAGCCCCCGATAAATCTAAAAAGGTCTTCGTTGGCTTTTCTGCCTAACAATAATTCGTTGCCTCGTACAATGGCAACATCTACGGTGGCAAAAACTTTTGGGTATTGGTTATAAGCTGCGAAAATCACCCCAGCACGAAAATCTTGACTCGCTTTTACTTCCTGACTGACTTCTTTACGGACTTCCGTTCCTGAAAAATTAGCCATTCCGTCCAATTCGTGCGTTTGGAAACTACCCTGATAGTATTTGATAAAACTGTCTCGACCACCATATAATAAAACTGAACCCATCGGACAGGCTTCCCTGATTCGGCGGTCCAATTCATTGCCCCAGTCACGGTCTGAAGGCATATCGGGCAATGCCAAAATAGTCAAATCGGGAAATTCCTGATGAATCATTTCCTTGCGTGTGACGAAATCAAGAGGGTTTTTCTTGGTAACGAGTGTCGGGCTGACTCCCAAAAATAAGACAACTCTTTTATGATTTCCCGCTACGGTATTGATTAAAATTTTATGAGCGTCATGCAACTGATGCACCTGAAAACGCCCTACGATTACGCCTATGTCTTGCATTTTTTTATTGATTTATCTGTTTATGTGACAATTTTGTGGTAGGGACGAATAGCATTTGTCCACGGTGTCCAGAGGACGAATGCTATTCGTCCCTACAATTAGTCGTTCCACAAAATTGTCAGAAAACCATTTATCTTTCGTAACACAAATGTTAAAACTCCAAATTGATGCCACTTTCAGTTAATTCTTGGTATTTATTATGATCGAATTGATAATAATTGGCTGCTTTGTGGGCACCACCTGATTTCTTTTCGTTCGTTTTTATCAGTAACTCTGTGGCTAAGATTTTCTTGTAAAAATTCCTTCTGTCGAGCGATTTGCCGAGGATAGTTTCATACAAAGTCTGGAGTTCGGGCATGGTGAATTTTTCGTTCAATAATTCAAATCCCACAGGCTGATAACGAATCTTTCCTCGGAGTCTTTTTAGGGCAACTTTCAGGATTTCCTCATGGTCGAAAGCCAAATCTTTTACTTCCGAAATTGGAAACCATTGTACTGAAAGCTCCAAATTTCCCACCAATAAAGCATAGTCATCTGTCCGTACCAATGCCATATAAGAAACTGAAACGACACGTTCACGAGGGTCACGCCCGACTTTCCCGAAAGTATAAAGTTGTTCTTGGTAAACTTCTTTTATGCCACATTCTTTTTCTAAAACACGGGAGGCACAGGATTCTAAATCTTCATCAATATTGACAAATCCGCCTGGCAAAGCCCATTTTTCCAAAAAAGGGTCAATGCCTCTTTTTACCAATAGAATTTTCATTTCGCCGCCGTCAAAACCAAAAGTCACGCAGTCAACCGTGAGTGCAGGGTGTGGATAATCATATTGAAATTTCTCCATAAATATTGTTATTTTTACGTATCAAGGGATGAGTTGTGAACTTTGAGCAGTGAGTTGTAAAATTAGAGAGCCATAATTTATTAAATTTTATTTCTCAATGCTCATTGCTTACAGCTCAAAACTGTACGCAATGTTAAAAAGAAAAAAACTCTCAAACAAGTTTTAAGTGTAAAAAATACATAATAATTATTTTTCATGAAAAAAATCATTCCAATTATCTTAGCGGCAGGGAGTTCATCCAGACTTGGGCAACCAAAGCAACTACTTGTATATCAGGGGATAACGTTGCTGGAGAGGATTTTTGAAATAGCAAAAAGAGTATCTGTATATACAAAAATTGTAGTTGGAAATTCGTCTGAAAAAATTATGAATTTGATTGAAGATAAAGAATCGGTTTTGCAAAATCCTGATGCAGAACAAGGCATGGGAATGTCTATACGAGTAGGTGTACAGGCAGTTGCACCAGTAGCGGATGCAGTATTGATTTTACTGACAGACCAACCTTTTGTGACGTTTGAACTTTTAGAAAAAATGATTCAACTTTATGAAGAAAGCCAAGCCCCAATTATTGCCTGCGACTATGGTGACCAATTGGGCGTACCAATACTTTTTGACAAGCAATTTTTTCCAGAACTCCTGCAACTTTCAGGTGATAAAGGAGCAAGAGTTTTCTTGAAAAATTATCCAGACCAAATCAAAACTGTCTCATTCCCCGAAGGAAAATTTGACATTGATACTCCAGAAGATTTAGTGATTTTAGGAGAAGGTTAGTAGAAAGACACAATTATTTTCCCTCCATTTTCTACCATTTTTTCAAATTTATTCTTTAATTTTAGAAAGCACATAACTTACAAATCCCCAAACCTATGAATTTTAGCTTCGATAATTATAATACGGAAGGTTTTTTTGATGAAATGTTTCTTCCCGATGGAAGTATCAGAGAAGGATATGCTCCTTTTAAAGATCGTGTAGAACAATTGCCTTCTGAGGAATTTATTCGCCGCCAACAAGCAGCCGAAAGGGCTTTGATGGCAATGGGAATTACCTTTAATGTGTATTCTGAAAACGAAGGTACAGAGCGTATTATGCCTGTGGATATTATTCCGAGAATTGTGTCTGCTAAAGAATGGGAAAAAGTAGAAAAAGGACTTATCCAGCGAATCACGGCACTTAATATGTTTTTGGATGATATTTATCATGACCAAAAAATCTTGAAAGATGGAATTCTGCCCCGTGAATTAATTGAATCTTCAAAGGATTTTCTTAGACCTTGTATGGGTATAAATCCGCCAAAAGGTATATGGATTCATATTACAGGAACTGACCTTATCAAAGGAGACGATGGACAGTTTATGGTGCTGGAAGATAACCTCCGATGTCCGTCTGGCGTGTCGTATATGCTCGAAAACCGTGAGTTATTGAAGCGTACTTTTCCAGAAATTATTACCAAAACCCACGTAAGACCCATTTCAGATTATCCGACTCGCCTTTTGCAAATGTTACAACACATTGCAGACCGTCCGAACCCGAATATTTGTGTACTCACGCCTGGAATCTATAATTCTGCATATTTTGAACATAGTTATTTGGCTCAGCAAATGGGTGTTGAATTGGTTGATGCCCGTGATTTAGTGGTGCATGATGGTTATGTAAAAATGCGTACCACGAAGGGCTTCCAGATTGTAGATGTGATTTATCGTAGGATTGATGATACTTTTCTTGACCCTCATACATTCAATCCACATTCATTAATTGGAATTCCTGGGATTTTTGAGGTTTATAAAAAAGGGAGAATTGCCCTTGCCAATGCCCCAGGCACGGGTGTAGCGGACGACAAAGTAATTTATGCCTATGTGCCAAGAATGATAAAATATTACCTCGGCGAAGATGCTATTTTACCAAATGTAGAGACATATATTTGCGGTGAAGAGTCTGATTGTAAGTATGTTATCGAAAATATTCATAACTTAGTAGTCAAAGAAGCCAACGAAGCAGGCGGTTACGGAATGCTCATTGGTCCGAAATCTACAAAAGAAGAGCAGGAAATTTTCAAAAAGAAGATTTTAGCCAATCCCAGAAATTATATTGCACAACCCACTATTTCCTTATCAAGAGTTCCATGCCTCATTGGAGACAAATCAGAAGGACGCCACGTAGATTTACGTCCGTATATTCTGAATGGTAACGGCATACAAGTAATTCCAGGCGGATTGACACGAGTAGCACTCAGAAAAGGTTCACTCGTAGTGAATTCTTCTCAGGGCGGAGGCTCAAAGGATACTTGGGTGCTTTATTAACAGTTATCAATTATCAGTAAACAGTTAACAATTGGGGGAGTCTTCAGTTAGGAACAAACCAGTTAAGTACTCAGTATTTTGTAATTGACACTGTTATTCATCTAACTATTTGATTATAAAGATAGTAGCCAACAGCCAAATGCTGACAGCTACTTGGCAGTTATCAATTAGTATTTTCAAATTACCAAATTTTCAAATTAATTATTGAGTAATCGGTCAAAAGAACTTATTGTACGGTATTTACTTTTAACAAAATGTAGTTTTAATTTGCATCGAGTATCAATTCACTAAATTAACCCTCTTTTATCATGAGAAAATTATTGCTGTTAATGTTGGTATCGTGCTTGGCGTTGACCGTAGAAGCACAAACAAAAAAGCCAACGCCTTCTTCTGGGACAACTCCTAAAAAGCCTACTACGACGACTACTTCCAAACCGTCGAGTACATACAAGCCGTCGTCAACAACGACAAAACCACGGACAACAACCGTACCATCAAACACGACAACTTATCCTTCTTCGACTCCAACAACTCCGACGACTGTAGAAACGCCACCACCGCCAACAGCACCGACACCCCCTTCGTCATCAACGGTTGGAAATGCTCCTACTAAATCTGCTCCTTCTGTACCTTCAAAGCCTGGGAAACCAACGCCAGAAAAAGGAACAAAAGTAGTAACAGAAAAAGCTCCGAAAGTACCGTCGAAACCATCTGCTCCGAAGCCTCCAAAAACTCCATCTGCCAGTAGTTTAGCAGACGATGTACACGCAAGAATTGGAGTAAAAGGTGGTGCGGTGAATTTCTTTTCGACAGATAAAGACGTAGAAGTTGATATTGCACCAAGCTATGAAGCAGGTTTTGTGGTTAATTTGCCATTGGGTAATGTTGTTGCGATTCAACCAGAATTTTTATATACAGCATTGGTAGTTAAATCTAAAGTTGTGAATAATTCTTATGTGCAAGTATCAGCAAATTCAATAACCGTTCCCTTAATGCTTAATTTTAATTTTGGTGGTAACACTAAGTTTATGTTAAATCTTGGAGGATATGGGACTTATGCCTTAAATTCAGCTTTGAAGGGAGTTGACAATGGCACAACAGTATTAGATACCAAAAACGATTTTAAAGATGCTAAATTTGAAGACCGTACAGATTATGGTGCAGCAGTTGGTGTAGGTGTGAAATTTAACCAAAAGTTTTTTGTAGAAGCCCGTGGTTATCAGAGTCTTAAATCTGAGAAAGATCCAATTACAGGTAATTCTGCAATGCCGAAACAAGTTGTAGCAACTTTGAGTTTAGGATACTTTTTCTAAAAATTTTATATAGAGTTCAACAAAAAGCCTCAACAGACAATCTGTTGAGGCTTTTTTGTTGTGTTTTATTTGTACTAACATCGAAATATAGGAATCCGTGGCACGGTTAAGATTAAAATCCATTCAGGAGAAACCAATCCATAACCGTTCCACGGTTTACAGTATGGACTTAACCTGCACTAATACCGAACATCGAAAAACGAAAATCAAACATCGAAAATATCAAGAACTACCTGATTTTTTAGAATATCTTCAAAAGTCTCTCGCTCACGTATCAAGTGGGCTTTACCGTCTAAAACAAGTACTTCCGCAGGACGTAAACGTGAGTTGTACTGAGACGACATCGAGAAACAATATGCTCCTGCGTTTTTTATGGCAATCACGTCTCCAGCCTTTGTTTTGTTCATCAAACGTTCGCCTTGTTTGCCTTCTGGTGTCCATGAAAAAGTATCAGTTTCACAGATATAACCTACCACACGATAGTTTTCTTGAATGGAATCATCTTCGTTAGAAGCATTGAAAATATCATGAAAAGAACCGTACATCATCGGGCGGCCCAAGTGATTTAAGCCAGAATCAATACCAATAAAATTCTTGATGGGGTCAATTTTTACCACATTAGTATTGGCAAGAAACGTACCTGCTTCACTCACTAAAAACTTGCCTGGTTCGAACCAAAGTTGTAATTCACGACCGTAACTTTTGCAAAATTCTAAGAAATCATGGGTCAAAACTTTACCCACTTCTTTCATGTCCGTAACAGAATCACCTTCTTGATACGGAACCTTGAAACCACCACCTAAGTCAATGATTTCTAAATCTTTAAAGTATTGAGCAATGTCCAAAATAGCGGTTGCAGCTTTCATAAAAGCATCGGCATTTTTTACATCAGAACCTGTATGTTGGTGTAAACCGATGATTTTGATGTCGTACTTTTTCACAATTTCCAGAATTTCTTCTTTTTGATGAATCGAAATTCCGAACTTAGATTCTGGGTGAGCCGTCATGATTTTTTCGTTACCACCGCCAAAAACGTGTGGTTTCAATCTAATCAAAGCGGGTTTTGTATTACCATATTTTTGTCCGAACTTTTCCAAGACATCCAAATTATCCAAGTTGATTCTCGTACCAGCTTCGGCAGCGTATTCGATTTCATCAAAAGAAACACCACTCGGCGTGAAAGTAATCTGAGAACCCTCATAACCCGCCAAAAGAGCCAATTGCAATTCTTGCGGAGAAACCACGTCAATCTCGACTCCGTGCTTCCGCATGAGTTTCAAAATTGAAATATTGGTATTGGCTTTACAAGCGTATTTTATCTTTAAATTAACATTCTGGAAAGAATCACGAAGAATGGAGATTTTTTCGATAATTTTGTCAGCATCATACACGTACAAAGGTGTACCAAATTGTGTAGCTAAATCAGTAAGTTTAAGACCTTGAATGTTGTAATAAGACATTTATACTGGAATTGTTGAGTTTTGAATTATTGATAATACAGCGTATTTTTTGCAAAGATAAGCCCAAAAAAATCATCAACTAAAATCTTTATCCATGAAAAAACTAATTCTTTTACTCTTCATTTTTCCTTTTACGTTCCTAAATGCTCAAATCAAAAACGGTCCGATGGTGGGTTATTCCGAAATGCGAGAAGTCTTGCTTTGGATTCAGACTGAACGTGCCGCTAAAGTGAAATTTATGTATTGGGAACAAGGCACAACCAATAAAATGTCCACGGATGAAGTTCAGACTGTAAAAAAAGATGGCTTCACGGCAAAAATTATTTGCGACCAAGTGACAATGGGCAAGAAATATGACTACGAAGTATATCTTGACGGTAAAAAAGTAGCCAGAGATTATCCACTTTCTTTTCAGAGTCAGACACTTTGGCAATTCCGTACTGACCCACCGAATTTTAAAGTAGCGATGGGCAGTTGCAATTATGTCAATGAAGAATCAACCGACCGACCAGGCAAACCTTATGGCGGATTTAACGAGATTTTTACTTCGATTTATAACAAAAAACCAGACCTCATGATTTGGGGAGGAGACAATCTTTATTACCGAGAAGCCGACCAAGGCACACGGACAGGTTTGATTCACAGAAATACTCATTCACGGGCAATTCCAGAAATGCAACCTTTGTTGGGAAGCACCCATCATTATGCTATTTGGGACGACCATGATTATGGCCCCAACGATTCTGACCGAGGATTTGTTGGGAAACGGGATGCTTTGGATGTTTTTAAACTCTTTTGGGGAAATCAGAATTATGCTTTTGATAATGAGGGAGTTACAGGAACTTTTATGTGGAATGATGTGCAATTTTTCTTGATGGATGACCGTTTTTGGAGAACACCTGATGAAAATTATGTGGATAAAAGAGAGTTTTTTGGTACGAAACAAATGCAGTGGCTTATTGATAATTTGATTACAAGCAAAGCTCCTTTCAAAGTAATTGTTTGCGGTGGACAGGTAGTTAATCCTGCAAAAGTTTTTGAAACCATGGCAAATTATGACGAAGAAAGAACGTATTTATTGAAAAAAATCACCGATGCCAAAATTGAAGGGGTACTTTTTGTGACGGGAGATAGGCATCATTCATGCCTACAAAAATTAGACAGACCAGGCACTTATCCACTCTATGATTTAACGGTTTCTCCATTTACTTCTGGACCAGCATCGCCCGTAAAAGAAGAAGACGCCAGCCCAATTGTAGAAGGAACATTGGTAAAAGAACGCAATTTTTGTATCGCAGAATTCACAGGAAAAAGAACAGACCGCAGCTTGAAAATTACAATTTTTGATTCAAAAGGAGAACAAAAATGGACAAGAGATATAAAAGCGAGCGAGTTGAAATAGATAAAGTAAATTTACAACCTAAAACAATTTCTATCATGAAAAAAATCAAGTTCATTGCCACCATCTTTTTTAGTTTTATTCTTTCACAATCTTATGCACAGGATTATGTAAAAGTTCCAGATAAGCCTATCGGAGAACCTTCATTAGAGAAAACTATTACAGTATTAAATTTTATCTCAATCGGAGTGAGCCAAGAGATAAGGCTAAACTCTTTAGAATCTTTTCATTTGAGCCTTTCTACTGGTGGGACTTTTAATTCAACAAATAGTGTAACAAATCCCAACACAAGCACGTTAAACTATGCTTTATTTTTAGTGCCAAAAGCTGACTTTAGGCATTATTATAATTTTTCTAAAAGGTTGCTGAACAACAAAAATATTACACAAAATTCAGGTAATTATTTGGCTTTAAGATTGTCCTATGAACTTCCTGTACTGACTGGAGGCAACCCAGTTTATAACAGAAATCTCGTTTCAATTGGACCAGTCTGGGGTATGCAACGGAGCTATAAAGGCGGGATTTGCCTTGGATTATCGGTCGGTCCAGGTGTATCTTTCAATGATTCAAGAGCCTTTGCTACTGTTCTATCCCAGTTTCATTTGGGCATTATTTTAGGTTCTCAGAAAAACTGAACAACTTCATCAAAAAAAAGGTCTGTGAATATTCATTTCACAGACCTTTTTTGATTTATAACTCGGCAAATTTATAGTACTCCCACCAACCCCTACCCACAATCCACATCAATTACAATATAAATTCCTTTGAATTCCTTGGCTAAGGACACAATTTCTACTTGTTCTTTGATAAAACTTTTGGCTACTTTTAAATTCAATGCCTTTTCTAATTTTACCATAATTTCAAATAAAAACTGATTCCTTACTCGCTCTACCAATGGTGTTTCTGGACCTAAAACTCGTTGGACTGATAGTTTCTCATTTAGTTTTTTGGCTAAATCTTCGGCAGCTTTTTGGGCAATATTTTGGTCGGAATGTTTGAGCGTCAGTTTTACTAATCTCACAAAAGGCGGATAATGATAGCCTTCTCTTTCTTTGATTTCATGTTGGTACAAACCATCATAATCATTCTGGACAATCTGGTGAAGGATATTTTGGCTCGGATTATTGGTCTGAATCAACACTTTTCCTTGTGTCTCTCGGCGCCCTGCACGCCCTGCCACCTGTGAAAGCATTTGGAAGGCACGTTCGGAGGCACGAAAATCTGGGAAGTGAATCATTCGGTCAGAATCGAAGATGCAAACTAAGCTAACCTTCTCAAAATCAAGACCTTTAGATAACATTTGTGTTCCAACCAAAATATCTACCGAACCACTTTCTACTTCATTAATTAAAGTTTGAAACGCAGTTTTGGTTCGAGTTGTGTCCAAATCCATCCTTGCAATTTTGGCTTCGGGGATAATTCCTTGTAATTCTTCTTCGATTTTTTCCGTGCCATACCCACGTGTTCGCAATTTTGCCGACCCACAAGCTGTACACGTACGGGGCATCGGTTCGTGGTAGCCACAATAATGACAACGCAATTCTTGTCCGTTATAATGGTAGGTTAAACTGACATCACAATTAGAACAAGAAGCAATGGTATCACAGTCTTCGCACTGAATATATGGCGAATAACCACGACGATTTTGAAAGACAATAGTTTGTTCTTTTTTCTCGAAATTTGCCCGAATATAATCCAACATTGTACCCGAAAAATCACCTTTCATGAGTTTGTTTTTTCGAGCAGTTTTAATGTCAATTAACTCAAAATCAGGAAGTTGTGAATTGCCAAAACGCTGAGTCAATTTCACTAATCGGTATCTTTCTGTAACTGCATTATAATAACTTTCAATAGACGGAGTAGCAGAACCCAACAACACTTTTGCCCCCTGTTTTTGCCCAATTACCAAAGCCACATCACGGGCATGGTACCTTGGGGCAGGGTCGTATTGTTTGTAACTGGTTTCGTGTTCTTCGTCCACAATGATGAGTCCCAAATTATCGAAAGGTAAAAAAACCGCAGAACGTACTCCAACTACAAACTGAAATTTGCCTTCTATGATGCCTTTCCAAACCTCAACTCGTTCATTATCAGAGAATTTGGAATGATAAATGCCCATTTTATCGCCAAAAACTTTTCGCAAACGAACTACAATCTGAGTCGTGAGGGCAATCTCTGGCAACAAATATAGCACTTGCGTACCGCTTTCGAGGGCTTGTTCAATTAGCCTAATATACACTTCGGTCTTGCCACTACCCGTAATTCCGTGCAACAAAATGGTATCTTTTTCCTGAAAACCAGTCATGATTTCCTCAAAGGCTTTTTGCTGAATTTCCGAAAGCTCTGGTTGTGCCTGAAGCGTACTTTCGTCAATATCTTCAAAGCGACTGATGATGACATCAAATTGTTCAAGAACATTATTTTTCAAAAGCGTACTCAATGAACTTTCAGAAATTTCTGCCTTCACTAACGTACTCTTTTCCAGACCTTTATGATTTAATTCAGGGCTTCTTAGGGCAGGAACAAACCGCAAATAATTCAATAAAACGTCTAATTGTTTAGGTGTTTTTTCTAATTCCTTGACTAAAATTCGCAGGTGTTCGGGTTCTTCATAAAAGGAATTGAGGCGAATTTTACGAACAATTTTCGGAATATATTTATCCTTAACTTCTTCAAAAACAATAATCGCTCGCTTCCCGACGAGAGATTTGATGATATGGTAAGCATTTTTTACATCGGCAATTCTGGCGAGTTCGTCATAAGTCAGAGATTGCTGTTTTTTAATTTCTTCAACCAACTCTTTTTCACGGTCGGTGAGCAAATCAAAATAATCAAAATCAGGATTATATTGAACCTTTGAAAGACTCGAAATTTTTAATCCAGAAGGTAATGCTACATTCAAAACATCACCTACGTTACAGAGGTAATACTCTGAAATCCAGTTGAATAACTCTAATTGTGATGCTGTCACCAAAGGAACTTCATCCAACAAATCCAGTACATATTTGGCTTGATATTTTAGCGGAGGGTTGTTGTGTACACGGGCCACAACGGCGGTAACAACCTTTGATTTTCCGAATTGCACAATAATCCTTGCACCCACACGAATCGAATGGGCGTATTCTCTCGGAACACGATAAGTAAATAAATTTGGGACTGAAACAGGAACAATCACGTCAACAAAAACTGTGATTTCCTCTTGATACGCTGAATCTTGCATGATGCAAGTTAACAGGCAAAATTAAAATTTAGAAGAGTAATTTGAAATGAGTTGAATAAAAGTATGTTTTTTTAAAGGGATACGCCGCATTTATACATTTGAATGTAAAGCATAAGTAATTGATAATCAGATAATTAATTGCGTAGAATACTCCCCCTCTCAGCAGGAGAGGGGGAGGGGGGAGAGGTTTTTCCCTACAATTTTTTACCCTTATCTGCATAATAAACGAATACGCAGCCCTCCAAAATAATTCCAGTGATAGCAGTTAGCGTATCGCCAAATACTACTAAAATAACTGCAAAAAGTAAAAATATACCCAATAGCCATTTCCAATCTAATGACCCTGATTCTTCTTGATGATTTTCCATAAAATATAAAAATAATTAGTTTCGTAAAATGTTCCCCAAAATTAAAAAGAAAAAGTTAGAATTTAACTTTCTTTGAAAATTGTTGTTGAATATGAATAGGAAAGAACCAAACAATCATCGAAAAACAGACATTGAACAACGAATCCATGCAAAATACATTAGCTTTTGCCCAAGAATTAGACAAAAATGACCCTCTCAGAAACTACAAATCTCAGTTTCATATACCAACATCTCCAGATAGTATGCCACAGATTTATTTTTGTGGAAATTCGCTTGGTTTGCAACCTAAAAATACCCAAAAATACATCACAGAAGCCTTAGAAAAATGGCAACGTGAAGGCGTGCGGGGTTGGCATGAAGGCGACGACTGGATTTCGTATTTGAAGTATTTGAAAGAACCTCTTGCTAAAATTGTCGGGGCTAAATCTTCCGAAGTTACTGTGATGAATAACCTTACGGTAAACCTGCATTTGATGTTGGTTTCGTTTTATCAGCCAACCAAAACAAAGTACAAAGTTTTGATGGAAGGTGGGGCTTTTCCGTCTGATCAATATGCTTTGGAAACGCATTTGAAATTTAGAGGTATTGACCCAAAAGAAGGTCTTCTGGAAATCTTCCCACGGGCGGGCGAGCATACCTTACACACAGAAGATATTTTGGAAATCATTGAAGCCAATAAAGACTCATTGGCTTTGGTGATGTTAGGAGGAATCAATTATTACACTGGGCAATTATTCGACCTGAAAACGATAACCGAAACTGCCCAAAATCTGGGGATTACCGTTGGTTTTGACCTCGCTCATGTCATCGGAAACGTACCTTTGCAACTCCATGATTGGGGCGTTGATTTTGCTGTTTGGTGTACTTACAAGTACCTAAATGCAGGAATGGGAGGGATTTCGGGGGTTTTTGTGCATGAAAAACACCATGATAAAAATCTTCAAAGACTCGCTGGTTGGTGGGGTTACGACGAAGAAAGTAGATTTGAAATGAAACCTGGTTTTAAGCCCATGACGGGGGCAGACGGTTGGCAAATTAGTACGGCAAATATTCTACCAATGGCGTGTCTGAGGGCTTCTTTGGAGATTTTTGATGAAGTAGGAATGGACAAAATTCGACAAAAAAGTGAGCAACTGACGGGCTTTTTGATATTTGTTTTAGAAGAATTTAGCCAAAAAAATGGAGATATTCTCAACATCATTACGCCCAAAAACTTTGCAGAAAGAGGGTCTCAGGTATCAATGTTAGTAGAGAAAAATGGCAAGAAGTTATTTGAAAAATTAATGCAAAATGGAATCATTGGCGACTGGCGAGAACCTAATGTGATTAGACTCTCGCCGATACCTTTGTATAATTCTTATGAAGAAGTCTGGCTTGTAGGCGAGGCACTGGGAAATAGTTGTTAGTTTTGAGATTATAACGGATAAAATGATTGAACTTAGTAACGTGTAAATAATAAGTTGGCGTAATTTGTCTTAGCAATTTTGGAGTAAGACGATTAACTTTTGAGCGGAGTGCCGCCCAGACGAATAGCATCGCTATTTAACGAAAAAGTTGAGAAGTATTACTCCAAAAGGGCTTGACAAAAACGCCCACTTATTGTTTACACGTTACTTAACTACTGCATCTTCAAATATTCATTTTCTAAAGCGATAAAATTGACTAATTCATGGCTTTTATTGAACATCGGAAAAATCTTTACTTGGCATTGATATTCCTCCCCATTTTTACGATAATTGGTAAGAATGGCTTCGACAGGGATACCTTTTTCAATATGTGATTTTATGTGTTCTCTTACGGTAGATTCTGTGTTTTTTCCTTGCAAAAATTTCGGTTTTTTCCCTCTTGCGTATTCTGTTGAATAGCCCGTCATTTCTTCAAAACCTTTACTGGCAAAACGAATAACTTGCTTGGCATCTGTCACCACAATTGCATGAGCAGCTTTCTTGAGATGTTGTTTAAAGTCAATCCATTCAACCCATTTTTGGCGGATAGCAAACCTGCATAAAGTCTCAAAATCTTCTTGAATATCGTCTGGCAAATTGATGGGAGGAGTCACGAATTCGTTACCAATCATGAGTGGATGAATGGTTGGAATGTACAAATAGGTATCAGTTGCTACCTTCGGAGATAATGAAAACATAATGCTTTTGTTTAAGGTTTAGTCCTGACTTTTAAACCAGAACTAAACGTATAGTCTTTAAAAGATGACTTTTGTTTGAATCGTATATACATGACCTTAAACAAGAAATTAATTTATAAGTAATTGGTTATCAGAAGGTTATGTCAAATGTAGTGCTTTTATTGTAAGAAAAAAATGTTTTAGAGAATATTTTTCCCCAATAAAAAACCCTGAAAATCATTTTAGTGAATTTCAGGGTTTTTTGATAATCTATAATTTTGTAAATAAAGTCAATTGCTGAAAGCTAATAACTAATAGCTACCAAAATCAATCTTCTTTCAACACTACAATTTTTGATAAATGTTTCCAGAAACTTGGATAAGATTTCACCACAACATCGGGTTCTTCAATCACAACATCTGTCAGTAAAGCGAGCGGTGCAAAAGCCATTGCCATGCGGTGGTCGTCGTAAGTATGAATGGATTCCGAAAGATTTACGGTAGCATTTGGTGTGAGCAAATACCGTTGATTCTTCTCTACTTCTTCTAACTTTGCCCCCAATTTTGCCAGTTCAGTTTGCAAGGCAAAAACCCGGTCAGTTTCTTTTACTTTCAGAGACTCAATACCCGTTAATGTAAGTGAAATATTTTTAGCTGCCGCCACCACACAAACTGTTTGAGCAAGGTCTGGACAATCAGTAAAATCCCATGCCAATTCAGTTTTTGCAGGAATTTTTGTCAACACAAAACCTTTGCCATTATAAACAGATTTTACACCTAAGTGAGTCATTATCTGAGTAATAACAGAATCTCCCTGAAGGGAATTTTCTTTCAATCCCAATAATTCTAAACTACTTTCTGGGTGTTCAGAAAGTGCCACCATCGAATACCAATAACTTGCCCCAGACCAATCAGATTCGACCGCATAATCGACAGCCTCATATTTTTGTGGGTCAACACTGATGGTCATGTTTTGCCAATCTGTTTGCACTTTTACACCAAAAGCCTCCATCTGTTTCAGTGTCATTTCGATGTACGGTTTCGAGCCTAATTCTCCCGTAATTTCCAAGACCAAACCTTGGGGTAGGAGAGGGGCAATCATCAAAATCGCAGAAATGTACTGAGAACTCACATCTCCCCTGATTTTCAGGTGGTTATCTCCCGAAAAATTAAAACTATTCAACCTCAAAGGCGGAAAACCGTCCTTTCCCGTATAGGTAATATCTGCCCCCAAAGCACGCAAGGCATCTATCAAAATACCAATCGGACGCTCGCACATCCGTGGTGTACCCGTCATGGTTTTCTGCTGACCCGTTATGGCGAAATAAGCCGTCAAGAAACGCATTGTTGTACCAGCATCAATCACATCTGCAATAGCATCATCCGATGCCAAAAGACGCATCATGGTTTGGGTATCACGAGCTTCAGCAAGGTTAGAAAGATTATCTTTTCCCTGAGCTAAAGCATTGATAATCAAAGCTCTATTAGATTCTGACTTGGAAGAAGGAAGGGGAATCTCAGTATTAAATGATTCGTGGACTTTCGAGAGAAATATCTTTTTCAATGTATGTTTGTTATAAATTCAGCTACAAAAATACGGTAGAAAGTTTTATTGGGAAAGTAAAAAGGGCTTTATGTCGGGTTTATGGCTTGTTCCGTTTGCTCACGCTCGTTTATAACGAGTGTGGACTCACTCAGCGTTTGTAACGCTTGTGTGTAATATCAGTTCAAGACCATGCCCCGCTTATATTTAAAGAATATTTTGCTATATTTGCAACATTATTGCAAATAAACAAACTTTCGTTTGAAATACTCCATTAAAATAGCTTTATTATTCCTCCTTTTTTCGGATTCTTTCTTCCTTTTTTCCCAAGAAAAAAATTGCGTTTGTACGCTCAAAGGTGTGGTGCATGACCATGAAAATCATTTGCCAGTGGTGGGTGCTGTCTTGTATTTGAAGGGGACAAATATCTCTACTTTTACGGATGCAAACGGGAATTATCAGTTTTCAAAATTGTGTCAGGGGACTTATACTTTGGTGTGTAGAGCAGTAAGTTTTGATTTGATTGAAACGAAAATTAATTTGCAAGATTCTCATAATGAGGACATTACACTCGAAAATAAAGATGAGCATTTGCAGGAAGTGGTAGTAACTTCTCAGAAAAGTTCGCTTGACAATAAGATAGTTCTTTCGGGAAAAGCCCTTGACGCTACTCGTGGACAGTCACTCGGAGAAGCATTGAAAAATCTTTCAGGTGTGACAACCTTGCAGACGGGAAGTTTTATTCAGAAGCCTGTCATCAACGGAATGCACTCTAACCGTGTGATTATTTTGAACAACGGAATTCGCCAGGAAGGGCAACAATGGGGCAGCGAACACGCCCCCGAAATTGACCCATTTGTCGCAAAAAAATTGACTGTAATCAAAGGTGTTTCGGGGCTTCGTTATGGTTCAGATGCCATTGGTGGAATCGTGATGGTTGAACCTGAAAGTTTGCCCGATTCTGCTAAAATTCATGGAGAAATCAATCTTGTTGGTTTTTCTAATGGAAGGCAAAAAGTGCTATCTGGGATTTTGGAAGGCGGTATTTCTGGTTTTAATGGTTTTGGCTGGCGGTTGCAGGGTACGTACAAGCGGGGCGGGAATATCAGCACGCCAACTTATAATTTGATTAATACGGGTATTCAAGAACGTAATTTTTCCGTAGGTTTTGGCTTGAATAAAACACATTTTGGGGCAGAACTTTTTTACAGTTATTTTGACACTCAGATTGGGATTTTCACGGGTTCGCATATCGGAAATGTGCAAGATTTACAACAAGCTATTTTAGAAAAAAAACCAGCCGAAGTTTATACTCCAACGGAATTTTCCGAAGAAATCAATCGCCCGAATCAGGACATTGCCCACCATCTCTTAAAAGTCAAATCTTTCCTCAATTCTGACACCTTCGGGAAGTTTAATTTTGTGTCTGCCTACCAGTATAATTGGCGGTTAGAATATGATGTTCCAAGGGGAAATAGGTCTTTAAATACGCTCAATTTTAAATTAGATACTTATTCATCAGAATTGACTTTAGAACACCGTCCGATATTCCAAATTTTGAATGGGACTGCGGGAATTTCGGTACAATATCAGCAAAATTTATCATCTGCTTTTGAGTTACGCAAACCTTTGATTTCTACTACATTATTACCTAATTATCAGACAATTAGCTATGGATTATTTTTAGTAGAAAGATATTTGAGAAACGACTGGGAAACCGAATTAGGAATTAGATATGATTCGAGATTTTTAGAGGCTTTTTCCTTGAAAATTGGTGGAATTCCTCAGCAAAATACCTTTAGTTTTAATAATTTTTCGGGTGCTTTTGGGCTTAAAAAACACCATACTGAAAATTGGGAAAGTAGCCTGAATTTAGGTTTAGTTTGGCGTAGTCCTTCCGTCAATGAACTCTTTACGGATGGTATTCATCACGGTTCGGCTTCTTACGAAAAAGGTAATCTAAATCTGCAACCAGAAGTAGCCAAAAATCTTTCTATTTCCACAAATTATCATCACGCAAATTTCATTCTTGAAGCAAGCGTTTATCTTAAAAATATACAAAATTTCATTTATTTAAAACCAAGAATTCAAGACGATACTTTACGTTCTGTCCTGACCGTTCGGGGAGCGTTTCCTGCCTTTGATTATACCCAAGTAGATGCTCAGTTTGCAGGATTTGATTTTGCAGTTTTGTATAAACCTCTATCAGCTTGGGAGTTATCTGCCAAAATATCCATTGTTCGGGCAAAGGATATTCGTAATAATTTATTTATGGTCAATATTCCTTCTGATAGATTCGACCAAACAATTCAATACAATTTCAAGAAAAATCATGCGTATGTTTCCATTTCACATCAGTATGTTGCTCGCCAAAATCGAGTGGAAAGAAGCTCTGATTTTCTTGCTCCACCAGAAGGTTATAGCCTAATTACTTATCGTAGTGGTCTGACAATCAATAAGTTAAATTTTGGATTAACAATTTCTAATCTCTTCAATCAAACTTACCGTGAATACCTCAATCGTTTCAGATACTACGCCGACGACATGGGACGAAATATTTCTTTTCGAGTAAATTATAAATTTTAAATGCAACAACATTGCAATTAAAATTTTGATTCTTATATTTGCAACATTATTGCATTTAATCAACAAGCTCATGAAAAAATTATTTGTATTTGCCTTATTGCTCAGTGTCTCTCTCAGTGCTTGCAAAAAGGACGAACCAGCCCCTGTGCAAGACAACGAATTCATCTCGACCATGCGGTTAACTTTTACCGAAGGTAGCAATAAATTGGTTTATAACATCAAAGATTTGGACGGAGACGGTGGCAAACCTCCCGTGGCGGATGTCATTAAATTAGCTCCCAATAAAACCTATTCTTTGACGACTGAGTTTTTGGACGAAACAAAAAATCCAGTAGAAAATCTCACAACAGAAATTGAAAAAGAGTCGGTAGAGCATTTGGTTGTTTTTGAACCTTCGTCTGCTAATCTTCTGGCTATTAGTAGATTAGATAAAGATTCAAGGAATTTTGAGATTGGTCTAAAAGCCTCAGCCAAGACAACAACTGCCGCAAATGGAACTTTGAAAGTTACGTTAAGACACCAACCCGAAGTAGGAGGGAAGCCCGTAAAAAATGGCACTGCAACGCCAGGAACAACGGATTTTGAAGGGAATTTTGTAGTGGAAATAAAGTAGAGACGTTTCATGAA
>JAAFJL010000008.1 GCA_013298865.1 Cytophagales bacterium | reverse complement strand
GAAAATCTTTGTGTTTTCAAAAGTAATAGCGTACAAGGCACTGGGTTTGGGTTAGAACAAAAAAATCTTAATCCTAATGTTCCCAATATTACTTGTTGGGGCGATTCAATTAAAATTTCTGCTACCAATATTGCTGGGATTGAGTCTTTTCAATGGTTTGGTCCTCGAAACTTTAAAGGTACTGGACAGTCAATCAAAATTAAGAAATTTGAAACTTCTGGTAATTTTGAAGTAGTAGGGAAAGGTCAGAATGGGTGTAATTACAGAACGGCTATTTTTGTTTCAGTATTCAAACCTGTTGGACTGCAACCTTATCATGTCAATTGTGATGATATTTCTGTAATAAAATTTAGAACCTACGACTCAGATTCTACATTTGCCACTTACTCAAACACAACTGGTTTGCTTCTACAATCGCCTACAAAAAAGGTTACATCAACATCTTTTCAAGTTCCTTATTTCGATTTGAAAGCTCTTGACATGAATACCAGTGGTAAGTTTAATATCAGAGCTACCCAGAATAGTTGTCTGACAAACCTTGACCTTGACATTGATTTAAACAAAAAATATTGTCAGGGTGTGAAATTAGTTCCCTTGAACAAAGAAATCCGATTATGCCCTCAGAGTACCTACGACGTACCTTTCACGTCGGCAGATATGCCTGCTGGTACTGTTTACGAGGTCTTTTTTGTAAATTCTAATGTTTACTATCCTGTCAAGGTCGGTTCAGGAACAAGTAGTCCAATTAAAATTACGATACCTTACAGTTATCAAAACGAAGAGGCTTTTGGCTTTTTTATCAGAACTACCGATGGAAAATTTCAAACTGAAACTTCAGATTTTAGAACTTTCGTAGTGAAGGGAAATAATTACACAAACATCTTTGTTTCAAGAGTAGAAAGTGTAAACCAAGTCTGTTCAGGAAAAATTACTTACAATGCTTCTTTGCCCTCGGAACAATTATTATTACAGTGGCTTCTTGATGGAAAAGAAATCCCCAATGCAACAAACCCAACATTTGCTTTTGATAAATCTGGATATGTGTCGTTGAAATACTCAAAAACCAATGGTTGTTCGTATTTGACTGGAGGAGAAAATATAAAAATTGGAGAAATATTTCAGCCTTATATTTCCTCAAATGGAATAAATTCTGTTTGTAAAAATGATGTAGTTTCATTAACTGCAAATAGTCCTTATGATTATTATCAGTCTTATGTTAATAAAGTAGAATACAGCTGGTACAAAGACGGACAGTTAATTGCAGATGCAAAATCTAAAGTTTTTTCTCCAAAAGAATCAGGTGTTTACAGCCTCAAGACTTCAATAGAAAATTGTACGAGTGTAAGTTCGGCATTAATAAAAATAAATATCGACAACAATATTCCTTTATCCATTAGAACTTACTCTGGTTTGAATGAACTCAATTTATGTAAAGCACAGAGACCAGAGGCTTTATATTCTTCATATTATCATGAAGGTTTTCAATACCAATGGCAAAAAGATGGAGTTGATGTTCCGAATGCAAATTTATCCTCATTTATCCCTATGACCTCTGGTATTTACAGCCTAAAAATTTCAAAAGGCTCTTCATGTAACGGAATTTCTAATTTAATTAAAGTGAATTTTAGTGATAAAGTTAAAACTAAGGTCAATCTAATAACCCCTACAACTACTTGTCAGGGAAAAGAAAATACGCTGTATGTTAATGGATTGGAAGATTTTTTTGAATATAATAAATACAATTTCAATAATAATTGGTACAAAGACGGTACTTATGTTCCTTACAGTTATAAATTTTTATATACCTATCAAACTGGAAAGTACAGTTATCAACAAAAAGTGTATAAGTCTGATACCTTGATTTGTACAGTTGAATCAGATACACTAAACATTATAGGTAATAATAATCTCACGACTCAGACCGTGAAGACATCAACTTGTCAGGATTCGATATTATTGGGAACGTCGCTATATTCTTTTAATGAGTTAGGGCCTTTTACCCATGAGTGGAAAAAGAATAATCAAATAATTTCAAAATCAAATGTTCCTAAATCAATCTTTGCTAAATCTTCTGATACCTATACAGAACAAATAGTTTATAAAGATGGATGTGTAGTCGCAGCACCACCGATAAGTTTAACTTTTGGGAAGTTTAATCCAATTCTTGAAACAAGTAATAATACTTCATGTGATGGTTTTGGAGTTACAATTTCTGGATATTCAAACAAGCAACCACAAAATGAGTTTGATAGATTTTTTACTTATAAAAATGCAAAACTTCAATGGGAAAAAGAGGGTAAAGAAGTAGTTGTTTTAAACCAAAATTTTGATGGCTATCGGTTAAAAGCAGATGTTATTGAAACAGGGAAATATGTTTTAAAGTTGACATCAGACAAATGCACTGGTGCATCAGACCCAATAGACGTTAACATTATCAAACTCGGTGAAAAACTTTTGCCAAATACCGACACCGTTTCTTATTGTGGGCAAGATTTGGTTGAATTAGTGTCTGATAATCCTGTTACACATTTATACAAATGGGAGATTAATGAAAAACCACTTGCAGCATTTACCCAAAATCTCAAAACAAAAACTGAAGGACGATACAGAGTTTTCATCAGAAAAGATGGTTGTGCAAGGTATTCAAATACTATTGTTGTAAATACAGATATAGTTCCCACTAAGCTCAATATTGCAGATTCAACAACTTGTGGGGCAAAAACTATAGATTTAAAAGCTCCCGTAGGAACAGGTATTAATTATGCTTGGGAAAAAGATGGAAAAGTAATTCCAGATAGTCCTTACGGGCTTTTTCAAGCAAAAGAATCGGGTACATATCGTGCATTATTGTCTAAGGCAAGGTGTAAAATCTATTCTACCGAAGCAAAAATCAAGATAAAGCCTCTACCTGATGCTATGGTTACACCAGAAGTTACAGGGATTGTTTATCAACCAGGAACTGTAAAATTGAATGCAAGTGTCGGAACAGGTTATCAATACCAATGGTCTAAAGATGCCAAAATTATTGACGGAGCAAAATCTTCGGTTTACGAAGCCAAAGAAGGAGGGAAATATGAAGTGACGGTTACATTAGACGGATGCGTAAAACAATCGGGAGCTATAGAAGTAAAAATAGAAATCCCTTTAGCGACAGAAAATTACATAGATCCATCTGGAGTTTCAGTTTACCCAAATCCATCGAATGGAAGTTTTAAAATTGATTTGCCAAACGATTTAAAGAATGCCCAAATACAACTATTTGATAATCTGGGAGTTGAGTATAATTTAACCCAAGACGATGAAGGGAAATATTGGACAAAAAATCTTCCTCAAGGTAAATATTTACTCAGAATTTCCAAGAAAGAAAAAAGCGTAGGTAAGCATTTGGTTGTTGAGAAATAGGTTTGTTTAAATTTGAGTTACTCGGAGTTTTCACAAAAAATAATATTTTTCTTTGTGAAAACTCTGTGAAAAACTCTGAGAAACTCAGTGTTACTTATAAAATTGGTGTATTTTTTCATAAAATCTAAAACAATTGATGAGAACAAATAGTAAATCCTTCATTCTATGTTTAATTTTGTGAAATATTATTAACCAATTCTTACAAAAAATGGCTTATACAGCAGACTTTAAGGAAGTTACAGGTACAGAACCGCACCGTATTCGTACACGGGAAATCATCAAAGCCCATCCAGAAGTAAAAAAATTAATTTCAAAAAATCCCAATACCGCAATCTGGATTCTATCTTGTGTATCGTTTCAGGTCGGAATGGCGTATTTATTAAGAGACCAAGCATGGTATGTAATTTTGGCGGCGGCTTGGTTCATTGGAGCATTTCCTACGCATACATTATTCGTTTGTATTCATGAGGCAGCTCATAATCTTATTTTCCAAAAACCATCTTGGAATATCTTCGCAGCAATTGTTGGCAATTTTCCTTCATTGGCTCCAACGGCAATTACTTTCAAAAACTTCCATTTAAAGCACCACGCTTTTCAAGGAGTGCATGAATTAGACGCTGATTTGCCAGATTATTATGAGGCAAAATTGATTAACAATTATTCTATCGGTAAAGCAATCTGGTTATTTTTATACCCAGTTTTCCAAGTAATTCGTACAATTCGTTGTAAAGAATTAATGGTTATCGACAAGTTTGTTATCATGAATATTGTAGCCCAGTTACTTTTTGATGTTGCAATTGTTTATTTCTTTGGTTGGACTTCATTGTTGTATTTGGGACTAAGTTTCTCATTCTCAGTTGGTTTTCACCCACTCGGAGCGAGATGGATTCAGGAACACTACATGGTACTTGACCCTATGCAAGAAACATACAGTTATTACGGCGGATTGAATGGTATCAACATGAATGTTGGGTACCATAACGAACACCACGATTTACCATCAATTCCTTGGAATAAATTGCCAGAATTGAAAAAAATCGCTCCAGAGTTTTACGACAACTTGAAATCACATACTTCTTATACAAAATTGTTTTTTACTTTTGTATTTAGCCAGGAAATTGGTTTATATTCAAGAATTGTAAGAAGAGAAAGAGGTAAAGTAACTTTACAGGACAATTCTACTCCTGATGTAGCTATGATAAATGCAGGATTGTAATTACTATTGAGTACATAATTCCCGAAACGGTCAAGCCCTAAAGCCTGACCGTTTTTTTATTTTATTAATCTTGCTCAGATAATTGTACTCATTTATTTTCACTAAATTTGCGAATAGAATTAACCAATTTATTACCCATCATAAACTCGGAATGAAGCAATTACCCTTACAAAATATTAAAGTTCTTGAATTTACCCATGCCGTAATGGGACCAGCAGCAGGGTTAATTTTAGCTGATTTAGGGGCAGAAGTCATTCATATTGAACCATTGGAAGGAGATTCTACTCGTCGTCTGAGAGGTTTTGGTATGGGTTATCATTCATTTTACAATAGAAATAAAAAAAGTTTAGCCATTGATATTAAATCTGAAAAAGGAAAAAAACTCATCGAGCAATTAGTAGAAAATGCTGATGTCTTAGTTGAAAACTTTGGACCAGGAACAATGGAAAGATTGGGTTATGGCTATGAAACCTTAAAATTGATTAATCCCAAATTGATTTACTGTTCACTCAAAGGTTTTTTGTCTGGTCCTTACGAAAAACGCCATGCAATGGACGAAGTCGTTCAAATGATGGGTGGTCTTGCTTACATGACGGGACCAGTCGGGCAACCCTTGCGTGCAGGAACATCTGTGATTGATATTACGGGTGGAATGTTTGGCGTAATTGGGATTTTGTCTGCACTTTACGAACGAGAAATTACAGGAAAAGGGAATTTTGTAAAATCAGCTTTGTTTGAAACAACAGCATTTTTAATGGGACAACACATGGCAGTTTCCGCTTTGACAAATACGCCCGTTCCTCCGATGCCAGATAGAGTAAGTGCTTGGAGTATTTATAAAACCTTTCCGACCAAAGATAATTCATTGATTTTTGTCGGAATTATTTCTGAAAAACACTGGTTGAGATTTTGTGAAGTATTTGAAAAACAAGATTGGCTCAATGACGAAAGACTGAAAACGAATAATGACAGAATAGCAGAAAGAGATTGGTTTTTGCCAGCCGTTGACGAAATGATGAGTAGTTTTACGAAAGAAGAAATCACAAAGAGATGTGAAAAAGCCGATATTCCATTCGCTCCAATTGCTCGTCCAGAAGATTTGTTTGAAGATGCTCAATTGAACGAAGGCGGAAGTTTATTAGAAACAGTTATTCAGGGAAATATTCAAACCAAATTGCCTAAAATCCCTTTGGAGATAGCAGATACTCTGTTTTCATTGAAACACAATCCACCAGAAATAGGGGAGGATACAGTAGAGATTTTACAAAATTTAGGGTTGAAAAATGATGAAATAGAGATTTTGAAAAATGAAAAAATAGTTTTTTAACATGGAAAAGAAGAAAAAAATTGTCGTTCTCACTGGAGCAGGAATTTCTGCGGAAAGTGGTATTCCAACATTTCGGGCATCTGACGGACTTTGGGAAAACCATTCAATTGAAGACGTCGCTACTCCAGAAGGTTGGCGAAAAGACATGGAGTTAGTTCTGAGATTTTATAATGAACGTAGAGCAAAATTGGCAGAAGTAGAACCCAACGAAGGGCATTACATTTTGGCACGTTTAGAAAAACACTTTGACGTTCAAATTATTACTCAGAATGTTGACAATCTGCATGAAAGAGCTGGTTCAACAAAAGTTTTACATTTGCACGGAGAATTAACAAAAGCACGTTCAACGGTTGATTCAAGTTTAGTGTATGAAATTGGTACAAAAGCAATCAATATTGGCGATAAATGTGAAAAAGGCTCACAATTACGTCCGCATATCGTTTGGTTTCATGAAGATGTTCCTTTGATTATTGATGCCGCAGAATTAGCTTCGGAAGCAGATATTTTTGTAGTCGTAGGTACTTCAATGCAGGTATATCCTGCTGCTGGATTGGTCAATTATGCCGCAGGATTTGTGCCAATTTATATCATTGACCCTAATAAACCAGATGTAGCAACCAGAAAAAATATGATTTTTATTGAAGAAATTGGTAGTGTAGGGTTAGCCAAACTTTGGGATTTATTAGTGAAAAAGTAGAAGACTCTTAGAACTTTATAGATTAAAATTCAAAAAAATAATATGCAAATTATTGATGGTAAAGCAGTTGCTGACGAAATTAAAAAAGAAATAGCTTTAGAAATGGAGGCAATATTAGCCTCTGGAAAAAAAATACCTCATTTAGTTGCCATTTTGGTAGGTAATAATGGGTCTTCTGAAACTTACGTTGCCAATAAAGTAAAATCTTGTGAGGAGTTGGGTTTCAAATCTTCTTTACTACGCTTTCCGCCTACAATTACAGAATCCGAGCTTTTAGCGGAGGTGATTAAGGTAAATGAAAATGATGACATGGATGGTCTTATTGTACAATTGCCTTTGCCAAATCATATCAATCCAGATAAAGTAATGGAAACAATTAGCCCAAGAAAAGATGTTGATGGTTTTCATCCAATCAATATCGGACGTATGGCGAAAGGTTTGCCAGCCTATATTTCTGCAACACCACAAGGCGTTTTAGATTTATTGGATAGATACGGAATTGAAACCTCTGGTAAACATTGTGTTGTGGTTGGGCGTAGCCAAATTGTAGGTTTACCAATGTCAATTTTGATGCAACGTAATACAAAAATTGGTAATTGCACCGTGACTTTAACACATTCAAGAACCCAGAATTTGGCAGAAATGTGTGCTACCGCAGATATTTTGATTGCTGCTTTGGGAATTCCAGAATTTATTACGGCTGAATTTATTAAAGAAGGTGCGGTCGTAATTGACGTGGGTTTGACAAGAGTTGAAGACACTACAAAAAAATCTGGATTTGCTTTGAAAGGAGATGTGAAATTTGATGAAGTTGCTCCAAAATGTTCGTACATTACACCTGTGCCTAAAGGTGTTGGACCAATGACAATTGTGTCTCTAATGAAAAACACATTATTATCTGCCAAAAGAGCAATCTATTAGTGCAGTAAACAGTCTTTTACAGTGAACAGTTACCAATAATCAGTTAGCAATTATCAGTAAGCAATTATCACAGAGAAGTTTGTTTACTGTTTACTGATAACTGTTCACTGTAAAAAGACTGTTCACTGAAATCACTGTTTTCTGATAATTATTTCTGCAATTACTTTTCCATTTTTTTCAAAAAGCGTAAATGAAGCACTTTCTTGGAAATTAAGTGCTAACCTTCTTTCAAGATTCAAAAGTCCTAAACCTATGTCTGATTTTGTATGAAGTTTCCCAGTGTTTTCTACCGATAAAAATATATTCTCTTCTTCGGTGTAGGCTTTTACAACAATTTGCCCACCAGTCTTATTTTTCAAAATTCCGTATTTGATGGAGTTTTCTACTAAAAGTTGTAAACTCATTGGTGGGATTTTCAGTGGAAGTAGCGATACATCAACTTGGAAAAGATACTCTAACCGATTTTCATACCTTATTTTTTCTAAGGCTAAATATTCTTTTACTATTTTAAGTTCATCTTCCAATTTTATCAATTGCATAGAACCAGCTTCCAAAGAACTTCTTAATAAAGTAGATAAACCATTCAATGCACCTCTTGCTTTTTGTGGGTCTGTTAGTGTAAGTGATTTTATAGAATTTAAAGAGTTAAATAAAAAGTGAGGGTTTAATTGATTTTTAAGATTTTCCAATTGGGCAGACTTCAAAGCAGTTTCTGACTGTGCTAATTCAATTTCACGTTTGTTA
Organism: Cytophagales bacterium; assembly: GCA_013298865.1. GTDB lineage: Bacteria > Bacteroidota > Bacteroidia > Cytophagales > Spirosomataceae > JAAFJL01. Next base: position 53,214 of record JAAFJL010000008.1, on the reverse strand, counting down.
TTCAAACGGATATAAAGGTTTAGCTGATAAAACAAAAACCAAATTCCAATGTATCTAAGAGATTCTACATAAAATTGAAGATAATCTGCGTAATTTAACTCCAAACCACTATTTGGCTTGCCATAACGCATAAAACCGAACGACCAGTCGAGGCAATAAAATGCTAATGCAACTAAGATTGCCCCCGTAAAAGGTACAGAAAAGGTTAAATATCTTTGTCGATTGTTCCTGAAAAAAATTGCGTAGAGATGCGTTAGTCCTAAGCCCAAAATAAAGTTAAGAGCAAGATAAAGTACTAACTTATGACTTACTTGAAAGTACTTTGTGTAAGGGTATCTCAGATAAAAAGTTGAGAAAGCCCACCATATCATTTGAAAAGTTAAATATATATTTTTCAGAAAAAGTTTTTTCATAATAAAGGATTAAAAGCCAATGTCTAAAACTAATGGTTCAAAAATGGCTCTATTTTCATAAGGTAAATATATTATTCTTGCTCCAGCTTCTAACTGAGTTGTAAAACGCAATACGTGAAATTGAGCAGTTAAATCTATGCCGACAGAAAAGAAATTTTTGGCATCATCAAAAGGCACAGATGCTCCATTTGCTGGATTTTTAATAATATAATTGGTTGAACCTTTTCCATAATCAGCAAAAAAATTGGTCTTTAGTCTTTTCAAATACAAAATACGCCCTAATGCCAAATCTGGATCCAAAAGTGCAAAACGATAATCGCCAGATATAATCGATAGGTTTTCATAGCTACTGTACAAATAGCCCCTCGGATAAAATGTTGGGCTGCCAAAAATATACGTTTTATTGTTGGGTGTATTATCAGCATTTTTCAACGAAAATTGCTTCTGAGAGGAGGCTCTTAGTCTAATACTATGATGCTTCAGGAAACCAGGCGTAAATAAACTTAGTTGAATATTAGCCAAACCTCCTTCTAATTTACTATTAGGTAAGGTTTCTCTGTAATAAAATGAAATGGTTTGCCCCCACGGAGAGGCAATGTCTCTTGTTGCTCTTTTCAGTAAACGAGAATAATTAAAAGTATAAATCATGGAAGAAATATTTCCATTGAAACTTTCTGAACGGTAGCGAATCGGGAAATCATAACCTGAAATTCTTGCCAGAGACGCATTTACGCCTATATTCATTGATTCAAAGAACTTTGAATGGGTTAAGTTCAAAGGCAAACTTATTCCCACATTGTATTGTTCCTGATTCCAAGAATCCGTTCTGATACTATCAATTGGCGCAGCTCTGTCCAAAGCAATTGTTGTATTACGGTTGCCGTTTGAATAGGCAAAATCAATCTGTGGATACCACGCTTGCAAACTTACGTTGGCATAATACGCCCCAGTTTTTTCGCTTGGATTGAAGCGATAACCAGTGGAAATAGAAGTCGTACTGAGTAAATCCTGAGAAGAAACTCCAATATTTAGAGAATTTCCACTCGAACCAAATACAAAACCCCAAGAATAGGGATTGACAATATTTGCTTTTGAGTACTTTGAAACCTCATATTTAGTTGAAGGAATATCATTTAAAAGTGAAGCTCCAACTTCTTTTTCTTTGAATTTACTGAATAAAGAAACCTTAAAATCTCTTGAGTCTTCAACTAACTTCCAGTTTGCTGGATTCAATTCCATCTTAACAACTCGATGCCCAAGAGGAGTGAAGTCATTGAAAATCAATTCATTAGTAGTTTTGTTCACACACGGGTTAAATGCTCCAAACTTTCTATCAGTTACTTGAAAACGATTACCACTTGAAATTTGAAAAGCATAAATATTGTCAATTCCTGATTTTGCAGAATTATAGAAAATGTAGTCTCCGTTCTTTAGAGGATAAGCTAAATTTTCGCCTGTGTTTGTAAGATATTCATTTAAAGTTTTTCCTGAATTTGCATCAAATTCAACAATACTTTTTCCGTTTTTCCCAACTCGTATAGCTAAAAATTTATCATTTTCAGACCATCGTGGTTGAACCCAAAAATCGTTAGCCTCATTAGTTAATCTTGATAATTCTTCTCCAGTCTGAGCATTTAGAATCACAATTGAATTTTTATTTTCTGGAGAAGTCTCAATAGCAACAATTTTATTTCCATCTGGGGAAATATTCGGAGCAGTCAATTTTGATTTAAAAGTTAACTGAGAAATTTTATCACTATTAATATCATATAGTTTTATAACAGAGTAATTTTTTTGTCCCCAGCGTGGGTCAAAATGAAATTCTGCCCAAGCGATTTTTGTATCAACCGCTGAGAGCGTTCCCGCATCATTATAAACACCTAATTCTAATAGTTCTTCCTCTTCCTCTGATTCGCCTAAAATAACAAACTTTTGAATATCAGATAAACCAGATTTGAGTGCTAAAACTCTACCGTCAGGCATCATTTGGGGATATTCGTAATTAGTGTAATGCTTTACTTCATTGGTTTTCAGGGTTTTAGCTGGTGTTTCCTGAATATTTTTTAATTGCTCTTGCCAAGCATTTTTAGAATCTTCAAATGCTTTTTGATACAAATCTTCGGTTCTAAGTCCAGTTATTTTTTTAATATTCCTCGAAAATGAAAATGGATAAACGGGAAATTTGTATGTATTAGTCAGAATATTATCCCAAACGTCTGCACCAAATTGATTTTTTGCATAAGAAGTAAGCAAATAGCCATTCACATAATGATTCGGAATAAAATCTTTATACGACCTACACACAGCTTTTGAGTACGAAAAAGCTCCCTTTGTAAGCAATTGAGTTCTGAGAGCCATATCAAAAGCTGGAATTCTTCCTCTTCCAGATTTTGTAAAAACCGTTTCTGTCCCAACAGCATCACCTTCTGAAAACCAGTTTGGTACAGCCAGACTTGTTACCAGTCCCAAACCATTATTACCAAAAAGTGTATAAAAACCTTTGGAAAGACCCACTAATGCTTTGTCATTTTGAACAACATGACGAAATTCATGAATTGAAAGCATTTCTAACCAATTATTTGTACCTAACAAATTGTAGTCTTGTGGGGGAGTGATAAAAAACTCAGACCTGCGAGGGAATAATGTTACAAAACCGTTGGAGATAGCAGTTTGATTTTGCAGAATTACAGAAAGAGGTCTTGGTTCACGACCGAGTGTACGACTGACAGGCGAGTAGATGGTTTCTAATGTGTTGGCAGTTTTCTGAGCAGTTTCCAGCAAATTACTCGGAAAAATCACCTTGAAATGAGGAGTTTGAATTTTTTTCCAACGAAGACTTGCTGGATTTTGATCCAAATTAGTATTTATATCCTGACTAAAAGTGGTTAAAAAACTAATCAAAAAAAAAGTTAGACTTGAAATGATTTTTTTCATTCGTAGGTAATGAGTCAAAATGAGTTAATTTGAAAGTAATTCAATTTGGAAACTGCTATCATGAGATTATTGCAATGGCTACAAATATTTCACAATAAAATTGATTAATTTCTTTACAGTAGGAGTATAAGGAGGAAAAATCATTTTGAAAGTTCCATATTTTTGATGCAAAACGGCTCTTTGATTTGAAAATTCAAGAAAACCCCAAATCCCACCAGACTTTCCAATGCCAGAATTATTTACTCCGCCAAAAGGTAATTCAGAATGTCCATAATGGATAATTGAATCATTGATTACAGTTCCTCCAGCAGACGTTGAATTCATGAAAAAATCAATATTTTTCGATTTAGAAGAATTAATATACATCGCTAAAGGTTTGTCTCTATTATTGATTATTTCAACTACATCCTGGGGATTTTTATAAGGAATGATGGGTAAAATTGGACCAAAAATCTCTTCCTGCATCACTGCCATCGAATCATTAACATCTGTCAGAATTGTTGGCGAAACATAATTGTCAGTTTCAATAGATTTTCCTCCGTATGCAATATTTGCTCCTTTTTCAACAGAATCTGCCAACAAACGATTCACCCTATTGTAATGTCTGGCATTTACAATTCTACAATAATCTATTGAATTTTCAATTCCTTTTCCATCAGGATTATACATTGCCTCGACCGATTTTTTCAAATTTTCGACCAATTCGTCCTTCACACTTTCATGTACCAATACGTAGTCTGGTGCAATACAGGTTTGTCCATTGTTCAAGAATTTCCCCCAAGCCAACTTTTCAGCAGTTTTTTTGATATTAGCAGTTTCGTCAATTACACAAGGTGATTTTCCACCTAACTCCAACGTTACTGATGCTAAATGTTTTGCAGCAGCTGTCATGACAATTTTACCCACCGCAGGACTACCAGTAAAAAATATATGATTGAAAGGAAGTGATAGCAATAACGTTGAAACATTGGCATCGCCTTCTACAACTGCAATTTCGTTTGGCTCGAATAACTCTGTCAGCATTTTATTCGTCAAAGCTGAAGTATGCGGTGTCATTTCAGAAGGTTTCAAAATAACAGTATTACCTGCTGCAATGGCTTGTACTAAAGGTTTTATTGCCAAATTGAAAGGGTAATTCCAAGGAGAAATAATCAAACAAACTCCTTTAGCTTCGTATTTCACGTATGCAGATGACCCAACCATATTCAAAGGCGTTGGCACAGACGAAGGTTTCATCCAAGATTTTAAATGTTTAATCAGATGTTTGATTTCACCATTTACACCTAATATTTCACCAATTAGAACCTCTGAGGGATGCTTTTTGAAATCTTTAAACATCGCCTCCTGAATCAACGCTTCATTAGTAGAAATCCATGACAATATCTTTTTTAATTTCTGAATCCTTTCATTTGCAGTAGTTTGCGATACTGCCAAAGCATTTTTCTTTTGAGATTTATATATTTCTACAATCGAATTCTCGTTAATTGTATTAGTCAGAATATTATTCATGTTTTTCAGTATTTTAATGAAGCATTATTGGTAAAAATTTAAAATGTAATTTACTGATAAACCACTAAAATTCATAGATTAATACTGTGAATATCAATTAAACTTATATTTTTGTCTTCGTAAAACGTATCCTTACTCAAAAATACTCAATTTAGAATTTATGTCAATTGTTAGCAACAATATCAAGTACCTCCGCCGCTTGAATGGATTAACTCAGGAGCAGTTTTCTCGAAGAATTGGTATAAAGCGTTCACTATTAGGAGCTTATGAAGAAGCAAGGGCGAATCCTAATTTAGATAATTTGAAAATGATTGCTCAAGTTTTTGGAACAACCGTTGACTCTTTGATAAAAACTGATATTAGAAAAATTAAGGAAACGCCAGGTTTGAATCTATCCACTCAACCTCAATCAATTGCTGCAATAACTAATAAAACGTTACAAAACCCTCCTCCGTTGCCCCTAAATAATTTCACGTCAACGATTTCTAATAATGAAACTGTTGAGTTTGAGAGAGAAACAAATCATAACTTCATTGATAAGTTTTATCAAAGTGAACCTCCACAAACAATTCAGGTTAAACCTCCCGTTCAGAATGTTGTGATGCCAAATTCTAATGGAGAATCAAGTCACAAAGAAATGGAAAGCACTTCCAAAAGTGTATCATTCCAGGGAAACATACGTTATGTGAGGCAAAATCAGATTGGGGAATACATTAATAAATCTCGTCAGGGAGAATTTTTAAACTCTTTGCCAATCATTCAATTACCCAATTTTTCAGGAGGAAATTATCGTGCTTTTGAAGCAGGCTCAGATTTTGCTTTTCAAGGTGCAATGTTGATAGGAAAGGATAAAAATAATTATGAAGAAATAATTGATGGGAAAAACTACATTTTAGTGACAGCTCCACACGGAATTATTTACCGTAGAATCTACAATCAATCAAAAATAAAAGGTACTTTTTTATTGAGTTCAGACCAGTCAAACATTCCGAGTTTTGAACTACAAACAAAAGATGTTTTGGAGGTTTGGGAAATCAAAGCCTTTATCAGTTATCAATTACCAGAACCCCAAATCTCGGTGGATAAAGTGAAACGATTAATCGAAGATTTACAAGAAGAGTTGAGTAAATTGTCTTAGACCAAATTCTCTAAAACCCCTTCGAGTTCCTTCAAATAGCCTTTGTTGCCGTGCGGATTTTTAATAGAAGGTCCAATCTGATACCAAATTTCATCTCCAAAATTCAAGTATTTACCATTTTTTACGGGAAAAGTCGCAATGGCTTTTTCTGGCAAAAATTCTCCAAGAAATACTTTTTCGATGATTGCCGTTGCATCTTCCCATTCTAAAATTATTCGTTGTTCTTGGCTGGTAGCGGTTGCTTTTCTGTTAGAAAAATGTACTTGAAATTCCGTATTTGTTACAATTCTATTATTGACGATATTCAAAAAATACATCTCAAAAGGTTTTTCTTTTTTCGCCGTTTCAAAAACTGCTTGCTGAAGTTCCTGTAAAAGAAAACCCCATTTTTCAGAGTCTGTCGGAATTCCTTTTATTACACCATCAACAGAAATCTCCCAAAAATCTTCAAATTCATTTCCAGCTTCTTTCTTGAATTTTGTTGAATTCAAGGCATCTTCAATTACGGTTTTCCAGACTTCATTTAATTCTCCTTTCCAAGCAAAATCATCACCCTTCGTGAATCCTTCTTGCTCAATTTCTTCATCCGAAAGTTCTTCTCTATTTGTGTAATGTAATTGAAAATCAATGAGTTGTGATTGATTGGTTTGAAAAATAACCTGATAAGAAAACGGTGCAGGAATGGAGTCTGAGGTCTCAAACTTGATAATTAAATTAGAAAAAGCCATGTCTATTTATTGAAGTTTTTTACAAATTTAGCGATTTCAGAATTGATTTCTTATCAATTTTTCCAGTAGGCGTTTCCAAGAATGGATTTGAGTAGAAAATTTCTCTCGGAATTTCATATTTCGAGAGAGAATTTAGAAGTGAGTTTTTCAGTTTTGGAAAATCTATTGCTAAAGAACTTTCAAGGACAAGAATCAATTTTTGACCTAAGTTTTCATCTTGAATTCCTGCTGTCCAAAACCGAGCATTTATTTTATGTTCTTCAAAATAAATCTCAATGTTTCTTTCAACTTTTTCCAACTGAATTTTTACGCCACCACTATTGATTACATTGTCGATTCTCCCTAATATTTTAAATTGATTGTGTTTAATAAACTCAACAATATCATTCGTTTGGATTAATTCATTATTTGTCACTAAGCCTTTGATATTGAGACAGTTATTTGTGTTTATTCCTAATTCAATATTGGGTAATTTCTGAAAAAAGTTCTCTTTTTGATTGCCATTTAATCTTCTAATTGCAATATGAGACACTGTTTCTGTCATGCCATAAGTACTATAAACGGGAGATTGTATAGCTTGAATATCCTTTTCCAAAGCTACATTCACTGCTGCACCTCCTATAATTATCGCTTTCATTTTATTGAGAACTTCAATTTTTTCTGGACTTTCTTCTAAGATTTTTTGGAGCTGATAAGGCACAAATGCCCCAAAATCTATTGAAATGTCATCTAATTTTTTCAATGGATTTGCAGAAGGTTCAACAATAATTAGATTTGCACCAGCTACCATTCCTCGTACCAACATCATAACTCCTGCAATGAATTCCACATTTAGATTTACTAAAAAAGTATCTCCAGAAGCTAACTGAAAAGTTTTGATAGTCATTTCGGCACTTGCAACCATCTGAGAACGATTTAATAAAATTGGTTTAGGCCTTCCTGTTGAACCAGAAGTATGTAACAAAAACTCTGTCCTACCAGCAAGCCAAGACTGACAAAAATCAATTGCTTTTTGTTCGTAAGCATCAGTTGTTGGCTGATTGTAATTATTTGATTCTGAGAGGATTAACATTAGAAAAAATGAAAGGAAATAAAAATGGTAACTTGAACCTCAAATTACCATTTTTATTTTACAAAGAAAATTTCGTTGAGGAGGAGAAAAATTTACTCCTTCACTGTCAATGTATTTTTAACACTATCAAAAGTAGTTTTGTATGCTTTAAGATTTGTTGGGGCAGGACTTTTTGTAACTTTTCCTGTCAAATCGAAGGTTGAGCTATGATTAGGACAAAAGAAGTCATCGTTAGCTTCTCTATATTCAACTTGTGTTTGCTGGTGAGTGCAAGCGTTTGAAAGAGCAACGAAAGTGCCATTTTTTGCTCTTGCCACAATGACAGAACCAACAATTTTTCCTTTTCCATTATCCTTAAGAATAGAAAAATTCTTATCATTCAAATCTAATACAAAGTCAATAGCTTTACCTGCATCGGCATTTCCAGTGATGCCTGTAACTGCACCACCACCACCTCCTGCTGGTGGAGGTACTATTGGTGTAGGGTCAGATTTTGAAGAACATCCGCTAATACAGTGTTGGAGAACGATAGCACCAACACTAATTCCGACCATATTTAAAAATTCTTTACGTTCCATTTTTATTGAGAGTTTTGTTTGTGAGATATTAATTTATTAACAGGAATACTCTTATTTTGTTTGCAGGGTTGCGTTTTTAGAAATAAAAGAGAAAAATTTCAAACAATGATTTTGGAAAGAAGTTGAATTAGAAACGATATTTTTTCAAGATAATTTTACTTTTATCATGAAAAACAAGTTGAAAAATTTATACTATTATCTAAATATTGAATATTTTGTGGTTATTATATCTGTATTTTTTTATTTAGATGGATATAAAATCTATGTTATGTAATTTTGTTAGATAATTGTAATGCTTTTGAAAAATCAAATGGAAGAGAATAATAAAATCATAAATCCTATCAATAAAGATAAGGTTGCGGAAAACCCTGGTTTATTGCCTTATGCCCATACTGCGGGCGGTGCAGTTATTAAACCCGAAGATATGGGCAAAACCAAAGGTCGTTCTGTAACAGCTATGCGTCAGCAAACTGATAGGCAAATGGGTCAGTTACAAGAGCAAATGGAAACATTAATGAAACAAGCTCAATTAATAAAATATCGCAGAGAAATTTCTGAACGCATCTATGATGCTGCCATGGGTTTTGAGCCAATCATCAATGAAACCTATTATATGTACGAACGTAGTAATGGCGTGGATTTACTTTCTTTAGTTGCTCCAAATGAATGGGGAAGGTCTTTTAAATACAATAGATATTTGGCAAAAGTCCATTTGTTAGCAGACCATACGTGGGACGTAACTTATAATGAAGAGAACGAAAAAGATTATGAGATAGAAGTTTCCTAAATTTCTTTAAAACTTTCCACAAAGGTCTTTCAAATCATTGAAAGACCTTTTTTTTGTAAAAACTAAAACTCATAGCGGACATTTACATAAAAATCTACTATATTTAGTCTTTGACTCAAAAACTCTTCAGAAATACCACCGTAAAAAATGAAACTTGATTTAATTGTAAAAAATGTACGGGTCGTTCGCCCGAACAAAAATGCTGTTGACCTTTTAGATTTAGGAATTAAAGATGGCAAATTTGTCAAAATTGCTGCAGAAATTGATGCCTCAGAAGCAAATGAGGTCTTCGACGGTAAAAACCAACTTTGTTTTCCAGGTCTTGTAGATGCACACATGCACACAGGAATTTATGCCCCCCTCGGCGACGACGCCATTACTGAAAGTCGTGCTGCTGCTATGGGCGGTGTTACGTGTAGTCTCAATTATATGCGTACAGGGCAATATTATTTGAATAAAACAGGACCTTACAAAGAATTTTTTCCCGAAGTTTTGGCAGTATCAGAGGGCAAATTCCATGTGGATTATGCCTATCATCTCGCCCCAATGATGAAACAACATTTAGAAGAAATCGAAATGTTGATTGAAGACTTTGGCGTTTCTTCATTTAAAATTTTTATGTTTTATGGCTCTCACGGATTACATGGTCGTTCTACCTCTCAGAAAGATTTTTTGATGATTCCAGAAGAGGAAAAATATGATATTGCTCATTTTGAATTTGTGATGCGTGCCGTAAAACGTGCTATTGATAAATTTCCAGAATTGAAGGATTATATCTCGGTAAGTTTACATTGCGAAACTGCCGAAATCATGTCTGCTTACACAAAATTGGTAGAAGAAGAGGGAACATTGACTGGTCTTCGTGCTTATTCTGCTTCTCGTCCACCACATTCAGAAGGCTTAGCAATTTTCATCGCATCTTATCTCGCACACGAGACTAATATGCCCAATATCAATCTGTTACACCTAACTTCCTATAAAGCAATTGAGGCGGCAATGTTAATGCAAGCAGCTTTTCCACATATTAATTTCAAGCGAGAAGTAACCATCGGACATCTTTTATTGGATGTTGATTCTCCGTGCGGATGCCATGCAAAAGTAAACCCGCCGATTCGTCCAAGAGAAGATGTGGAGGCACTTTGGCAAGCAGTTTTAGACAGAAAAATTGATTGGATTTGCTCTGACCACGCCTGTTGCAAAGAAGAATTTAAAACAGACAATAAAAATCCCGACAATATTTTCTTGGCAAAATCTGGGTTTGGTGGAACAGAATATTTACTAAGCGGACTTTTTACAGAGGGTACAAAAAGAGGAATGTCATATAACCATATCGCAGAATTAGTTTGTTGGAATCCTGCACAGAGATATGGCGTTTTGAACAAAGGAGACATTGCTTTGGGTTTTGATGCTGACTTGGTTCTGATTGACCCACAAGAAAAATTTATTGTAAAGTCCTCAGAATCAGAGTCTCAGCAAGGATATACGCCTTTTGAAGGTATGGAATTAGCAGGAAAAGTAAAAACAACTTTCCTTAGAGGCAATTTGATTTATGACAATGACCAAATTATTGGAGAAGCAAAAGGTAAGTTTGTTTCTCGACCGCAGGTATAGTAGCACGAGATTGTATCGGTGCTACAAGCTATAAAGCATCACCTCTTTCATGGCTAAATATCTTTCTTGAATTGGTTTGGGTGTGTCAACAGATTTAACATTTTGTGGCAAATCATGAGCTAAAAGTTTATCAATATTTTTTAACAAAATACTGCCTAACCATCTGAAAATCAAAGTATTTACTTTGAGATTTTGAATGTTTTTTGCCCGTTCATGCAAAAATGCAGCCTTATAAAGTTCAGCGTATCTTTTACCCGCAATGATATATTCTCGAAAAGATTCATGAACAATTTCCAAAGGAGGAAGCGATGTATTAAACTGATTTTCGGGAGTGGTTTCATACCAAGGGAAATATTGAAGACTCTGCTTCACATGATTCCAAAGGTCTGATAAATGCTTACCTTCAAGGTTTGGCGATAAATCTAAAAAGTAGTTTTGGATGATATTTCGGTATTCATCTTCTTCAAAATGAGCAGCATTATCCAAGTAAAGTGTATTGATTTTTTCGGGAAAAATATTAGAAAATGCAATTCCCAATTGGGCTCCAGTGGCTGTTCCGTAAAGGCTAAAGGTTTGTAAATCAATGGCTTCTGTGAATTTATTGAGAAAAGGTACAACTTCTTGAAGCGTAGAAATTGGTTCAGGCAAAGCATCTGTCATACCAAAACCAGGCAAATCAGGAATAATTACTTTGAAATAATCTTTTAGTAATTCTCCCAAAGGTTCAAGCATTTTTCCAGAACGGGGCGAAGCATGAAGTAACACAATTGTTTGACCTTCGCCAGCCTCACGGTAATGCCAATAAATATTGTCAACTAAAATTAATTTTCGTTTCATAAAATTTTTGTCAAGCGAATGTCAAGTCGTAGTAAAGTTTAAAATTAACTAAAAATATGAAAAATCTTCAAGTTAAATTAGCCCAAAGACCAAAAGGAATGGCTCAGGCAGGGGATTTTTTAATAGAAAATTCTGAAATACCCGCCATTGATGAAGGACAAGTTCTGATAAAAAATCATTACGTTTCTATTGACCCAGCCATCAGAGGTTGGATGAATGAAGGAACAACTTACATTCCAGGCATTGCCATTGGAAGTGTGATTAGAGCTTTCGCTGTTGGTGAAATTATTGAATCTAAAAATGCCCAACTATCTGTCGGGCAATACGTTGGAGGTTTATTAGGTGCAACAAGTTATGCCGTTTCAGATGGAACGGGTTTAGATATTATAGATACAGAACTCGGAGAATTACCGCTTCATTTGGGCGTTTTAGGAATGCCTGGCATGACTTCTTATTTCGGACTCTTGGATAAAGGCAAACCCGTTGCTGGCGAAACAGTTTTTATTTCAGGTGCTGCAGGAGTGATTGGAACAACCGTTGGGCAAATTGCAAAAATTAAAGGTTGCAAAGTTGTAGGCACGGCAGGAGGCAAAGAAAAATGTGATTATTTGTTATCCATAGGTTTTGACGTAGCGATAGATTACAAAAATGAGGACGTTAATTTGGCTTTGAAAGAACATTGTCCAGAAGGAATTAGTATATTTTTTGATAATGTCGGAGGAGAGATTTTGGATGTAGCCCTTTTGAATTTAGCAAGAGGAGCAAGGGTTGTGATTTGTGGGGCAATTTCACAATATAATAATCACACGAATATTCAAGGTCCTAAAAATTACATGAAAATTGTTACCGCAAGAGGGGAAATCAAGGGAATAATTGTTTTTGACTATCTTGACAAATATTCAATTGCAATAAAAGATATTTCTAACTGGTTGAAAAACAAACAATTACAGCCCAAAAATCACGTTATTGAAGGTTTGGAAAATTTTCCAGATGCTTTGAAAATGCTTTTTGAAGGAAAGAATTTTGGTAAACTTCTCATTAAAATCTAAATGAAAAAAACAATTTACTTCATCATCGGATTAGTATTTTTAGGGTATTATTCACAAGCTCAAACTTTACCAGAGACTGGAATTAGTGGTGTCTATGAAGTAATGGTAGGGTCAAAAGACCCAGCTTTTACCATAAAATATTTCGCTGAATATGGATTTACTGTAAAAGATTCTGCAAAATTGACGGAGGCACAGGCATTTGAATTGTATGGTGTAAAATCTGCCTTGAAATCTTATCGACTACAAAATGGGGAAATAGATTCCCATGGTTTACTGAGAATATTGGTTTGGGAAAAACCTTTGGGCGATGGAGTCGGATATTCGATGCCAGAAACTGTTGGACAAAGAATGGCAGTAATGATGACAAAAGACATCATTCGTTTGGTTGATGTTTATAAAAATGAACGTGCCAACGGAAAACAATGGCTACCCATTGACCCAATTTTCGACGACCCACTCCATGCAAATGATGGAAAGAAAACTGACTTTTTTGCCCGTCCGATAGGAGTACGTGAGACTGCTGTGTATGGCGATTGGTTTGTTCACGTTTTTTTTCAAAGATACGGTTATGAAATCCCAGGTTATGGTACAATTAACCCAAAAGCAAACCTGCAAACTTCTGAGTTTACTCATCATGACTTTATGATAAAAGGGAATATGGATGAAGTAACTCGTTATTATTCAGAGGCTTTAGGGTTGAGATTAGAGGGAAAAGGAACAACAATTGATGGCGATTGGCTGAAAGGTCCAAAGCAAGTTTTTCAAATGCCAGATGGTTATTCTCATTTTTACAGAGGCTTTGTTTCTCCGAATAATATTTGTGGAAAATTGAAATTTTTTGTAGCAAGAGGTGTAAAACAAGATGAAAGCGAACACCAAAGAATCGGCGAAATGGGTATAACTTTGCACTCGTTTTATACTCCAAAACTGAATTTTGTTTACGATTTAATCAAAAAATCCAATATTGTTCCTTCTAAAATCTTGAAAAATGAGTTTGGTGAGTCATCCTTCGTATTCAAAGGTCCTGACGGAGTAAATTGGCAAATTATTGAAAAAACAGAAACGAAACACAAACCAGAATTAAAACTTATTTTCCAGTACTTAAAAAACTAAATATTCCCCCAAAACTAATAATATGATTTTTCTTCAAAGCAAATTAAGTGATTTTTCAGAAAGTCTATATTCACTTTTATTTTTGGGTCTAATACTCGGAGCAATATATTTTGCCCTGAAAAAATTCAATAAAACAAAATAATTTCAACCTTAACTTCATATTAAATGAAAAATTTATTTCTTACAATTTTGATAGTAACGTTTTTGGGAAATCTCGGTTTTTCTCAGAAAAAAAGTAAAATGTCAGCCGCAGCACCAATGGCAATGCCAGATTTGGATTTGAACACTCCAGAAGGTGCAATTAAAGCAAATCGTAAAATTCAACAAAGTTTGAGAGATGGAGAAAACTGTTGGTACGTTTGGGAAGGAAATGTGTTTAGCAGAATTCCAGGCGAAAAAGATAAATTATTGTTTACCTACATTGCCATGAATGTGCGTTCAAGCAAAACTGTGATGGATTCAATCAAAGGTTACGGATATCGTCATGTGTCAAAGGAAATTTTATTGTACCTTGACCCTGTGACGAAACAGCCACTGAAAACATGGAAAAATCCTTTCACAGGAAAAGACGTTGAAGTTTTGCACATTGCCAACGACCCAGTAAATGCTCCGCCAATGTTCGCAAAAACACCGGGAAGGGAGTATAAATTTTCTGGAAGAGTTCAAGACGGAATGTTGTTTTCATTAACAGAAGTTCCTTTGTTTTATTCAAATCCTTTGGCTGGCGAATACCAAGACCAAGTAGGAGGGACGTATCAGGCAATGGAAATTTTCGACTTTGCTGTACCAGTAAAAGAAGTTATTAGAGGGGATAAAGATAAGGCAGACGATGTTGTTGTGGCATGGACAAGGGTTTCTAAATGGTTGCCTTGGATGGAAATGGGTGACAAAACTGGACAGATGATTTTCTCTGGTTTAGGTAAAAAAATGGACTCTTTCGACAAAATGCCAGAGATGTTGAAGAACGAAATCAAGACAAATCCAACTTTTGCAGGCTATGAAACTGCTCCTCCAGTTGACGACACAAGACCAAATGAAACAAGTTGGACTTACTACAAAAAATGGGCAGAAAAGAAAAAGAAAGGTGCTGGGAAATAACATTTTGTAGAGTTTATAATTTTAAAAAAGCCTTCTCAGATGTTCTGAGAAGGCTTTTTTGTTACAACAGCATCTTCACCGCCAATACGTGCTTACAAAATCCTCGCTTACCTCGGTGGTTGGTGTACCAGTCGCAGGTACATTTGGCTTCTTCGTTTTCGATGATAATTTTATGCGTTACGCCACTGCCTTTTACGTTGGCTTCTACATAATTATAGGTTTTCTTCACGAACTCAATATCGTTTTCAGCTACTAATTTCTTGGCATTTTTTAACCTTGGATTTAAACTCAAAATTCTTTGTGTTTTGAAGGGTAATCGTCTGTAAAAATGTTGGTTATTGAGTACATCAAAACCCAATAATCCGATACTCGCCAAGTTTGCTGTCAAACTGTCCATGGTTGAAAAAGCAATGTCGTTTTCAATAGAAAGATTGGTCATATTGAAAATTTCATTGCCTTTGAAGAGATTATTGATACCAAAAACCCACTCCATCGGGATTTCTTCGATGAGATGTTCCAAAGCCTTTCCTTCGCCCGAAAAACCTCGGTAAGCATCGGCTGAAAAGGCAAAAACCATTTGCAAATGCCCCATCAAAGCCACAAAACAAGAGGCTTGTCCGTCCTCTGATTCATAGATTTTTAGGGAGGTAATAAACGGCAAAATTCCTTCCATCACTCTCAAACGATGCGGACTTCCGACCTTCACATTTTTACCACTTTGTAGTGGAGAAAACAAGAATTTACCAGCCCTCTGTACGATAAACATATCACCTTTTATGGTTGATTTTGGAAGACTTTGGAACAATTGAATGACCTGTAATTTGTTCAATTCAAACTTCTCGACCATCTCTGCCAAATAGTGCTGTACGCTCGTTAATCCTTTAATCCAGCGATTGGGCAAGGAAACTTTCTTTTCTACGGCTTTGGTTCGGGAAGTCGAAACGGTTACATTATCGAAGCCTACGCTCAAAATTACTTCCTCATTCTTTTGCACTAAATTCAAGGCATTGAGCATAGGTTCGTTGAAATCTACATTGGTTGTTCCGCTCGCCAAAAACTCGCCATCAAGTCCTTCTGAGAGTATATCCAAGCGGGCATAAACGCCATTGCAAGACGAAAACCCTTCAAAGCGAATTTGCTCTGCCCCCGCCGTTACGATGGGGTCACGCATGGCTGCGAGTTCTTGGGCGGTGAGTGCAAAGCGTGAACGGACAGTTTTGGCAACCGTCGAAAGGCATTTTGCCGTCAAATAAGGGTCACGCATTCGTCCCCAAAAGAAACAGGGAATATTATTGACTTCTTCTAATTCGGTTTGGTGCGAAAGAAAAAGGCTATTTTGATTATCAACTTTATTGATGGTTGATGTACTGGCGAAGGTATAATCGGCTGTTGTTTCCATGGTTTTTTTGGGACACAGAGTTTCGCAAAGTTTATCACGGAGTTTCACAAAGGAATTTATTAATTATTATTGATTAAACTCCTTTGTGAAACTTCGTGAACAACTCTGAGAAACTCTGTGACCTATAAAATTATCTGTTTACAAATACTTTTTAAAGAAGCGTTACTTTGCCATTTAGTCATTATTTCGATGATTTCGGGCGATGGTTTCTTTTTGGTTTTGGTGAATAAATCGAAATAAATTTCTAATAATTTTTTGGTATTAGTCGGGAATTCTGCAATGTCTTTTATACTGATTATCAAGGCATTAAGCATTAATAAAAGCCCTTGATTGTGGAGCAATGAGGCATCTTTCACTAAGGCAATGACATCCACAAAACGCTGAATTGGACCGTATTTATTATTGACTAAAAATCCAATTTGTTCTCCTAATTTTTCTGGTTCGATGGTTTGTTCTTGGAAATGGTGCATCAAAACTTCCGCCGCAAAACCACGGGCTTCTCGTTTTTGTTGGAAGAAAGACGAAGCTAAAACCAATAAAGATGTACGATTGAAAACGGTATTAGACCTGAGCATTATTTTGCAAACACCCTCCCAATTATTCGAGTTTTCGTCTGCCATTCTACTCGCTGTTTGCAAGAGTAAAACGTACAAAGCATCAAGATTTTGAGGCGTGAATCCGTAATAATAGTAAATGTCATTTGTGGTAAGTCCGTAGTAGTAATAATTATTCTGTTTTCCTTTATCAAAAAACTCCAAACTATACAACATTGTTAGTGGAAATGTCTTGTGTGGAGGAAAGTCCAAATTGAGGTAAAACCATGATTTTGAACGTATCATTTCTTTGGTTTTGTAGTCTTTCCATTCATTCCAATCTTCCTTAAAGTAGGGCTCAGGAGCAAATGGGGCTACAACATTGGGTACATCGGCTAAAAATGTCCTCTCAAATTCTGGGAAAATTTTATCAGGATAATACGTTCTCGCTGCCATTGCCCAAAGTGAATTATGGACACTTTCTTTGGTGGCTTGTCCGTTACTTACAAGAAGTTTTGTAAAGAAATAACCTTCTGAATCTAACTCAATTTTATCACTTGCACCTAAACAAAATTTCATCAATTTTGATAGATTTTGATCTAATTGTTCACACAAAGGCAAGGCATCTGCGACACGCTCACGTGGCATACGAGAGATAGCTATGGCAAGGTCAGTCATGTCAATCTTTTCATCTACTTTTTGATAGGCTATTAGTCTCTCTATCAATGTTTTAGGTTCAATCCAGTAAGGTTTGTGCGTTGGAAAACTCAACATTGGAAGAGTCGATTTTTCCTTCATTTTGTTATTCAAATGAACCAAGCGATTATACTGCAAATCTAATACTTTTGAGTTATAACCATAATGCTGAATTTTATCGAACTTTTTTGCTGAATTATTCATCCAATGCAAGATGAACATTTTTGTATGATTCTTAAAACTTGACTCGTAATAAGTCCCTTCCAATTTCTTTTTATACGCTTCACATTGCTTTTGATAGTCGGCTGGAATTTGGTCTTTTAAAAGTATCAAAGAATTTAACAAAATCTCTGAATCAATGACATTGCCAGAACCAATAAAATTGCCGATTTGAAATAATAATTCGTTCCAATCTTTGGGCAGTTCTACTCTACTTTTATCGTACAGTCGAAGTGTGGGTTTTAATGCAAATTTGTATTCAATATCTGAATCAATCTCCTCATTATCAATCTCTTCTGTTAGTAAATCAGCCACCAATGTTTTTACATTACCCAACATTTGCGGGGCGTACATGGTGAGTTTTTCTTTGATTTCATCGTTATCTTTTGCAGTGTATTTTTGAAGAATTTTAGCTGATTTTTCTTGAATTGTCAGGTCATTTATAGCAAAAGTATCAGCCAATAAATCCAAGATTTTGCTTTGAAATTGTGCTTGATTTTTGCAAGTTTTTTCAAACATTGTCAAGAGTGTTTTGATAGAACCTTTGCAATCGTCACGCATCATTACAGGCTGAATCCAATCTAAGAAAACATCCATTTCAAAACCATCAGTATCATACATTTCTTTGACGAGTCCGACAGCATAATTGGCGACCTGATTCATCGAAGCGTGCAGAAGTGGAAATACTGATTCTTGTATCTGGACTAACTCCTCTTTTGTGGGTTTGGTATCGTCAATTCTTTTTCTAAAAAATGAGCGTAAGCCGTTATTCCATTCCTTAGTCTGAATTTGTAAGCAATTCGTAATGAACCACTTACGGTCAATTTTATTAGCTTCTAAAAGTTTTTTGAAAATATCTTCCCAAAGCCCAACACCTTGCCAAGTGTAAGGTTCTTCGTTGCCATAACAATTCTGGATATTGGTTTCATAATCAAAAATATGGGGTAAATCTCGCTCAATTGCAAAGGAATCGTTTACAATAAAGTTTATGTAATCAGTAGCTTTGTTCGCCTTTTTTTGACCCTGATCCCAAGGATTGTAAGTCGTCAGTGAGCGAGCATAAAGATGTGGGTTATAAGAAATCAGTCCCATGTTTTCTAAGCCACGAAGATTGATGTAATAAACATTTTGCCAATCATTTTTCAAGGCTCTATCCAATAAATAAGTATCTAACCAAGAAGGTTTTGACCACAATAAAACATCTTTAATGTATTGAACCTCAAATACTTGTGTATCTTTTGTTTTTGTTAATTTACTTAAAAGTGTAATGCCCAATCTTTTGGCGAGTTCCTCAGCTTTTGTTACTTTGTCTAAAACTATCGTCTCTTTTTCAAAATTATTAAGATAGAAGAAGGCTTCGTCCCATGAATTAATTTCAGTTTTATCAAAAATAGCCATCGCACTCAGCACGATAATTTTCTTCTGGATTTCATCGCCACGATGCCCCCATGTTCCCCAATCATTTTGCTTTTTAGGGTCTTTCGGAACAAGTTCTACATAATCCATCCAATGTTTTTTTGCCTTACGAATATTTTTTTTGAAAGCCTCATAATGCCGTTTTTCGACAGCTTGCAGGAATGGTAAAAGTCCATCAATGGCTTTTTCTACAATCAATTTATCGTATTCTGCCAATACCTCCGCAAGGTTATCAACTTTCTCAGGTTTGTCAGATTTTGCTCTTGGTTTTGCGGCTACTACGACCGACTCAACACCATCTTCAACGTAACCTTTTTTACGTTTTTCAGCCAAGATTTTTTCAGCTTCTTTTAGGCAAAGTGCCTCAGAATCAAAGGTTTTTGTTTGGCTTTGTCCAGATGTACCCGTCCGTCCGTAAGTGACCGTAAAAGATTTTTCGGAGGTTTCAATTTGCCAGAATTTATCAGAAGTTTCATCTTGAAATGTAAGGTAGTGTTTCATGTAGCAATGAAGGGTTTTTATTAGAAATCGAATTTACTAAAATAAAAATCCACCAAAGTGATTTTCTTTGGTGGATTTTTGTGAAATGAGTAAGTGGTCGATTTTTACTTCAAAATCAAAGCATCGCTTTCAAATTTTATTCCTTCCCATCCATGAATCATAAAATTACGAATATTTTGATGGTCTGTCCCATCAGGATTTTCTACAACATCATTTCTGTAAAATGTCCCAAAACAAACTAATGTAGCCTCAACGTTTAGGTTGTTCATTTTAGCGAAAGAAAATATTTTGCATGACCCCGAATTTTTACCTGCTTCATTAAAAGTATCTCCATTTTGAAAAGAGGTTGGTGTAAAATCATAATTTGTATCAATGAATGCAATTACTTCACTGAACTCAATTGTTTCAGGACTTGTCCTGATTTTCTCTAATAAATCTGTGATTGTCATATAATTTGTTTTTTGAAATACAAAAATAGCTATTGAAAGCCAATAAAAAAGCCTTCCCAGAATGTCTGAGAAGGCTTTTTTGAATAGAGAAAAATATTAACCACAAGTTTTGTCTTGGTCTCTCCATTTCTTTACTTCAAATTTAATTTCTTTACCACCTTGAGTAGAAGCGTCAAGTTTACGGTTTGGAACTTCTTCACACTTTCCATCTTTGTCAAGTTGTTTTTCTACAAAATCCCAAGCAACTCCACGAACAAATTTGAATTCAATACCTCCTTTTGGAAATTCTGATAAAGCAATTTTTGCAGAATAAGTACCATTAGAATTTTTTGTCAACGGGTAATTAAGTGTTTCTACTTTCCAATCTTTTCCAGTAACCCAACTTCCAACCACGTGAATTTTAGCGTCAGCAGGTGTTCCAGTTGGAACTGTAACAGTCATTTTTACTTCAGTTGCAGCAATTGCATTTGGGTCGATTGCGGCTACAACCTCCTCGGCTTTCGAGCAAGAAAACATCATAGAAGTTCCTAAAAGGAACATTAGCATTAGTTTTTTCATTTTTGTAAAATGTATTAAATTGATAAATGGATAAAATTAAACTGATATAAAATCTTGTTGTTCTACGATAATGTTTTGATTTTTTTCAATTATTTTTTCTTCATCATAAAGAACAATTGAAATGGCATCACCTGACATATTTTGTACTTCTACAAAATCGTCATTTGTAATAATATTTAAGATATTTCCTCTAAATCCAATTTTGAAAGAAAACGACTTCCAATTTTCTGGAACGAAAGGGCTAAAATGTAATTTCCCATCTTTGACACGCATTCCACCGAAACCTTTTGTTACAGACAACCATGTACCAGCCATAGAAGTAATATGGCAACCATCTTCGGTGTCATTATTATAATCATCTAAATCCAACCGAGCTGAACGTTGATAAAATTCATAAGAACGGGCTTTGTCACCGAGTTTTGCAGCAATGATTGAATGCACACACGGACTTAAAGATGACTCATGAACCGTCATTGGTTCGTAGAAATCATAATTTCTTTTGAGCGTTTCAATATCAAAATCATCTTCAAAAAAGTACATTCCTTGCAGTACATCTGCTTGCTTGATGAAACATGAACGTAAAATTCGGTCCCAAGACCATTTTTGATTGATTGGTCTTTCAGTAGCTGGAAGATCTTTTACTTTGATTAATTCTTTGTCCAAGAAACCATCTTGCTGTAAGAAAACCCCTAAATCTTTGCTCTCAGGCAAATAAATATTGTCGATAATATGAGAAAATTGCTCAAATTCTACGGCATCTTTCAAATTAGTTTTGCTCACTAATTCTTCATAACGTGTTGGATTTGAGTTCTTTACAAAATCAGCAACCTCAAGACAATATTTCAAACACCAAGTGGCAATGTAATTTGTGTACCAGTTGTTGTTGACATTATTTTCGTATTCATTCGGACCAGTTACACCAAGCATTACATATTTTTGTTTGTGGTCAGACCAGTTAACTCTCTGTGACCAAAAACGTGCAATGCCTAATAAAACTTCAAAACCATATTCGGCTAAATATGCTTTGTCGCCAGTGTAGTTGATGTAATCATAAATCGCATACGCAATTGCCCCATTTCTGTGGATTTCCTCGAAAGTAATTTCCCATTCATTGTGACATTCTTCGCCATTCATTGTTACCATTGGGTACAGAGCAGCTCCATTCTTAAATCCTAATTTTCCAGCATTTTCAATAGCTCTATCTAACTGTTTCCATCTGTAAATCAATAAGTTACGAGCAACTTGTTGGTCTGATGTTGACATATAGAAAGGGATACAATAAGCCTCAGTGTCCCAATAAGTCGAACCGCCATATTTTTCTCCTGTAAAACCTTTTGGACCAATATTTAGTCTTGAATCTTCTCCAGAATATGTTTGATTTAATTGAAAAATATTGAAACGAATACCTTGTTGGGCAGCTACGTCACCTTCTATAATTATATCATTATTTTCCCATTTCTCCGCCCATTTCCGACTTTGTTCAGCAATCATCATATCAAAACCTTTGGCAGAAATTCTACTCAAATATTTCTTAGCATTACTCAGGAGTGACTCAACTGCATAGTTTTCAGAAGATAGGTTACAAGCATACTTTATGATTGAAACTTCTTGATTTTCTAAAGCATGAAGGCTTACTGAATTTGCTACAAATTTCTCTCCTTTGATTGGAAGACTCTGAAAATCAATAACTTGTCCATCTTGAATGATTTCAAACTTTTGACCAGTCAATACATGGAATCCAGTTTTTTTAGTTTTTAACTCTAAATAACTTTCAGCAAAACCAGTTTCTTTTTGAACTTCATCCCAAAATTTTTCATCATAATTTGAATCCTTATTTTTGATGTCACCATCAATAAAGGGAGTCAAAGTAAGTTTACCATCAAAATTTAGTGGAGTGATTGAATATTTGATTACACCAGATTCGTCATCTACTATGGAATTGATTCTTTTGGTACAGACCTTTATTTTTTTTCCTGATTCTAATGTTGCTACAAAAGAGCGTTCCAAATAACCTTCTTTCATATTTAGAACCCTACGAAAATCTTCTACTTCACAATTATTCAAATCCAAGACTTCGTCATCTAATTCAACCTTAATTCCAATCCAATTAGCGGCATTGAGAACCTTAGCAAAATACTCAGGATAGCCATTCTTCCACCAACCAACACGAGTCTTGTCTGGATAGTAAACACCCGCTACATAATTTCCTTGTAATGTTTTTCCCGAAAAAGTTTCTTCAAAATTGCCACGCTGCCCCATACGTCCATTTCCGAGTGAACAAAGAGATTCCGTGATTTCGTTATTTTCACGATTGAATCCCTCTTCTATAACACACCATTCGTCGTGCTTGAGGTAATTTTTCATATTTGTCTTTATAAAATGGTTACGTATTAAATTTGTGGGACAAAAATAATTAATGGGTTTTTAAAAATGTTTGCAGTGCTAAGGTGTTTCTTCTAAAGTTCTCAATTTTTCTATTGAAATTTCTTTAAAACTTGAAATTATAAAATTAGCTTCCTTGAGAATTTCCTCAGAACCAACCCCAATTACTTTCATTCCACCTGCTTTTCCTGCTTGTACACCTGCAAGAGCATCTTCAAAAACTACACATTCTTCGGGCTTACAATTGGTTGCTTCTGCTCCTAACTGAAAAACTTGGGGGTCAGGTTTACCTTTTGTAATATTATTTCCGTCAATAATTGCATCGAAATAGTGAAGCATATTGATTCTTTCTAATATCAATTTTGAGTTTTTACTGGCAGAACCTAATGCAATTTTGATATTATTGGCTTTTAATTCATCTAAAAATTCGGGGACACCTTCCAATACCTCATTGGGAGTCATCAGTTTTACTAAATCCAAGTACCAAGCATTTTTTTTGGTTGCCCAGTCATTCTTTTCATCTTGGGTTAAACTTACATTTCCCCAACTGAGGATGAGTTCAAGAGATTCCATTCTTGAAATTCCTTTTAATTGTTCATTTTGATGTTCCGTAAAATCAAAACCCAATTCATTGGCAAGTCGTCTCCATGCCTGAAAATGATAAACGGCGGTGTCAACGATTACTCCGTCAAGGTCAAAAAGGCACGCTTTAATTTTAGTCATTATTTTTTTGGTTAAACATTTTTGGTAAAGACCTCTTCTTGTTTTACAGTTAAGAGTGAACGGTACACGGTAAAGGGTTCACGGTGAAAAGAGTGATAAATATACAGTGTACAAAAACGATATTCAGTCCATAGGTAATTGTCTATTTTAGATTCTTTTAATTCATCATAATCGTTCACAGTAAACCGTTCACCCTTTACCGTGAACCGTAATAAACCGACAACCGTTCACCGAAATCATTGTAATTCAAGAATTGTAATACTCATTGCTGGGATTTTCAGAGTTGATATATCTGATAGGTTTTCATCTGTCATCACATTTTTTCCTTTTGAGAAACCTGTCATACATTCTGCAAATCGTTTGGTTTCAAGCGTCGTTTCTTTTTCATTCTGACTCATGATAACCATTACATTTTTATCGCCTGATTTTCTAAAATATACGTAAAAGCCGTTCAATGGAAGGAATTGTGTTAATTTGCCAGATTGCAAAGCCGAAGAGTTTTTGCGATAGTTGGCTAATTTCTTTACAAAATTAAATGCTTCATTTTCCTTTTCTGTTCTGCCCGAAGCCAAGAATTTATTTACTTTATCGTCAGCCCAGCCACCTTCAAAATCCTTGCGAACTTCAGCATCAGAAGGATTCTTGAAGTTTTTGGTCAGATTCTCAGTTCCATAATACAATTGAGGAACACCACGGGTTGTCAGTAAAAAACCAATACCCATTTTGTATTTATTGAAATCCTCTCCAATTACAGAAAAATAGCGGTCTTGGTCATGATTATCCAAAAATGTCATATTCAAATTTGGGTCTTGATACAAAGCATCCATCGCCAAAACTGAATAGATTTTATTTAGCCCTTTACCCCAATCAAATTTTTGATTCAATGCTTCGCTGATTGCACCAGCAAGTACGAAATCGTTGGCAGACATCAATGTGCTTTTGTGAGGAACATTGATATTGTTTTTTACATGAAACGCTTGAGAGTAAACACTTTGAACAGCGTTTTCTCCAGTAATAAACATTTTTGAATATTCTGCCGTCAAGGCATCATTACAACGATTCATGAAATCTAAATCATTGTACTGGTAAGTGTCAATTCTCCAACCGTCAATGCCAAAATATTCAACCGTCCATAAAGCATGTTGAATTAGATAATTTGCTACGAATTGATTTTTATGATTCAAATCTGGCAAAAAAGGTACAAACCAACCATTTTGTTGAACTTTGAAATCCGACTTTGAACTATGCAAAATATCAACAACTGGTTCATCACGATACGACGTGTTCGTATAAGAATCCCATTGATTCAACCAATCCTTTGAAGGCATATCTTTCAAAAACCAGTGATTTATTCCTACGTGGTTATAAACAGCATCTTGAATAATTTTCAAGCCTTTTGCATGGGCTGCATCAACCAATTTTTTGTAGGCATCATTACCGCCCAATCTTCTATCAATATTATATTGGTCTGTAAATCCATAACCATGATACGCCGAACGTTTTGCACCACCTTCGTCAGTTTGTGGTTGGTCATTTTCAACAACAGGATTTAACCAAAGTGTTGTAACTCCCAATTCATTAAAATAATCTAAATGATTCTGAATACCCAATAAATCTCCACCATGTCTCAGATAAGGATTTTTTCTATCACTTTCTGGGTCAGCCATGTTCGCAAATTTATCATTTGATGAGTCAGCATTTGAAAATCTATCAGGAAGAATTAAATATATAAAGTCCTTGCTATCAATGGCTTGTGGTTTTGCAGTCCGCTCTCTTAATTCATAAGGTTGAGAAATCTTGATAATTTGGTCAATGATTTTTTTCTTATTTTTCGGGTTTGGCACTTGGACTGTTTTCGACAATTCAAGCATGAATTTTCCAGCCTTAGTAGTTGGAGTGATATTCAAATCAACAAACAAATAGTTGGGGTTTTCAACCTTATTTACTTTTTCAATTGTCACGCCTTCGTAGTTGAGTTTAACCTCACAATCCGTAATGTTTTTGCCATAAACACAGAGCTGAAGTTTACTATTTTTCATTCCAACATACCAATTGGTTGGGTCAACTCTTGTGACTGAAGGGAGCTGAGAAGATGCAATTTGTGCAAAAAATAAAATGAGGACTGTCAAAAAATGTCGAGAAAAATGCTTCAAAAGAGTCGCTTTCATATTAATTTCAGAGTTGATTTTGTAAATTGAACTTTCAAAATAAAGCAATCGTGAGTTTTTTTCATAGGAAAATGATTCTTAATTTTGGATATTAAAGAAAATAAATGTGTGCTAAACTGTGCTATTCGCCAAATATTATGCTGAAAATGAAGCAAAAAACAATAAAAATCATAACAATATTCGGAAGTTTTTTTATGATTAATCAAACGATTTCTCAGACAATACTACCATCAAAGAATAATACAAAACCCATCCCAAATCAAACAAGTAAACCCGTTCAAGCTACTAAACGAGAGGTAGCGAAAAAAACAGAAGTTATGGCGAAGAAAACAGACAAATTAGTGATTAGTCAGATTATGACGCATTTATGGGGAAATAAAAAGTCTGCGAATAAAGTAAATGGTTCTTTAGATGAAAATGGAGTAACAAAATTTAAAGATTTTGACGATTTAGCATTACAAAAATTAAAAAACTTCGGGTATTCACACCTCTATATGACAGGGCTTTTGGAACACGCAACCATGGAAGATTATACATCTTTGGGCATTGAACGTGATCATCCAGATGTGGTAAAAGGGCGAGCAGGTTCTCCATTTGCTGTGAAAGATTATTATGACGTAAATCCATTTTTAGCATCAAATCCTAAAAATAGAATGAAAGAATTTGAGTCGATGTTGACAAGAATTCATGGAAATGGTTTAAAATTAATAATGGATTGTGTGCCAAATCATGTAGCCCGTTTTTACAAATCTGATATGAAACCTGCTGGTGTTAAGGATTTTGGAGAAGGTGATGATTCAACCAAACCCTTCGACCCACAGAATAATTTTTATTATTTACCAAATACTACTTTCAAGATTCCAGACGGTGTAAAGTCTCCTGTAAAATTAGATTATCCATACAAAGAAAGCCCAGCAAAGGCTTCTGGAAATGATGTTTTCACAGATAAACCATCAATTGATGATTGGTTTGAAACTGTGAAATTGAACTATGGCGTTGATTATCAGAATGGTAGAGCTAAAAAGTTTGAGCCTATTCCATCGACTTGGGTAAAAATGGCGGATGCTTTGGTTTATTGGACTAAAAAAGGAGTGGACGGTTTTCGATGTGACATGGCAGAAATGGTACCTGTAGAATTCTGGGCGTATTGTATCACAAGAGTGAAAGAGGCGAATCCAAAGGTGATTTTCATTGCAGAAATTTATAATCCTAAAGAATATAAAAACTATATTTCCATTGGCAAATTTGATTATTTGTACGACAAAGTTGGACTTTATGATGCGTTAAGAAGATTGATTGAAGACAATCCAGCGGCAACCGTAGAAGACATTACTAAAGTTTGGCAAAATGAATCAGGAGAATTTCCAGAACATATGCTTCGTTTTATGGAAAATCATGATGAGCAGAGAATTAATTCTAAATACTTTGCTAATGGAGACCCTTTCAAGGCAATACCTGCAATGATTGTTTCTGCAACGCTTCATACTGGACCTTTGATGATATATTTTGGTCAGGAAGTTGGCGAACCTGCTGCTGATGCGGAGGGCTTTGGTCGAGAAGACGGACGAACAACAATGTTCGATTTTTGGGGAGTTCCAGACTTTCAAAAGTGGTACAATGGCGGCAAGTTTGATGGAGCTAAACTCACTGATATTCAGAAGTTTCTGTTAGAATTTTATCAAGACCTACTCAAGTTTACCAATAAATCTGATGCTGTTAAATACGGAGCATTTTATGATTTACAATATGTTCAAGGAGAGGGCTATGATCGTAAAAAAGTGTATAGTTATTTAAGACATTCTGACAAACAAAAATTATTGATTGTTTGCAATTTCGACCACAATAAAGAGCAGAATATTGAAGTGAATATCCCCGAAGGAGCTTGGAATGCAATGAAGTTAAAACCTGTTGGCACTTACAATTTTAAAGGTTTATTTAACCAAAAAACAACTATTTCAGGCGAATCAACAAAAGGGTTAAGCATTAAAGTTTCTCCAAATTCTTTTGTGATTTATGAAATTTTAGAGAAAAAATAGTATTTTGCGAATTATAATTTTACCAAAAATTAATTCCATTTTCATAACAAACTAATATTTAGAAAATTATCCCATGAAAAAAATCAATAAACCACGCCTGAGTCTGCTTCAAATATTTAATATGAGTGTTGGCTTCATGGGAATTCAATTCGGATTTGCACTTCAAAATGGTAATGCTTCAAGAATCTTACAAACTTTCGGGGCAGATGTTGAACATCTTTCGTTATTTTGGTTAGCTGCCCCATTAACAGGAATGATTGTCCAACCAATCATTGGTTATTATTCTGATAAAACTTGGGGACGATTTGGTAGAAGAAAACCTTATTTTTTGGCGGGTGCAATTTTAGCATCGACAGCTTTAATGTTTATGCCCAATGCCTCAGCGTTAGCAGGAATTTTGCCTGCAGTAATGATTGGGGCAGGGATATTAATGTTAATGGATGCTTCATTTAATGTTGCTATGGAGCCATTTAGAGCTTTAGTTGCCGATAATTTATCGGAAGAACAAAATACTTTAGGTTTTTCTATTCAAACTTTTTTGATTGGTGTTGGAGCTGTTTTTGGATCTGCATTACCAAAATGGTTAGCAGATTTGGGTGTAGGGGTAACTGCACCAGAGGGGCAAGTTCCAGATAATGTTTTATATAGTTTTTATGCAGGTGCCGCAATTTTTATGGCAACGATTCTTTGGACTGTCTTAACAACGAAAGAATATTCACCAGAAGAAAGAAAG
Organism: Cytophagales bacterium; assembly: GCA_013298865.1. GTDB lineage: Bacteria > Bacteroidota > Bacteroidia > Cytophagales > Spirosomataceae > JAAFJL01. Next base: position 24,534 of record JAAFJL010000008.1, on the reverse strand, counting down.
CAAATGGGTTTTGAAGAAGAGCCAGAGAATAAAAAAGGTTTTTGGGGTATTTTTGATGACTTTTCAAATATGCCTTCTGCGATGAAGAAATTAGGTCTTACCCAGTTTTGTTCTTGGATTGCCTTATTTTCGATGTGGGTTTATTCAACACCAGCTATTGCTCATCATATTTATGGTACGGATGTAAATGACCATTCTTCGGCTGCTTTTAATGCGGCTGGAAACATGGTTGGTTTAATCTTTAGTGTATATAATGGAGTTTCGGCTATTTATGCACTGCTTTTGCCAGCAATCGCCAAAAAATTTGGTAAAACTACAACTCATGCTTTTTCATTGGCTTGTGGTGGACTTGGCTTACTTTCGATTTATTTCATTTCTGACCCAACCTTGTTAAAGTTTAGCATGGTTGGCGTAGGTATGGCTTGGGCAAGTATTTTAGCAATGCCTTATGCTATTTTGGCAAGTAGTATTCCAATTAATAAAATGGGCGTTTATATGGGGATTTTCAACTTCTTTATTACATTTCCACAGATCGTGAATGGACTATTTGGAGGGTTAATTGTGAAGTATGTCTATAATTACAATACGATATATGCTTTAGTTTTTGCAGGTATTTTTATGATTTTGGGTGCAATTTCCGTTATGTTTGTAAAAGAACAAAAAGCATAACAATGATACTTACTTTCAAAAATTTAATTTTAAGCCTTTTGAGGAATTTATTTCCTCAAAAGGCTTTTTGCTTTATTCTGATTTTCAGTGTGTTAGTGAATTTTTTGACGGTTTTTGGACAGCAACTGAAACCTCAATCTTTCTCGGACAGGGAAATTTATTTGCAAAAAATCCAAAAAGCTCAGGGAGAAAAATTAGATGATTTCACACTGAATATTGCCAAAGGCTTTTTGAATAGACCCTACAAAGCATCTACTTTGGAAATTAATAAAGAGGAAAAATTAGTTGTAAATTTAAAGGAATTTGACTGTGCTACCTTTGTAGAAAGTTGTCTGGCAATGGGATTGACCTACCGTAAAAACGACATTAATTTCGAGAAGTTTAAGTACTTTCTAAAAAGATTGCGGTACTACAATAAAGGTGAAATCAAAGGATACGAATCAAGAATTCATTACTTTTCTGATTGGATTTATACACATAATCAGGATGGTTTATTGGAGGATTTGACGGCTTCGATGGGAGGGGTGGAGTACAAGAAAAATATTAATTTCATGAGTACTCATTGGGAAAAATATCCATTTCAACAAAATGGTGCTCTAAAAGAAAAAATTCAAAAAATTGAGGAAAGAATTAGTTCGCAAACCTATTATTTTATTCCGAAATCTAAAATTAAATCTATCGAAAATCAGTTTCAAAATGGAGATATTATTGCCATTACGACTAATGTGGAGGGTTTAGATATTTCTCATCAAGGTTTTGCGATACGTTTAAGCGATAATAGGGTTTATTTTCTCCATGCTTCTTCCGACAATAAACGTGTCATGGTTTCTGAAAAACCTTTGGCAGAATATATGTCAACCAAAAAGATTCAAACGGGTATTATGGTTGCAAGATTGAAATAAAAAAGGATTTGTGAGGTTTGAAAATCCCACAAATCCTTTTTCTGAATTATCACCCTTTTATCATAGAATCTCTGGTTTTACCCATTACAGAAGACCATACGAAAGTTCCCCAAGTGAGGTTATCCATATTTTCTTTGTGCTTTTTTGCTCGGTCAATTGCCATTTTTGCGGTCGCTTCCACTACCCAGTCAAAATTTTCTTGTCCAACCGACCTGACATCTGCATCTGGAGCAGGATTACAAAAATCTATTGCAATCGGAATTCCATCTCTTACCGCAAATTCAACGGTATTGAAATCATAGCCTAAAGCCTTATTTAATCTCAAAACATAATCCTTTACGGTCGCTAATAATTTTTTTGCTGCTGGTCCAGTCGGAAGCGTCGCATCGTACCGTAAATGAGGCTCATTTTTAGGGGCATAAGGCATTATTTTTACATCTTTTCCCCCAATACAATAACACCTGAAATAATCAGTAAAGTCAATTGCTTCTTGAAAAAGCATTACCAATTGCCCTGTTTCGTCATAAGCCTTGAAAAACTCATCTGCATTGTCAACTTTATAAACGTTTTTCCAGCCACCACCAGCATGAGGTTTCATAAAAGCAGGGAAGCCAATATGGTCAAACATTTCACCCCAGGGTAAGGGGAATTTTAAATTTCTGAAAGAAGTGTCTGAAGTATCATCTGGACGCTCTTTTGAGGGCAAAAGTATGGTTTTTGGCACGGGTACACCTGCATATACAGCGAGGGCATTGTTGAAAAATTTCTCATCTGCCGACCACCAAAATGGATTATTGATAACGGCTGTACCAGACATTGCCGCATTTTTGAGCATCGCCCTGTAAAATGGAACATCTTGGGAAATTCTATCAATAATGACAGCATAATCAGATGTTTCAGCCTGAATAACTTTACTGATAGATACAGATTCAGCCATGATTCCCGAAGGAGCTATTTGATTAATTCTTTCTACAAATGCCTCTGGAAATGAACTTTCCATGCCATGAAGTATTCCAATTTTTTTCATTTAAGTAATTGATTTTGAGTAAGTTAATGGAAAATTTATTGTCAGGTTAATATTAAATGCCTCGTACATCGAACCTCGAGTAACGAACACCGATAATCAAGCATCGAACCTATAATTTACTAAGATATTCGGGGAACATTTCTCGCCAAATTGCCCAATCATGCGTGCCATGCCAACGAATATCGAGCCAATGATTGATATTTTTATGAGAAAGAATTTTGGAGAGATTTTCATTGTCAGGTTTACAGAAATCATCCCAACAAGAGCCTAAAATGATTCCCATTTGCCAAAGGTTTGGGTCAGAAGCATCTGGCAGAAAATCGGGGGGATTGTTGTAGAAAACGTTATCATCATAATAGCCATCGAGAAAAGTTTTTATGTCGAAAGCAGCACCCATCGAGAACATATTTGAAACTTTGTCTGGATGTTTAAAGGCAAAATTTGCTGCTTGAAAACCCCCAAAACTGCATCCTGCCACGGTGATTTTTGAGACATTACATTCTCTCTGGATAAATGGGACAAACTCTTCATTCAAAAAAGAATCATATAATTGATGATTCTTAATTCTGTCTGCTGGATGAAGATGTTTAGCGTACCAAGAATCTTTATCAATACTATCAATGCAATAAATTTTGACTTTCCCAGCTTCGATTAAACTTCTTACTGATTCAATTAACTGAAAATCTTTTGCCTCATAATGCCTTCCCATCGAAGTTGGAAAAATAAGCACAGGACTGCCCCAATGCCCATAAACGATTGTCTCGACTTCAAAACCAAGATGGTGGGAATAAAATTTGAAATAGTTTTCTTGCATAATATGGGAGATTAAAATGTCCTGAAATAAAATTTCTTTCGTAATTTGTATTTTAAGGTAGTAAAAATTTCAATATGAAAATCAAAGTAACTTTACTTATTCATTTATTTTTTTTAGTCAACATTACTATGGGGCAAGAAATACTAAAATTTATTAGTGTTAAAAAAACAAATCTTCTGGAAGTTTGGGAAGCAAGTATTACATCTAAAAAATTAAAAAGGCAAGTTGGTTTAAGCATAATCATTCCCAATGGAGAAAAAGGTAATTTGCCAGTGTTGTTAATGAATGATGGGCAGGATATACCATCATTAAACTATGTCCAAACGCTTGATTCGCTGTTTTTGACTAAGAAAGTAACTCCTTTTATTACCGTTGGCATTCATGCAAACCAAGACAGAATGGCAGAATATGGGACTGCTTCGCAAGCAGATTCTAAGGGAAGAGGAGCAAAAGCCAAAGCGTTTTCAGATTTCGTAACAGGAGAATTAGTCCCCAATTTGAAAAAAAACATTAAATTTAACGCTGAAAACTTCACCTATTCTGGTTTTTCTTTGGGGGGACTTTCTGCAATAGATATTGCTTGGACAAATCCTGCAATTTTTAAAAAAGTAGGCGTTTTTTCGGGGTCTTTGTGGTGGCGACAAAAAGATTTAGATAAAGGTTATACTGATGAAAAAGATAGAATCATGCATAATATCATCAGAAACACAATTGCAAAACCAGATTTGAAAATTTGGCTTGAAGCTGGTACAAATGATGAAAAATCTGACAGAAATCAAAATGGCGTAATTGATGCTATTGATGACACATTAGATTTAATTAAAGAACTGAAAATCAAAGGCTTTGCTGAAAATAAAGATGTTTTTTATCAAGAAATAATTGGTGGAGAACATAACCAAAAAACTTGGGGTAAAATAATGCCCGATTTCCTGATTTGGGCTTTTGGAAAATAGAAATTTAGTAGTCAGTTTAGGAACAGGCAAAAAGTAACATTTAACGAAATTAAACTGAGATTTCGCCCAAGTGAAACTTAGAGGTATAGAGGATTAGAGAAAAGGCAAATGTTAACTTTAAACCTCTAAGTTCAATTATTACAGTTTTTTTCATTCGTTCCTTAACAATCTTTAACATACCTAAATCCTTTCGTGCAACGTTTGAACATAAATTTACATCTCAATACTATAACTCAATTAAAATCCTCAAACATGAATTTAACAAGAACACTTTTCTTCTTAATCCTTTTCATTTCATTCAATTCTCTTGCAGGTGGCATCAGAGGAACAATCAAAAACACCCGTGGCGAAGTCCTACCTTTTGCTTCAATAATTGTCAAGTCAACCCAAAGAGGAACTATGGCAAATGAAGACGGAAAATATGAATTGGCTTTACAACCAGGCAGTTATGAAATCATTTTTCAATATTTAGGTCACAAAACAATTACGAAAACAGTCGAGGTAAAAGAGGCTTTTGTTACTTTAGACCCCGTATTGGAAGAGCAATCTGTATCGCTTGGTGAAGTCAAATTTTCTGCCAAAGGAGAAGATGCTGCACTCACGATTATGCGAAAAACGATTTCAATGGCTCGTTTTAAGATTTTAGAAATCAATAATTACACTGCTCGTACCTACGTAAAAGGGACTGGACAAGTGAGTGATGTTTCTTCGCTGATGAAGTTTATTGCAGGAAAGAAAATTGAAAAAGAAACAGGCATTAAGATTGGGCAGGTGTATGTGTTAGAGTCAATCAATGACATAAATTTTAAACAACCGTCATCCGTAAATGAAAAAGTTGTTTCTGCAAGGAATAATTTACCAAAGCAACTCAAAGATGCAGGTGGCGATTTTCTGAGTTCTTCAAGGGTAAACATTTACAATCCTAAGCCATTCGGAGATATGGTTTCTCCTTTGTCGCCAGTGGCGTTATCTTACTATAAATTTAAGTATGAAGGTTTTTTTGTAGAGAATGGTCTAACAATCAATAAGATACGAGTTACACCTAAATCTAAAAATGATAATGTCTTTGAAGGAACAATGAACATCATTGAAGATTCTTGGTACATTCATAGTTTAGATTTAAAGTTCAAAACCGATGATAATCAATCTTCAATTAAGATGATTTTTTCACCTAATCAAGAAATTTGGGTGCCAGTAAGTTATTCCTACCGACTTGATTTTGACCAATTGGGCTTCAAAGGATTCTTCAATTACGTGACTAATATCAGAAATTATAACATCACTGTAAATTCAAAATATCATCAAAAACCAGTAGTGATAGATGAGAAAATTGATAAAATAGAAGCACAAGCTTTGAAATCTGAAAAAATTGATGCTAAAATTGCTCTAAAACAAAAGCAATTGACAAGAAAACAATTGAGTAAATTTCTGAAAGAAGCCGAAAAAGAAGACAAGAAAGAACGAAAAGAGAAAGGAGAGGACGTTGCCATTGTTCGGTCTTATAACATGGAAGTTGATTCATTGTATCGGAAAAAACCGAATAATTTTTGGAATGAAGAACGCCAAGTACCTTTGACAGAATTAGAAATAAAAGGCTATGCCCAAGCCGATAGTTTAGACAAAGCAAACGAGGGGAATTTCAAAAAAGACTCAATTAAAAGTTTGCCCAAATTCAAATTTTTACAAATTTTAGAAGGTAAAACTTACAATTACGGACAAAGAGATAGTTTCTATGGCTTTTATAATCAGTCACTTACGTATTCTTCTCCAATAACACAATCCATCGGTACGGGCTTTGTTAATACTGTGGACGGCTATTATTTGCAGGCATCATTAAACTATGAAACAAGGTTAAAAAATATTAAAAGGACAAATCTTTATGCCGATTTGAAATATGCCTTAGGGCGTGAAGCCTTTAACTGGAAATTGGGTTATTATTATCTGAAAAATCAACATTCATATCAGATTCAAGCTGGGAAATTTATTCAACAATATAATGCCAATAATCCTATCCAAAATGCCGCTAACTTGGTTTATACGATGCTTTTGGAGGAAAATTATTTAAAAATTTATGAAAAAGATTTCATTGATTTTACATACAGAAATCGTTTTTCAGAGAAAGTTACATTTAATACCAACATTGAATTTGCGAATCGGAAACAACTTCAAAATTTGGAGGGTTTTAAGCCTTGGATTGATTCAAAAGAAAAAGATTTTAGCTCTAATGTTCCACAGAATTTAGAAATGTCAGATACTCAATTTAAAACACATAGTACCTTAATTGCAGACATAGATTTGGTTTGGCGACCATTTGCCAAAAAACAAAAATATAATAACAGAGAATATACAATTAATACAGGCAACCCATTTTTGAAATTGAAATCAGTGACAGGTATGTTGTCTGAAAGTAGTTTTTCTCGCCTACAAGGCTCTTATGAGCAGTTTTTTGAGTTAGAAAAATTAGGGGATTTACATTTTTTAGCTAATTATGGAGGCTTCCTAAAAAAACCAGACTATTTTATTGATTATCGTCATTTTAATGGAAACCAGACAATTCTTCGTTCGTTCCGTTTCGATGCTTTCAGAAATTTGAACTATTATTTACACAGTACCACAGGAAATTATTTGGAAGTTTTTGCTCAAAACGATTTTCCCAAATTTTTACTTACGCAAATTACACCCCTGAGAGTCTATGGTTTAAAAGAATCAATTTTTGCCAATTACCTAAATGTCGCCAAGCAAGATTTCAATTATATTGAAGTTGGCTACGGATTAACTGGAATCGGAAAACTATTTGGATTAGAAGTGGTTGGAAGTTTTGTGAATGGTAAATATGATGCAACTGTATTAAGGATAAAGTTTAATAAATAGGAATTACCGTATTCTAAGTATTTGATTTTCAGTGATGTAGTTGTAATTAAAGTTTTTACATTTGTTTGAACAAAAGTAAAAAACAATGGGACAACCAGCCGCACGTGTTTCGGATATGCATACTTGCCCGATGCAAACTCCTATATTTATTGGAACAATTCCTCATGTAGGCGGACCGATTCTTCCGCCAGGAGTACCAGTTGTTTTAATTGGTGGACTACCTGCGGCAGTATTGAGTAATATGTGTTTATGTGTTGGTCCGCCAGATATGATTATTAAAGGTTCTGCGGGTGTATTTATTGGCGGACTACCAGCAGCCAGAATGGGTGATAATACAGCACATGGAGGCGTAATTGTGGGTGGATTTCCAACGGTCTTAATTGGAGAAGTTGGTGGCGGAGGTTCCGCATCTCCTTTTGGAGACTTCCCCATTACAGTTGAACCTCAGTCATTATTAGACATGGTATTGGGCGTTCCACCAGTAATTAAGTATGGCGAAATAAGGATTGTTGGAGACCCTAACGACCCAAGTTTTCAAGGAAAAGCGTTACAAGATTTAATTGCTTTGAATGGTACACCCACAGGTCATAATTTATTACAATCTTTGAATGATTCAGGGAAAAAAGTTTCCGTTGAACATACAACGGAAGGAAACGCAACATCTTTTAATCCTTCAGCCAACAGAAAAGCAGATGGTACTCCAGGTACTCCGATGGAATCTGTTGTAGTTTCTTACAATCCCGATTCACCTACCAGTAGTCCTAATCCAACTCAACCGTGGCAAACTCGCCCACCTGCAATTGGTTTAGGACATGAACTTATTCATGCCGACCATGGGGTTCATGGAACTTTTTATCCTAATACAGACGCTAACGATAGTAAACCCAACCCTGATGGTAGTGCAACAGCCCCTCAAATGGACTTAGATGAGTTACACACAGCAGGAATTCCTCCACACGATAAGGATGATTTTAATGAAAATAAGTTAAGAAAAGAGTGGAATCCACCGCAGCCAGAGCGAAAATGGTATTAATAGTATGAAATTTTTTCTGATAATAGTCTCAGTTTTTTGGGTGAGTTTATGTTGTTCACCCGAACAAAATCAAAAAAATAAATCAATGGAACAAACTTTATCAGTTTCTAATAGTGATGCAGAAATGAATGTGCAGGTTGTGCAATCAACTAAATCTTCATTGCAAATTTCATATCGTTTCAAAAACAAAACGTCATCTGATATTTATCTTTTTAATAAAATTTATCACTCTTTCCCAAAAGATGGACTGACTGATTTTGATAAAAATATAACTTATAATATTGTTGGTTCTGATGGAGTTTTGATTGCCAAATCTATGATTGATGTACCCAAAAATATTAAAGTAGAGTACAATGTATATCCTTGTACAACCAAAGTAATCTCACATGGGGAATATTCAGAAACTTTTAAGGTAAACCTTCCTTTAGCTTTATTTGAACCCTACGGAAGTAGAAAAAGTAGTATTGATACCAAAGACTTACCTTTTTGGTTTAATTTGGGGTATTTTGTTGGATTTGAAGGAACAGACAAGATGGCAATTATGGTAAAAACTCCATCGGGGAGTTATCACTACTTTGACCCGTTTGCATTCCAAGATCAAAAGATTTTACAAGTAGGACCTTTTGAACGTAAGATTACAACCTACTTGGTAGATTAATGTCTAACACAACAAAAAAGCCAAGACAACTGTCTCGGCTTTTTTGTTGAAATTTAGTTTGAAAACATTAGAATCTGTATCTCAAACCAAGTTGCCCTTGCCAACGAGAAGGCAATCCGTTATCGTTATAAAATGTACTTTTCTGAGCAGTATCGAAGCTATATGTCGGTACACCATTTGCAACACTTACACCCAAAGGCTGAACTAAACTCGTGATTGAAGCCACCTGACGAACTCCCCAATCTGAACTGATGAAGTTACCCAAATTCAACATTGTGAAACTTAGTTGGATTGTATGTCCTTTTGCAACATTAAAATCTTGGAATATAGACAAATCCCATTTAGAATACCATGGGCTAAGATTTGCGTACTTTTCAGCATAAGCTCCACGATTCGCACTTAAATAAGCATCCTGTGCGATGTATGACTTGAAACCAGCTCTCTGGATTGCTTGTTCTGGAGTAGTTCCTGTAAATTTCATGGCATCTATTTGTCCATCAGTCGGGATGTACAATAAATCGTTCAAACCAGAACCGTCGTTATTGATGTCTCCACCATAAGTGTAGCTGTATCTTCCACCTTTGTCGTATTCTGCAAACAACGAGAATGTTGTTGCTGCTTTGCCATGGGCATAAACAAATTTCTTACTTGCTCCAAATACAATTCTATGCTGGTTTCCGAAAACTGATGGAGCTAAAACAGGACGATTTGTATGTTGAATGTTCGCAGGATTACGGTCATAAGCATCTGAAGAGATTTCTGCTTGAATCGACGCAGCATCCTGAACATCAGTGTAGTTATATCCAAAGAAAGCATTCAAACCATTGGCAAAAGTTTTTTCTGCCTTGAATGAAGCGTTGAATGAATAACCTAAATCTGTATTTGAAAACACATAAGCATTTGTTGGTCCAAATTTATCAGCACGGTCAGCATTTGTATAAATCGGACGAGTGTCAGTACCAACCAATTTTCCAGTTGGCAATTTTAAACCGTAATTTCTTACAATCATAGCGTTGATGTCTTTCGTATAAATTAAGTCTCCAGAAAGTAACCAACCATTATCAAACTTTTTATCTGCCCCTAAATTGGTTCTCCACACTTGTGGAAATTTAAAATTCGGATCAGTTACGCAATAAAAGAAAAAGTTAGGATTTGCCACTTGGTTTCCAACCCAAACGAATGGGAAACGACCTGTAAATAAACCTGTCCCACCACGGATTTGAGTTGATTTATCACCTTTCACATCAAGGTTAAATCCAATTCTTGGCGAAATTAAAGGCGTTGAGGCTGGCAAAACAGTATGATCAAATTTAGTAGCTTTTCCCGCTTCATCGTAATAAGTGATGTCTTTATCATAGCAACAATTTCTGTTAATATTCTCCTGAATTTTCTCTGCTGTATCAAAATACAAAGGTTTATCCATTCTTATTCCAGCAGTAATCGTAAGGTTTTTGTTAAACTGCCATTCGTCTTGTGCATAAAAAGCTAATTGCCCAACGTTTGTTTCAGCCAAAGCCCAAGTATTTTTTTCATTATTTGTCTTGAAAGCTGTCGAAGCTGCAGCGACATCTTTGGCAAAAGAACCATCGCTTGCTGCTTTTACAAAATCTGCTACGGAAGCATAATCAGGACTAAAAACCCCAGGATATGCTCCTAAATTGAATGAGTTATCAAACTCAAATTTTTCCAAACTTCCACCGATTGTAATAGTATGGTCTCCAGCATAAATGTTGAAGTTATCCGTGATTTGATAAACATCTTGCCCTAACTTATTATTGATTGAAAAAGGCTCGTGACCAGCCACGATGTAACGGATACCATCTTTTGCAATGTTTACAGAAGGAAATGGAGTTGAAAATGGATCACGAGTATCACGGAAAGTAGCGTATCCTAATTGTAATTTATTAGAGAATTTATTTGAGAAGTTTGATTTTAATTCTACAATTGTTGAATTCAATTTGTTGTTGATTCTATAGCCAGAATTGAAAAATTGCAACGTTAAAAAATCTGGACCTCTACGACCAATTGCTGAGGGGTTAGCAGTTTTATCTTTTGAGGCATCCAAGAAATTGTAGGTTGCCGTTAGTTTATGGATTGGGCTAATATTCCAGTCCAGTTTAAAGATTCCTTTGGTGTTGTTGGTTTTCTCCGTATAATTCTCATAAGCTCCAGTTTGGTAGCCAAATTTGCTTAGAGTAGAAGAAACCAATTCTAAATCTGCCGCCGTAACCCTCGAAACATTTGAGCCTGACAAACCTGGGCGAGCAGCCAAGAAACTTGAACCTAAGTCTGAACGACGGTCAATTTCTAAATTCGCAAAGAAAAATAATTTATCTTTTACGATTGGTCCGCCCAACGAAAATCCTGCCTGGAATTGGCTCAAATCTGGTACAAAAATCTTTGCTCCAGCTACTTTACCGCCAGTTAAACTTTGATTTCTGAAAAAACCATAGGCAGTTCCATGCACATCGTTTGTTCCAGATTTCGTTACGGCATTTACAGAAGCTCCTGTAAAACCTGCTTGTGTTACATCAAATGGTGCAGAAGAAACTTGGTATTGTTCAATGGCATCTGGAGAAATTGGTTCGGCATCTGATTGCCCACCTGGACGAGCAGCATCCAAACCGAAAGGATTATTAAAAATAGCTCCGTCAACTGCAAAGTTATTGAATTGGCTATTTCTACCGCCAAACGAACCGTTTTCAGCAAAAGTTGGGTCTTTTCTTACAAAGTCAAATGCTCCACGAGTAACAGTGGGCATAATAGCCAATTGTTGTGCCGTGATGTTAGTTGCAGCACCAGTACGTTGGCTATTTAACACGGCATCTGTTTTCACAACAATTTCTTGTAATTGAGAAGACTCGCCTGCTAATTTAAAATCCTTAATGAATTTTACTCCCAATTTTAATTCGCTAACTTCTGTCTTGGAAGTTTTATGGCCTACAAAAGATGCTTGAATCAAATAAGGACCGCCAACCCGTACGTTTGGTAATGTATAACGCCCGTCCGCACGAGTAGAAACGCCATATTTTGTTCCAGAAGGAACGTGAGTTGCCTGTACAGATGCACCTGGCAAAAATTCACCTTTTTCATCAGTAACTAATCCGTTAATGGATGAAGTTGTGACTTGTGAGAAGGAATTTAATGTAATGACAAACGAAAACAGTAATGCCATCACATACTTGAATGTTGTGGAAAATTGTTGCATGAAGTTAATGTTTATTTTTTTGGGGTTGAATTTGTTTAAAATTTCAACAATGATATGAAGCAAAAACCAAACTTTGAAAGAGGGCTTTGTTTGGGACATAAAGTTAGAGTACACAATTCAAATTCTAATATTAAATTTCATAATTTATTTACAAAAAGATAATATTGGGGATATTTAAGAAAATTCGTTTCTGATAAATCTTAATTCTAAAAAACAGAAAAACCCCTCTGGCAAAGCTGGAGGGGTTTCCTTCTGAAACAAAACCACAAGAACCATTACATTACTTGTGATTGTGTTTTATAGATTGAGATAAGAAAGGCTTATGCTTCTACCAACGACTCGTCGTGTTGAGAAATATCTAATCCTAATCTTTCTTCTTCTTCCGTTACACGCAAAGGAATGATTTTATCAGTAACAATTAGTAATAAATATGATACCGAGAAAGCAAATGCAGAAACGATTACCAACGCCAAAAGGTGCTTCAAAAACAAAGTTGTTTCTCCGTAAGCTAAACCTTTGGTTGCCAATGGATTTACTGCAGGATTTGCAAAAATTCCAGTAAATAACATACCCATCATTCCACCTACACCATGGCAAGGGAATACATCTAATGTATCATCTAATTTAGAATTTGCTCTCCAATGTGCCAAGTAGTTAGAAACAATGGCAGAAATAGCACCAATTGTTATTGCCGCAGGAATTGTTACGAAACCAGAAGCTGGAGTGATAGCCACAAGACCTACAACCGCACCGATACAAAATCCTAAAGCAGAAACTTTTTTACCACGAGCAACATCAAACAAAATCCAAGAAATACCTGCTGTTGCTGCCGCTACGTGTGTAGTTGCAAATGCAGAAACTGCTAATGTATTTGCTGCCGTAGATGAACCTGCGTTGAAACCAAACCAACCGAACCATAACAAACCAGTTCCTAATAATACATAAGGAATATTGGCAGGAGGGAGAATATTGGCTTCAACAACTGATTTACGTCTTTTCAGATATAAAGCACCTGCCAAAGCAGCCCAACCAGCACTCATGTGTACAACGGTACCACCAGCAAAATCAAGAACTCCCATATTGAAAAGGAATCCTGCAGGATGCCATGTCCAGTGAGCCAAAGGAGCATAAACGAAAATACAGAACAATACCATGAACAATACATAAGCACGGAAATTGATACGCTCTGCTAATGCACCAGAAATCAAGGCTGGTGTTATAACTGCAAACTTCATTTGGAAGAAAGCAAACAATGCGAAAGGAATTGAGAAACTTAATTTTATGTTTGGGTCAAGGTTTGAAACCAATTCTAACGGGTGTTCAAAAACACCACCAAACATAAAGAATGTACGAGGGTCTCCAATAAATCCTCCGATAGAATCACCGAAAGCTAAACTGAAAACAAACATTACCCAAATTACAGATATTACACCCATTGCAATGAATGATTGTAACATTGTAGAGATAACGTTTTTCAAGTTTACCATACCTCCGTAGAAATAAGCCAAACCTGGAGTCATTAATAATACCAAACCAGATGCAACGAGCATCCAAGCGGTATCACCAGCATTTACGCCTTCAGTTACAGCACTTGCTGGCGATGAAGCAAAGAAAGGAGCTGTACAAGCAATTGCTAAAAGGGCTATTAATGGTAGCCAATTAGGTTTTTGTTGTGTCATAATGATTAGAAAATTAAGGGTTTATGGAATTGTTTACAGAATATTTTTAATTTGGAAATTTGAAAATGTGAGAATTTGAAAATTGAATTTCCCAAACCGCACATTTTCAAATTAAAACTAATATCGACCATCGAAAAACGAATCTTAGAATTTATAAATCATAGCCCAACCTAATGTTGATTGAGATTTTTGAGCTTTACCGTCACCATCTTCAAAGAAATTTTGATCGAATGAATCGATTCTTAATTCTGGTTTTAATAATAAATGACCATCTGCCACTGTTATTGTCGGTGTGATTGTGATTGAATTTACAGAAACACCAGTCCCGTCAGCTAAGCGTAATCCTCTTACACCATCTTTATTATTGAACGACTCGTATCTTGCACCCAATGCAAATGTACTCGAAACATCATACTTTGTATAAATAGCAAACCCACCCCAAGTTTTGGCAGTTGCAGGACCACCACCACCTTGGTAATCACCTTTCTGAGAACCAGTAGCTACGTTTAAGCCTAACATAAACTTCTCTGAAACCTGATAAGTTGTTGTTAAATCCAACAAATCATAACTCGCATCTTCTGTCTTACCAGTTTTTGTATCTTCCGCAGCTTCGTTTGAAGTAATTCCGTTTAAATAAACATTGAATCCTGCTACTGGCTGAAAAAACACCTGAGCAATTAATCCCTTTTTGCGGTTATTGTCATTCAAATTGTCAACATTATTTACAATTCCACCCATCAACGAGAATTTATCAGAGAATGCGTATTGTGCTTTTACACCAATATGATAGAAAGGTCCATTGTTGAATAAGTTAGACAACGAGTAATGATAGTTTACAGGTGCATCAATTACTTCGTATCCGATGTGCGTACCAAACTGACCTGCTGTTAATGTTAATTTGTCCGTAGCTTTCCAGTTGAAATACGCTTGTTTGATTGCTAAAGAAGTTGTTCCTTTTCCGAGAGGTCCAACAACGTTTCCGTACTGTCCTAAATCTGCGTTTGGTCCGAATGTCAAATCAACTACCACATCAGAACTTTTTGTTGCATAATTTAATTTCGTTTGAACTAATCCTAATGAGAATTGACCAGATTTTTGGTCGAATGCCCTTGCAGTTCCAGATGCTCCCAAATTACTTCTGTCTTTCGGACTATTGAAGTTTGCCATATAATAAGAATCAATGTAGCCAGAGAAAGTAAGTTTTGGTTTGTCTTCTGGTTTTTCTGTCTTTTCCTGTGAAAATGCTGTAAATGCCAAAAGCAAATAAAATACTGTGGTCAAGGTTTTCTTCATAATAATCTTTGGTTTTGTTTTATATTAAATGCTTGATTACACTGCAAAGTTGAACTTCAATTTTTAATATTCCAAATTTTTTAGATAAAAAAATAACCTGTTTTCTTAAAAAAATCATAAAATGATTAAAAATAGGTATGTTATTGAACCTATTTTTGTCATTTTTACATAAATAATTAAATATTTATTAATTTTTATAACTTATTTGGTTAAAGTCGTCAAAAACAGAATATTCTTTGTTTATGATTTCAAGAAAAAATAGGATTATACCAATAAAAAAGCTCCAACCTCTTAGAAGTTGGAGCTTTTTTATTGATGCTATTTAATTTTATGCTTTACAAACCTAACATCGAAAAACGAAAATCACGCATCGAATTTACTCAGCGTGTAACCATGCTTTTTTACCAAGAAGCGTTTCTTCGTCTTCTTCATGGTCAGGGTCTGGCACGCAACAATCAACAGGACAAACGGCTGCACATTGAGGTTCTTCATGAAAACCCATACATTCAGTACATTTATCACTAACAATATAATAAAATTCGTCAGAAACTGGAGCCATTGGTTCTTTGCCACCAATCGTAATTCCGTCTTCTAATTCTACGTCAACTAATTTGGTGCCACCGCCCCAAGTCCATTCAACACCGCCTTCATATATGGCTGTGTTTGGACACTCAGGCTCGCAAGCCCCACAATTTATACATTCTTCGGTTATAATAATTGCCATGATAATCTTCTTTTAATGATTTATGGGTCAAAGTTAATAAGTTTTGAAAGCTAAAAGATATTTTTTTGAATAAAATAACAGTTTTAACCCCAAGAGTATGCAAATATAATAAGTATTTTCTTAAAAGCCTACTAAGTTACAAGACTATTGTAAAATTTTTATTTGACTTTCTTTCCTTAACTTTGTGAAAAATAATAAAAACATGACTTTAAAAGATAGAATAGAGGTTTTCGTTGAATTAGGTACGTTTTTGAAAGACGAAAAAAATATTAAAGAAATTGAACTATGGGGAGATTTGGCAAGGCAACAGAATGCTTGGTTTACAAAAGAAAATGTAAAAAAATCGTTAAATGCCATTGCTCAGGAATTTTTAGATGAGGAAAAGTTGAATAATTTCACCCGAAACTATCCATCTGTAAATGATGATATCAATGCTAAAAAGATTGGTGTAGTCATGGCTGGGAACTTACCTGCGGTTGGTTTTCATGATTTACTTTGTGTAGTGTTGAGCGGTCATGAATGTATGGCTAAACTTAGTTCACAAGATACTGTTCTGATGAAAGCTATTATTGCTAAATTAAAAAACATAAATCCCGAAATTAAAATTACGATTTCGGAACAGTTGAAAGGTGTTGATGCTTTGATTGCTACGGGGTCGGATAATACCTCAAAACATTTTGAATATTATTTTAGAAATGTTCCTCATATAATTCGTAAAAACAGAACTTCGATTGCTGTCATTACTGGAAAAGAAACCGTGGAGGAATTATATAATTTGGGAAATGACATTTTTAGCTATTTTGGTTTGGGTTGTAGAAATGTATCTAAGGTATATGTGCCTATAAATTATGACTTTACGAAATTCTTTGAGTCAATCGAAAGCTACAATCAGATTATTCACCAAACAAAATATTTGAATAATTACGAATACAATAAATCAATTTTACTGGTAAACGGTGTAAAACATTTAGACAACGGTTTTTTATTGGTCACTCAAAATGAAGCATTAGTTTCTCCGATTTCAATTTTGTATTTTGAGGAATACTCAGATAATGAGATGATTACAAAAATTATTGAAGCAAATCAAGATAAAATACAGTGCGTAATAGGAGTAGAGCAAACCATAAAATTAGGAAATGCCCAAGCCCCAATGTTAGAAGATTTTGCGGATGGAGTAGATACAATGAGGTTTTTGGAAAGCGTTTAAAATTTCCGAAAGCTAACTTTACTCAACTCGCTTGAAGACTTCATTTTTTCCAAAAAGTGGGGCTTTAATATAACCTCTTACAATTAAAGTTTGATTTGTTTGAAGTGTTAACCGACATGAGTAAGTTTTACCTGCTCTGGAGTCGTATATTTCTCCATTTTCCCAAACGTTTTTTCCAGAGTATGAAAAATTACTGAGGATTACTAAACCAATAACAGTACGTTTCCTTAATGCAGGCTCAGGATTTTTAATGTCCAAAGAAAGTTTCCCATTAACAATCGCATCCTTTGCCGAAAGAACCTTTCCAAAGTACTGATTATCAGACTTGTAAATCTGAATTTTGGATTCCGAAGTTTCATGTTTCCAAATGCCGATGATGGCGTCTGATTCAACATTATTCAATTCAAAATTTGAAATTTTTGAGAAAGAATGATTTTTAAATGCTGGTTTTAAAATACTTTTTTCAGTGATTTTTGAAGTAGAAAAAAGGAAACAAGAGCAAACTAAAAGGACTAATTTCATACGTAAATTTTAAAATATTTTTGGGTTAAAATATAAACTAAATTGGCAAAAAATATGCCTACTAAAGCTCCAACAAGAATATCAATTGGGTAATGTACCCCTACATAAATTCTGGAATATGAAACTACAAAAGCCCAGATATACATAACGTTTAGGGCTTTCCATTGTTTTCCCCAGAACAAATTCATTAACGTTGCTAAAGCAAAACTATTGGCAGCATGAGAAGAACAAAAACCAAATTGCCCACCACAATTACCAACTAAATGAACGAGATTTTGTAAGTCAGGTTCATGGCATGGACGTAATCTTTTGAATAATGGTTTTAACAAAGATGACGAAAATTGGTCTGAAAGTGTCACTGAAACAATTAAAGATAGTATGTAAAAAAAACCTTTCTTTTTGAAAAAATAGAAAACCACAACAATGATTAAAATATAAAGTGGAATCCAAGAATTTTTGGCAGAAATCCAAGCCATAATCCCATCGAATGTTGCACTATGAAATGAATTTAACCAAAGAAAAAACTCAGTATCTAATTGTTGAATTGTTGTCATTAACTTGCTGATAATTAGAACTATAAGGTTTTAAAACCCCATAGATCTCTTAATTTTAATCAAAATTCAAAGCCTTTCTTACTCTCGAAATTGTATTTTTTGCCACAACTTCTGCACGACCTTCTCCTTCTTTTAACTTCGCTTCTAATTCTGGTAAATTGCTCATGTAGTAATTGAAAAGTTCTCTCTCCTTGGCAAACTCTCTTACTAAAACCTCGTGTAGTGCTTGTTTTGCGTGTCCATATCCGTAACCCCCTCTTTGATAATTTTCTCTCATAGTCTGTATTTCTTCAGTTTTTGCAACTAAAGAATACAATTTAACAACATTACAAGTATCTGGATTTTTGGGTTCTTCTAATGGTGTGGCATCTGTAACAATTCGCTTTACGACTTTTAATAACTCTTTTTCATCCAAAAAGATGTCAATGTAATTGTTGAGTGATTTACTCATTTTTTGTCCATCAATACCTGGGATTGTCATCACATTTTCATCAATTCTTGCTTCTGGCAAAACCAAAACCTCGGCATTGTATTGTCTGTTAAAAGCACCGCCAATATCACGTGACATTTCCAAATGTTGTCGTTGGTCTTTCCCCACAGGAACAAGATGAGCATCATACAACATTATATCTGCTGCTTGCAAAACTGGGTAGGTGAAAAGTCCAGCATTTACGTCTGCTAATTTTTCAGATTTATCCTTAAAACTATGTGCATTTGCCAACATCGGAAATGGTGTAAAGCAATTCAAATACCACATTAGTTCGGTATGATACGAGGCTAATCTCGATTGGCGATAAAAATAATTTTTTGAAGCATCAAAACCAAAAGCTAACCATGCGGCAGCGATTGCGTTAGTATTTTCTGTTAAAACTTTTCCGTCTTTCAAACTTGTTAATGTGTGAAGGTCGGCGATGAATAAAAAAGACTCGTTTGATGCTTGTTTAGATAATTCAATGGCAGGTTTTATTGCCCCTAAAATATTACCTAAATGTGGTCTGCCCGATGCTTGTATGCCCGTAAGAATTCTCATGTTTGTTGATTTTTCGATAGATTTTTTACAAAAATCCCAAAATTAACTCAGATTCAAAAATGATTATTTTTTTTTGACTAAATTAGAGTCCATTTCATCAAAAATAAATAGCAATACAATGCCAATTCCGATTTCAACCTTGACTTTTTTAGAAAACTTAGCTGTAAATAATAATAGAGAGTGGTTTTATGCCAATAAGAAAAGTTACGATGCAGTAAAAAGTAATTTTGAAGAAAGTATTCAAGAATTAATTCATACAATTGGTGAGTTTGAAAATATGACAGGTGTTTTGGTAAAAAACTGTAACTATCGGATTGCCAGAGATGTACGGTTTTCAAAAAACAAAGACCCATACAAAAATTGGCTCTCCGCCAGTTTTTCAGAAGGTGGAAGAAAATCTGGTAGAATGGATTATTATCTGCACGTTCAACCCAATAATGAGTCTTTTTTGGGCGGAGGAATGTACGCCCCAGAGGCAGACCAGTTGGCAAAACTCAGACAAGAAATTGATTATAATTCCCAGCAATTAAAAAGTATAATTTTTGAACCAAACTTTGTAAAAACTTTTGGAGAAATTGAAGGCGAGTCTGTAAAGTCATCTCCGAAAGGATACGACAAAGACCATCCAGAAATTGAATTACTGAGAAGAAAACAAATGTTTTTTTGGCATAAATTCACTGACGAAGAAGTTTGTAGTCCTGATTTTGTAAAAAACGTAACTGAAACTTGTAGAACATTGAAGCCTTTTTTAGATTTTTTGAATGTTGTGCTTTTTGAAGAAGTTGAAAAATAGATAAACCACTTTCGTACCCAAACAATTGAAATCATGAAAAAACTTGTACAATTGACAACTTACATAGTTTTGATGGGTCTTTTCAGTAATTGTTCCGAGACAATTGAATTGAAAGGACCACCAAGTTCAAAAAAAGAAATTTTGAGTTTCAATTTTAAAGATTTTTCTCCGACTGTAATTGGTGATATTGATTCTGCCAAGAGAACAATTACCTTGAAAGTTCCAGTTGGTACGAATTTGAAAACTCCCTTAACACCAACAATTGTCATTTCTAACAATGCCAATGTTTCGCCCAATACAGGTGCAGCCCAAGATTTCTCAAAATCACCCATTCGTTATTTTGTTACGGCAGCAGATAGTACAAAAAAAGCGTATGACATTACAGTGATTGCAAAATTAGCAAGCGACCCAGAAATTACAGGTTTAGAAGTTTTTGAAGTAAAAACCACAGATATTTTTAAAGTCTATGGCAAAAATTTTAGTACTACGGCTTCAAAATTTACACTTATTGGCAAGACGGCAAGTTATGATTTAAAGAATGTGTCTGTGAAAGTTAATGAAGCTAATTTACAAGTTCCAGTAAATGTACCTTTGGGAAATTATAAATTACAAGTCGATGTTCGAGGGCGTTCGTTTAAATATACAGTAATGGATGTAAAAGTTGTAGGAGTTGGGACAACACCAATTTTCGAGTCTATTTCAACAACTCAATATCGTAGAGGAGAAGAAATCATCATTACTGGCTATAATCTTGCAAAAAAGGGAGTAATCACAAAATTAAGATTTGTTCCTCAGCCTGCATCACCAGGTATAGCGACTGTCATAAAAGATGCCGTTGTGAATGCAGATGGTACAGAAGTACGTTATAAGATTCCATTGGATTTCGGGATTTCTTTCTTTCAAATTACCGTTATCGTTGGTAATGAAGAAGTTGGCGTCCCAAGTGTTGTTGGGATAAGAAGGTAAGTTCGGAATCTTCAGTTTACACAGACTCCATTAAAATATTTATCAAAACAAGCATTTATCAAAACAATCAGCATTTCTAACCGTGGCACGGTTGAGGTTGAATTTCTCATAAATGGGTTTACATCTCAACCGTACCACGGATTCTTTTATAAAAAATATTCATCAAAACAAGCATTCATCAAATCAACCGAAAATGAAAAAAAAGTTCATCATTAATTTAAGTATTGTATTATTTCTAATCACTTTTTTTAAAGAAAGTTCTGACGCTCAGGCAATTAAGCCGATGTCAACTGGAGAAATTTTATTGAATCTCAAAAAACTCAATGTTTTAGGTTCTGCCTTATATGTAGCTGCTCATCCAGACGATGAAAACACAATTATGCTTTCTTGGCTTGCCAAAGAACGAAAAGTTAGAACCTCATATTTGTCAATCACAAGGGGTGATGGCGGACAAAATCTCATTGGTCCAGAACAAGCAGAATTGATGGGATTGATTCGTACCAATGAATTATTGGCAGCTCGTGCCATTGATGGTCCAGAACAATATTTTACTCGTGCAAACGATTTTGGATTCTCAAAAACCACAGACGAAACCCTACAAATCTGGGGAAAAGATGCCGTTTTGGGAGACGTAGTTTGGCGAATCAGAAATCTTCGTCCAGATATTATAGTTTGTCGTTTTCCGCCAGACCCTCGTGCTGGACATGGCAATCACTCGGCATCAGCAGTTTTAGCAGAAGAAGCCTTCAAGCTCGCAGGAGACCCAACCAAATATCCTGAACAATTAAAATACGTAAAACCGTGGCAAGCCAAACGTGTTGTTTGGAATACATTCAATTTTGGAACGGTAGCCCAAACCCAAAAACCTGCTGAAAAAGATTGGATTCAGGTTGATATTGGTGGCTTTAATCCTTTGATTGGTAAATCGTATAATGAAATTGCGGCAGAAAGTCGTTCTCAGCACAAATCGCAAGGCTTTGGTGTTCCTCGTGGACGTGGTGCAAGACCAGAGTATTTTGTCCATAAATTTGGCGACAAAGCCGAAAAAGACGTTTTTGACGGTGTTGATGTTTCTTGGAATCGAGTGAAAGGAGGAGCAGCAATTCAAGCAATACTTGAAAATGCTGTGAAATCTTTTAATCCAGATATGCCAGAAAGTATTGTTCCTCAGTTAGTGAAGGCATATCAATTAGTTGAAAAATTAGAAGATGAGTACTGGAAAGTTCAGAAAAAGAAAGAATTAGAAACTTTGATTATAGCTTGTTCTGGTTTGTATTTTGAAGCAAATCCGAGTGATTATGCAGTGGCACAAAATGATAAAATAAATGTTACTGCATCATTTATCAAACGTTCTACCTTACAGATGACGATTGATAAAATTAAATTTGTAGGCTTGAGTAAAGACACAACAATGAAAACTACTTTAGGAAATAATGAATTAAATCGCCTGACTTTTGGTGTTCAAATTCCTAAAAATCAAGCCTTAACTCAGCCATATTGGTTAGCAGAACCAAAAATGAGCAAGGGAATGTACGCAGTTAATGATTTGACTTTGAATGGTTTACCTACAAAAGCAGCAGATTTGCAAGCGGAGTTTTCATTTACTATCGAAGGTCAGTCGTTTACTTTTGCTTCACCAATTATTTATAAATACACCGATGAAACTCGTGGAGAATTGTATAGAACTTTCGAGGTTCGTCCAGAGGTTACTGCCAATATTTCTGATAAAGTATATGTTTTTGCAGATACAAAACCTAAGACTGTTGAGGTTACGGTGAAATCTCAGAGAGCAGATTTGAATGGAAGTGTTCGTTTGGAATTGCCCAAAGGTTGGCACGCCGAGCCATCAACAACGATTTTTAAACTCGCTAATAAATACCAAGAGCAGACGATTGTTTTCAAGGTTTCACCAACTGATATTACAAATTTCGGTGCGTCCGATGGAGTAATGAGAGCCATTGTTGATAGTCCGAACGGAAGTTCAGACAAAGGTTTGCTTACCATAAATTATGACCATATTTCGCCACAAACTCTTTTCCCGAAAGCAGAAGCAAAATTGGTAAAATTAGACATTAAGAAAAAAGGTACAAACATCGGATACATTGCTGGTGCGGGCGACGAAGTTCCCGCTGCATTGAAACAAATTGGATACAATGTAACGATGCTGGGCGAGAAGGAATTCAACGAAGATTTATCGAAATTTGATGCAATTGTAGTAGGAGTGCGGGCGTACAATACTGAGGAACGTTTGAAATTTTACCAGAAAAAACTGATGGATTATGTGCAGAATGGAGGAAATATGGTAGTGCAATATCAGGTAAATAATCAATTGCAAAAGTTAAATGAAGGTGGCTTAGGACCATTCCCGTACAAACTTTCAAGAGAACGTGTAACAGTTGAAGAAGCAGAAATTAGATTCTTGAAACCAGAACATCCTTTGCTAAATGCCCCAAACAAGATAACCAGTAAGGATTTTGAGAATTGGGTGCAAGAAAGAGGCTTGTATTTCTCGAATGAATGGGATGCACAATACGAAACACTTTTGTCTGCCAACGACCCAACAGAAAAACCTTTAGACGGGGGACTTTTGTACGCCAAACATGGAAAAGGAAATTATATTTATACAGGGTATGCTTTTTTCAGGCAATTACCTGCGGGTGTTGCTGGAGCTTATAGACTATTTGCTAATTTAATCTCGATAGGGAAGTAGTTTTTTTAGCTTTTGGCAGTTAGCTTTAAGCAATTAGCTAACTGCCAAAAGCCAAAAGCTAACTGCCAAAAGCTAAAACCTATGGAAACAAACATCACCTTAGCCGTTGATTCTCTGCCTATAATTTTCCAAGATGAACATTTTGTGGCAGTTAATAAACCTCATAATCTACTGGTTCATCGTTCTCCGATTGCTGCTAATCAATCTGTTTTTGCCTTACAAATTCTTCGTAATCAATTGGGTGCATGGGTAAGTCCTTGCCATAGGATAGACCGAAAAACTTCGGGAGTTTTACTTTTTGCTCTAACCCCACAAGCCGATAAATTAGTAAAAAAACAGTTTGAAGAACACACAACCAAGAAAAAATATTTGGCTTTAGTTAGAGGTTTTTTGCCAGAAAATGGATTTACGGATAGACCATTAGAAGACGACAAAGGCGTTTTGAAAGAGGCACTTACACATTACCGATGTTTGGAACAATTTGAGTTAGACATTCCAGTGAGTAAGTACCCAAAATCAAGGTATTCTTTGGCGGAAATTTCTCCAGAAACAGGTAGGATGCACCAAATTAGAAGACATTTTGCCCAGATGAGACATTATCTAATTGGTGACAAAACCCACGGAGAATGCAAACACAACAAAATGTTTGAAGAAAGATTCGAGCTAAATACCATGTTGCTACACGCCCAAAGCCTAACTTTTGACCATCCATTTCTGAACAAGACAATCACCCTTGAAGCCGAAATGAATGAAGAGTTTTTGAGGGTTTTGGAGGAGGTGAGGAGGGTTGGAGCGATTTGTATCGTCCTGAAATAGGTTGACAAATAAAACAACCCAACTTATGGACAAAACAAAGATTACTCGTACATTTAGTGAGCCATTTAAACGAGCAAAAGTTGCCGAAATAGACTCAGGTAAAAT